>JAKEEH010000549.1 GCA_022616725.1 Limisphaerales bacterium | reverse complement strand
GCTTCGCCGAGCGCCTGTTTGGTTTCGCCGCAGATGCCGCCGATGGCCAACATGCGAGCTTTATGTTTCGCGATTTCCTCCGCGGCCAGTTGCAGTACCGGCTGGAAGAGCGCGATTTTGGGATCGCGAATGGCAAATTGAGTGGTGTGAACCCCGACAGCGAGTCCGCCCGCGCCCGCGTCAAGATAATACCTGAACAAGCCGCGCTGCCGGCGCTCGTCGAGCTTGCGTTGGGCGTTCAGCGCCAGCGGGCATGCCGGAATGACAAGGCCGCCGAGAAGGTGCCGGCGCAGCTCAGTAATTTCCATCGCGCACCTCGAAGTGAGTTGGGCGGTTTAGATCGCGACCGCCCTGTTTAATCCAATTGGCAATCCAGCAAAGCATCGTAGTGAGTGGAACCGTAGGCATTCCGAGCCGATCGCACAGTGGCCGTGAGTTTCCCAACAAGGCGTTCGGCGCTTCGGAGCCGGTGAATCGCGGCGGCCGGCCGAAGAGTTCGCCGAGACGCGCCGCAACATCACGGACCGAAAATACTTCAGGACGACAAAGATTCCACACCGAAGGGGGCGAAGAGACGAGGGCCAGAGAGCGCAAAATCATTTCATTCGCGTCGCCCTGCCAGATGCAGTTGAAATAGCCATTGGTCAGTTCGATTGGCGAGCCGTGATACACGTGTTGCGCGATATCGACAAGGACGCCATACCGCAATTCGACAGCATAGAACAGACGAAGCAGCGCCACGGGCGTCTGCTGGTTTACGGAGAAGAATTGAAATATGCGCTCCCGGGCGACGGCTGCGTTCGCGTATTCGCCCAACGGCGTGAGCGGATCCATTTCGGTCGAACCGCCGCGTTTCACATCGGAAAATGGATAAACATTCCCTGTTGACAGCGCGACGATGCGCGATTTCGGGTAACGCTCCGCTACAAGAGCCGGCAGGATGGTGTTCATTGCCCATGTCGCGCCGGGGTTCTGCGCCGTGCCAAATTTCAGTCCGACCAGGTAGATGATCGAGGGCGCTTCGGGCAGTTTCTCGATGGCAGAACGCTGGAGCAAGTCGCAGGAAGTCGTTTTCACATTACGATCCTCCAACCATTTGCGCGCCTTACTGTCGGTGAAGCGGCTGACCGCGATCACGTCGAGGGGTTTCCCGGCGGCAGAGGCGGCTCGTTGGGCCAGGACCGCGAGAGTCGGCCCCATTTTCCCGCCCGCTCCGAGGATCAAAAGCGGACCGGCGATGGTCTTCACGAATTCAACGAGGGGGGCCCCCGGACGAGTGAGAAACTCGTCGAGTTGGTCTTCAGTCTCGATTGTGTCGGGGCAAACCATTTTCACGTTGAAGGTAATCGTTCAAATTGACCCGTCGAATCGTTGCATCGTAAATCACGCATGGTTGTGAGCGCATACTTGTAAGTTGTTTATGCCGAGTTGCAAAGACAAAGGAGGCGATTCCTTCGGTTTTCAGAGGAATCGCCTCAACAACTCGGCATAATCAATTACACGGCACAATAATCGCGTTCTCGCAACGAGCAATGAGATGGATTGCCGCTGCTGAAGTCTGGCGAGTTTACCTATTCAGGAATGATCCCTCAGCTCCGACCCTGGTAAGGGTAGCTGGAACACATCGCACGCTGAAGCGTGGACACCAAACGGTCATTGGATCTGGGGCGAAGCATAGATGTCGGGATTGTGAATGGTCATGAAGTCTTCGATGTTGGAGACGGGCTTGAAGCCGAATTGCGCGTATAGACCCTGCGCGTCCTTGGTGGCAAGCAACCATCGGCGCAGGCCTTGCAACTCGGGATGATCGAGGATGGCGCGCATAAGAAGTTTCGAGAGGCCGCGGCCACGATGTTTCGGGACAACGAACACATCCCCAATATAGGCAAATGTGGCGAAATCACTGATGACTCGAGCGAAGGCTACCTGCTCGCTCCCGCAGTAAGCCCCAAAACAAAGCGCGTTGCGGATCGAACGTTCGACGGTGCATCGCGGAATGTTCCGGGCCCAATATGAGGAGCGCAGAAAGCCATGGATCAGCCGCATGTCAAGCCGAGCCGGGTCCGTCGAGACTTCATACTGCTGGTCCATCTTCCCGGCTTACTTGAAAATCGGCCAAAGGACAAATTGAATTCACGAAGGGTGAGCGTGCCCCGAAACAGCCTAACAGATTTGCGAGCCGCGACGCGCTGCGCGGCCGTCAGTTTACCGGCGGCAAAAACAAGTCGGCCGAAACGGCGAAATGGTTCGCGAGAGTGGCTACATGGGCCAGCGTCAATTGGCGTTCGCCGCGAAGGATCATCGCGCCCAGAGAGCGGTGAACATTTAACAGCCGAGCCAGATCCGCCGCACTCATTCGATGTTCGGTCAGCAGGTGTTGCAAAACTGCAAGGCCAGCCACAGCCGGCGGTTCCACGCGATCTTTCTCGTAATCTTCCAGGAGCCGACATAGGAGATCAAAATAGTCTTGCTGGTCCTGCGTCAACTTATGCCCGGCCATGGCGTCGGTGATTTCTACCACATTCTGAAAATCCACCTTGTCCCGGAGCGGACGAGGGAGATGGAGTCGGCACAAGCCGGTGTAATCCTTGGGGAGGCTGGCAAATCGAACTTTCAATTGCGTGATTTTCATAATCGGTTCTTCCATCGATTCTTACTGTATTCGGCATGCGTCAGGAACAGCAGCGTGTAAACCACGCCCACAGTAGCTCCGATGGGTGAATTGTTACGACTATTTTAAGCGGACTTGAAAACCGCGTGGTCACCGGGGAGTATCAGGGCCGCATATGAAATGTCCAGCGTGTGATTTCTCGCTCGTGCCAATTACGGTTGGGAAACTGACCGTCGATGTTTGCCAGGGCGGCTGTGGCGGAATTTGGTTCGACAATTTTGAGTTGAAGAAGGTCGATGACCCGGCTGATTTTGAAGGGGCCGCGCTGTTGCACATTCCGATCGACGAAAGGCGTGTTGTTGATTACGAGCGCAGGCGCAAATGTCCAAAGTGCCCTGATCTGGTCATGATGCGGCACTTCTTCAGTGAGAGACGAGAAGTTGAAGTGGATCATTGCCCCGGCTGCGGCGGGATTTGGCTGGATGCAGGCGAGTTGGCGGCGATTCGGAAAGAGAACGCGACCGAAGCCGCCAAAGAAAACGCGGCGAAGGCTTACCTCGGCAGATTTCTCTCGCAGCCGTTCGCACGTTCAAGAGCGTAGTCGCTGCCACATCTCGATCAGTCGTGGCGAAGCTCGTCAATGGTTGTCGAGCGACGGACCGAAGGTAAGGATAGTCGGCGACGCGCTCTGGAACTCCGGCGTTGGTGCGAAATGGAGGGCGGGGTGCAGCGCTCTTCCCAGGTATCCCCTTTCAGAGATCTTCTGGTCTTAATCCCGTCTTCTTGCCAATCCGTGCCAGCATCTTCGGCCCAATCTCCTCACGCTCGTGAAAGGCAAAGACGAAGTCCGCCCATCCCTCCCGGGCCAGCACTCGATGGGAACCGCCCGATTGCCGCTTGATTCGCCAGCCGATCCGCAACAACGCGGCCAAGACCTGCCTGGCTCGGGTCGAGGGCCACTGACTCATGCGGCTACCTGGAAGACCTCCCCTAGCTCCGGCACACTTTCTCCATTCTCGAGCCGGTCCGCAAGCACTCGCAGAGCCAGAGCCTGGACGCGAGCGACAGCGTCATCACGGCTTGCTCCGTAAGTCATTACTCCGGGCAACTCTGACACCTCAGCTATCCAGCGACCATCTGCTTCCTGTTCCAGCTCAATTTTCATGATCAGGCTCAGGATACGGAGCGAATAATTCTCTTCAATGCTAAAGAAAACTTTGCTGGGGGGAATCATGGTGATATCGCGCTTGCGATAATGCAACGTAAGCCTGCTGGGGCCCAATGGCGTAATGCCTCAGTCGCGGCACTTCCCCCACTTGATCCAGCAATTTTGCCTTCGGATTCGGAAACACCTTCCCTAAACCGCTGAGATATTTGGATCGTATATCAGAACGCGCATTTCAGACCAAAGATCCGTGACTACTCGTGGCGGAGGGCCTCGATGGGATCGAGCGCGGCGGCGGCCTTGGCCGGATACAACCCAAAGACCACGCCGATGGCGGCGGAGATCCCGAAAGCAATCACAACCGACCAGAGCGTGACGATGGTTTTCATCCCAGCCATCTGGGTAACCGCGAATGGGACGGCGATCCCGATGATTACGCCGATGCATCCGCCGCCCAAGGCGAGCACCAGCGTTTCGACGAGGAATTGTACAGTGATGTCGCGTTTGCGGGCGCCAAGGGCACGGCGAACGCCGATCTCGCGCGTGCGTTCGGTTACGGTTGCGAGCATGATGTTCATGATGCCAATACCGCCAACTAACAGCGAAATGGCGGCGATGGAACCGAGCACGATGTTGAACAGCCGCTTTGTTTCCTCGGCTTGACGCAGGAGTTGAAGCGGGACGATTAACTCAAAATCGCGCTTGGTGTGGAACCGATTCAGCAACGCTTCAATCTGTGGAACCGCCGTCTCGACGCTGGCAGTATCGGCGAATTGGACGGTGATCTGGTGCAGTTGCACGCGTTCCTGTTCCTGACTCCCGGCCGAGCGGCGGATTAACGTTTCGCCGAAGCGACTGCGGGCAGCGGAAAGTGGAATATAAACGTTGTTGTCCAAAGGCTGGCTAATCACTTCGCCAGACTGCGGCCGCTTTTCTTCGGTGCTGGTTTCGCGCACCAAACCGACCACTTGATAGTAGTGCGCGCCGATCTTGACCTCCTGGTCGAGCGGGTCTTGGTACGGGAAAAGCCGCCTGGCCAACCCCGAAGAGATCGCGCAGATATTGTTTTGGTGAACGTCGTCCACGTCGGAGATGAAACGGCCACGCAAGGTATCGAGACCGGAAATATCTTTGTAAATGGGATGTGTGCCAACAACCTGTCCGGAAACTTCATTGCGAAAAAACCGGACGTTCTCGCGAATAAGGCGCATCGGCAGCACGTGGCGAATCCCAGGGATGGTGGACTCGATCCGGCTGACGTCCTTGTAGGTAAGTCCATATTCGATCACTGAACCGCGGCCGGAAGTGGAGGTGTTCGCCTTGGTGTCTTCCGGAGGTTTTACCGCGCGGATGATGATGTTCGCACTGCCCATCTTTTTGATCTTTTCCTGGGCTTCGTAGGACGCGCCTTCGCCGATCGCGAGCATGGCAATGACGGAGCAGACGCCAAAGATGATGCCGAGCATTGTTAGTACGGAGCGGAGCTTGTGCAGCAGAAGGCTTTTGGTCCCGACCTGCATTGCCTGGAGCGGGCGCAAGGCCCGTCGCCACGTGGAATGGGCTTGGCCGGCTTCCTCCTCGAGCGCAGTCACGGCTGCAGTCGTTTCCGCCCGCGGAAGTTCGCCCCGCTCGTTCACGACGATGCGGTCGATCAGGCCATCCTTCATATGCACGACGCGCCGCGCCCGGGCGGCTGTGTTCGGGTCGTGCGTCACGAGGATGATGGTCTTTCCGTTCTGATTGAGGCGATCCGTCAAATCGAGAATTTCCTGGCCGGTTTTGGAATCGAGATTACCGGTGGGCTCGTCCGCAAGGATCATGAGGGGGTCGTTGACGAGGGACCTTGCCACGGCCACGCGCTGCTGCTGTCCGCCAGAAAGTTGATTCGGGCGGTGATCCAGACGGTCAGCCAGTCCGACGAGACCGGCCAGTTGCTCACAACGCTGGCTGTTCTTCGGCGTATCCAGCCCCTGATAAAAAAGAGGGACCTGAATGTTCTCGATCAGCGAAAGCTGATGGATCAGATTGTAGGATTGAAAAATGAAACCGATCTTCCGGCCACGAACCTCGGAGAGTTCGTCATCGTTCATCTGAGAAACGTCCTCGTCGCCCAGATGGTAGGAGCCTGCGGTGGGGCGGTCCAAACAACCAAGCAGATTTAGCAGAGTCGATTTGCCCGAACCGGATGGACCCATGATCGCGACGTAATCGCCTTCGAGGATTTCGAGATTGACGCCGCGCAGGGCGCGCACCTGCACTTCGCCCATGTCGTAGGTCTTCTCGACTCCCTGGATCCGGATAATGGCCGCGGGTTTCATTCCGGAGCATCCTGTGAGCTCTGGGGCCGCCGCCCGGAGCCCTGCCGATCTCGACGCCGTTCGGGCGGAGCGCCGCCATTCGGCGAGTCTTCATTGCGGCGCTGAAATCTGCGCTCTTCCGCCGGGGGCTCGCCTATACCCTGCGTGGGGCGCTGAATGGTTTCGCCGGCCGCCTCCACATTATTCGTTTCCGCGGTTTGCGTATCTTCGATGCCTTCATCACTGACCGGCGCCAATAACACGAAATCTCCTTCCTTCAATCCGGAGGTAATCTCAACAAAGGCATCGTTATACCAGCCGGTGGTGACCGGAACCGGCGTGACGCGCGAGCCTCTCTTGACAAAGCAGACACTCTCTCCCCGCAATCGCGCGACTGTCTGGATCGGCACGCTCAGGACTTTGCTCAAATTGGTGATGATGATTTCCGCGCTGGCAGACACGCCTGGTTTAAGGAGGGGCAACTCTTCCTCTACCAGGATGTCTGTCGGAAACACTTTGAGATTAGGATTCATCCATCTGGATTGAGCGTCGGGCAGGAGAGCGACGCGCCGAACGGTACCCTTGAAGCGGCGATGAGGAATATTGTTCACCTGGATGTACGCGGTCATCCCCGCCCGGACCTGGCGAACGCGCGATTCGGGGATCTTAACCTCCGCGAGCATTTTGGAAACGTCCGGCAACCGGATTAGTTCCTGGCGCTGCCGCACCATGGTCCCCTCCTCGAGGATCCCGGGCGTACCGTAGAAATCAAAACCACCGAAGTCCCCGAAGCTCTGCGCGCTCAATCGGGCCGCGAATTGGTTGGCGATGCCGAAGGAGCTTTGACCGCCAGGCAGCGAATTCGATGCGCTTGAACTGCTGGTCGCGGCAGTTGATCCAGCCCCCGCCTGGTTGGTTGCGGCGCCCGAGCCGCCGAACGCCGAACTGGGACGCATTGATGGATAGGAAGCGAACGCCCCCACGGGACTGCTGACGTTCTGTCCTCCTGAACCTCCTGAACCTCCTGCACCGCCTCCGGAACGGCCGCCGCCCGGAGAAGCGCCTCCCGTGCCTGCGCCACCAGTACTCGTCCCAGATCCGTCCTGGCGGGCGCCGGCGGCGTTGGGCTCTGTGATGGACGACGAGCCGCTGACCGCTGATGCAATGCGCTGATTACCGGGCGCGGTCTCAGCGGTCGTACGACTCGACGAACCGCCGCCGGAACTGCTCTCCAAGCCCGATCTGCCCCCACGCCGACCTCCGCCACGAAATTCGCCACTTCCCGCTTCCCCGCCACCTCTGCCGCCGCCACGTCCGCCGCGCCGTCTGTCCTCGCGATCGCCCGCAAACTGAAACGGGCTCACGGACGCATAGACAACTAGTCCGCTCTGAGGCGCAAAAATCTTTGCGTTCTCCAGGCGGCGTCGCTGTGTTTGAAGATCCTCCTCCAGCACCTGCAAGGCGGCCTGACTGGTTTTCAAATCGGCCTCGGCCTGGGCGATTTCATTGGAGGTCCGCTGGCGCAAACGGGCCAGTTCCGCCTTGGCCTGATCGACGTTCGACTGGAGCAGCCTCACCTGGTTTGGCTGGTCGTACTTCTTGATCAACCGGAGGTCTTCCTGGTACTGGCCCAGGGCGAGTTGTTCGCGTTTGAGCGTCAGCGCGTCGGCTTCCAATTCGGATTTGGTGGCGTTTCCCGTTTTGAACAACTCCTGTGTGCGGGCGTATCGTTCGCTGGCGATGCGGACCTGTTCCGCCAAGACGCCGCTGCGGGCCTCGACAGTCTTGATTAGAAGCGGCGCGTCGCCATCGCGGTATTTTTCCAAATCCGACTGCGCATTCTCGGCTTTGAGTTCAGCATCCTTGATCTGGCTTTCGGCGAGGCTCTTCTGGATTTTCAGGTTGCCGGTCGCCTGCAGCGTTTGGAAGAGCCGTTCCTGGTAGATGAGTTCCTGTTCGTTGAGGCGATCTCTCAGCCCGGCGCTGTCAAGTTCGACCAGGAGATCGCCCTTTTGGACATAGGATCCCTCCGGAACGAGGTGAATGACGCGATTGAGCCCTTCAAGGCTACAGCGAACGACCGTCTCGTTCAGGGCGCGCAAGGCCCCTTCTTCCGCAATAGAAATGAGCATGTCCGCGCGCTTCACCTGGTAAAAGGCGTTGGGCGGATATGTTTTTTGAAAGCCCTGGAAAAGGCCGCGGGAAAAGTAAAATGCAGCCGCAGTGCCGAGCGCCGCAAGCACCACCCACTTCCATCCCGAACTGCGGCGCCGCCGGATCATAATCTGGACGGATCGATGGAGCTCTTTCTGGCCGTTGTGGTGGCGGGAGCCGGCCGCGTCTCTTCAGTTGAAGGCACGGAACCGCCCGCATCGATGTCTTCGCTGGCGCTCACGGGCGGGGTCAACGCGACCAGGTCGCCTTCTTTGAGTCCCCCGCGGATTTCGATGAACTGGTCGTTAAAATTGCCGACCGAGACAGGCACGGGAACGAGGTCAGCGCCGTTCTGCACGTAACAGACTTGCCTGCCTTTCACAGTGGTCACCGCTTGCAAAGGAATCGTCAACGCATTCACCAAATTAGTGATGATGACTTCGGCGCGCGCTGACGCTCCTGGTTTCAAGTCCGGCAGTTCCTCCTCTATGAGGACGTCTGTACTGTAAACCTTCAGATTTGGGTTCATCCAGCGGTCCTGGGAATTGGGCAGCACGGCGACTTTGGTGACTTTGGCCTTGAAGCGCCGATCCGGGATCGAATCGACGGTCACATAAGCGTCCAGGCCGGGGCGAATCTGCAGCACGTGCGATTCATGGACGCGAATTTCCACGATCATCTGGGACACGTCTGGCAACTTGATGATTTCCTGGCGCTGGCGCACCTGCGCTCCCTCCTCGATCAGCATCTGCCCACGATCACCGAAACCGCTCGACGAGGCATAGACCACCAGACCGTCCTGGGGCGCTTTGATTTTTGAGTTTTCCAGTTGTTGTCTCAGCTCCTTGAGTTTGTCGTGCGTCAACTCGAGAGCCCGCTGGCTGGTCCGAAGGTTGGCCTCGGCCTGGGCCATTTGGTTGGAGGTGCGCTGGCGCAAACGATCCAGCTCCAGCCTGGCCTGCTCCCAGGCTGACTCAAGACGGCGTTGATTTTTCGGCATGTCGTATTTCCGAAAGAGTCGCAAGTCCTCTTC
>JAKEEH010000004.1 GCA_022616725.1 Limisphaerales bacterium | reverse complement strand
GCGCCCGCCACGTCGGTGAACGTGCCGGTGAGTGAGGCTGCCGATTGCAACACACCGTTGTAGGTGATCTGGATCTGCCCGCTCGGAAGGCGCGTGACTGACAACCGGAACGGCTCCACCGTGCTAGTGGCGATTTGGATATCGTCAATCCAGTGGTTCTCATTGAGGCCGCCCGTGCGAGCACCCCAGCCGAATCGGCCGCCCACCATGCCATTGAAGCCCGGGAGCGGCAGGTTGTGGTAGATGACCACGTTATCGTACACGACATCGAGTGTTCCGTCGTTTTCGACGCGGACAATAACCGGCACGTAGGTCGGCGTCGTTCCGTCGTCAGTTTCCAGCAACGAAATCGGCACAACGGTGTGACGAAGCTCCATGGTATTGAAACGCACGTCGATGGCCGGCGCTTCGCCGCCGCCATTATCGAAGATGTCGAAGGCAACGATCAGACCGCTACCGGCGCCCTCTTCACCGAAAGAGCCCTCAAGGTCGCTGGCCCAAACAAAGCTGAAGCCATCCGCGGGCGGTATCTCGCCGCCGCCGACGCGCATCTGGAAGCAAGCAACAAAACTCCAAACCCTCGCCCCCGCATCCACGTCGTTAGTAATGATGAAGGAGCCGATCTGGCCATCTTGATTAATCGTGAGTTTCAAGGTGCCGCTGCCACCCACGCCCCCGGTGGTGTCCACGAAAGCATTGCCAGAAACCACACTTCCTGCCGGGACTGCCCCATCGTCGAAGTTCAAGCTGATGTTGGGCGTCGGTTTATCAATGGTTATCACCGTCAACAGCGCAGCGCGGCTCGTGATCGTGTTGTTTGGCCCTGTAACGACGACGCGGTATTCTGCGCCGTTATCGGCCAGACTCAGAACCGGCGTTGTAAAGCTGCCGCTCGTTGCTCCGGAAATGTTGACAAATGAGCCAGCGCCGGGATCTTTGCGCTGCCATTGGAACGTCGATCGCGCGGGATCATTGACGACGGCTGAAAATGTCGCGGTTGTTCCAACCAGCGCCACCGTGTCGGCTGGTTCGCGTATAAAGGCCACCGGGCCGGTGAAGAGCGTCGTCTTGATCGCGACATCGTCCAGCCAGTGGTTTTCGTTCAGGCCGCCAGTGCGCGCTGCGAACCCGAATCTGGCGCCGGCCAGCGAGCTGAAGCCCGGTAGCTGCACATTGTGATGGATGACCTCGCCGCCGTAAACGACGTCAACCGTACCATCGGACTCGAGGTTGATGATCACTTCCTTTAAAGTATCTAGGCCCGTTTCCAAAGTTTCGATTGGAACCTTTCTCTCCGCCACGACGGCGCCAGCCCATATCACAGCTACAGCCGGTGCCTCGCCGCCGCCGTTGTCGAAGATGTCGAACGCAATCCGTAAACCCGATCCGGCGCCGTTCTCTGCCTCTCCGAGCGTTCCGTTTGGAAAATCCGTCGCCCAATTGAAGCTGTAGCCGTCGGCGGGCGGTGTCTCGCCCCCATCGACATAGACGTTAAACGCCGCGACGAAACCCTCGATCGCTGCCCCCATTTTGAAGTCCTCAATAATCCAGGTACCGCTCTGACCGTCCACGGCGTCGGTCAAGCGAAGCACACCGCTGCCACCCGGCACGCTCGTGGGCGTGACTCGCGTCTGGCCCTGGTTGCTGAAAACGGCCGTGCCCGCCGGAGGCGAGCAGGGCTCGGCGATGCAGTCATTGAAGTCGAACAACACATCCGGCGACGCTGGACGAACCGCGTTGATCACGGTCAAACTTGCCTCCGAGCTCGTGATCGTGTTGATCGGGCCAGTGACCACGACGCGATACAACGTGCCGTTGTCCGCGAGGGTCGCAGCCGGCGTGGTGAACGTCGCGCTGGTTGCGCCAGGAATGTCGCTGAATCCGGGGCCGCCGGGAGCCCTCTCTTGCCATTGGTAAGTGGCCTGGGCCGGATTGTTGACCTCGACGGTGAAGGTTCCCATTCCACCGACCAGCACTACTGTGTTGCTGGGTTGGCGGGTGAAAGCCATCGGCCCGGTAAACAGCGTCGTTGAGAGCCCGATGTCGTCCACGTACTGCGACGCATTCAATCCGCCGGTCCGTCCGGAAAACGCAAAACGACCATTGGCAAGCGCCGTCCATCCGGGAAGCTGAACGCCACTGTGCAGGATAACGTTATTGTAAGCCACATCCACCTGGCCATTGGGTTGCAGACGGACGAGCACGTCCACAAACGCGTCGCCGGTCTCCAGCATGTCCAGCGGCACCTTCGTCGAAGCGAGCACAGTACCTCCATATTTAACATCGACCGACGGACCCTCACCACCGCCATTGTCAAAAATATCAAAAGCGATGGTTAGGCCGGTGGTACTGCCGCCGTTTTCGGCTTCTGGACCGATCGTGCCGTCCGGGATGTCAGCGGCCCAGTTGAAACTGAATCCGTCCGCAGGCGGGGTGCTACCGCCACCGACACGGACTTTGAAAGTGGCAGTCATGCTTCCCTGGGCCTGGCTGCTGTTGAAATCATTGATGACAAAGGTGCCAATTTGATCGTTCACTGGTTCCGTAAGCCGTAGCACACCGCTGCCGCCGACTCCGCCGTCAATGGTAACCGCAGCATTCCCGTAAACAGCGGTGTTGGGGGGTACCATTCCATCATCGAAATTAAACGTCACCGTCGGCGCCGGCACGGTGATGCTGGTTACTGTCACCGTCGCCACGGTGCTTTCTGCGTTGTTATTAATGCCTTCAGCCCTGACCTTGTATTGCGTTCCGCTATCCGCCAGGGTCAACGCGGGTGTGGTGTAAGTCGCCTCAGTCGCCCCGGCAATGTCGGTGAAGCCCGGATCTGCTGGCGCCTTTTTCTGCCATTGGTAGGTCAAAACGCTCGCGGGATCATTAACGGCGCTGCGCAGCGTCAATGTCCCGCCAGCCAGCACATTGGCGTCGGACGGGTTGCGAATAAATCGCAGAGTCAAAGGACCGACGGTGGTCGTCAGTTGGATGTCATCGACCCATTGATTTTCATGCAAACCGCCCGTGCGCGCACCAAAGCCATACCGCACCAATGCCGTCGGCTGGAAACTCGGCAGAATCACGTCAGTATAAACCGGCATTCCGTTATAAACGACGTCCACCGTCCCGTCTGTGTCCACGCGTATGTTGACATCGACAAAATTCGTGCCAGTCCGCAGGAAGCTGATCGGCACAACCGTGTGGCGGAGCACATTGGCGTCGGCGGTCCCGCCAAACTTGAGGTCAATCGCCGGCGCCTCCCCGCCGCCATTGTCAAAAATGTCAAAGGCTACAGTTAATCCCGTGCCGATGCCTTCCTCACTCCAGGACGCGCTGGGAACGTCTGGCGCGACACTCACGCTGAAGCCATCGGCAGGTGGGGACGTGCCTCCGCCGACGCGCACTTTAAAGTGAAGATCAAACCCATTGACCTGAAAGCCGGCGTCGAGGTCATCGATCACAAACGATCCCTGCTGGCTGAGGACGTTTTTCGTTAGCTTGAGCACGCCGCTGTCCCCGACCCCGCCGGTGGGTTCTATGACGGCACTTCCGAAATTCGTGCTACCCACGGGCGGTAAACACGGCAACGTGACACAATCGTTAAAATTCGCGGTAAACATTCCCGCCTTGACCTGAAGCGCTCCCAGAAGCAGTGCGCCCCCCAATGTAACAATCCTTTTACGAGTCATACGCCATCACTACAAACGTTATTTGTTATTTTTCCGCCCTTGCAGGATTCCGATCCTGCACCTCTCCTAACAATGCTCTCAGGCGAGAGCAGACCCGACCTGGTGGGATGAAATATAATTTAACCAGAACCACCGAGCCGTCAACACTCGCAGCGTCCGGATCAAAGAATTTACGGAATCGTTACAAGGTCTTAAGCAGATCTTAACTACGACTCGCGATAAGCACAATTAATCGTCGGCACGCGTCGCGATCCACTCTCGCGTGCGGGTCTCGCCGCCAAAATCGAATTCCATCTCGCCGTGGATCGTGTCACCGTCGAGCTTGCCGCGGTACTCGCTGACAAACTCCACCCCGTCGCGTTCGCGCACGACCTCGAACGACACTTCGCCGTCCTTGAATTTGCCTTCGCGAATGTCGGATTCGGTGTTGCGCGACTTGTATTTGCCTTTCAGCTTATCTTTGCCGTCCAGTTCAAGTTTGAGCGTGCTCTGGGAACGGAACGCGCCAAAGGCGGTCTCCCATTTCCATGTGCCCGCGGGCGTGTCCGGAGCGCGCTTGGCCAGCCAATCGTAGCTGCGCGTTTCGCCCGCCCAATCCGACTCAATTTTGCCCTTGATCACCTCGCCGTCCAACTGGCCGCTGTAACGCGTAGTCACCGTCCGACCGCCCGTTTCACGTATGACAGTCCATGTAATTTTGTCGCCGTCCAGCATTGCCTCGGTGATTGGGATAGACATTCCAGGGCGGGGAATGGAAGCGCCGGTGAGCGTATCGCCTTCCCGTTTCAGGCGCGCCTTCGGTTCCGCTTTAGTCCCATCCGGCATGGTGAACGTCCATTTCCACACGCCATCGATTTTTGCAGCAGTGGTTTGTTCCTGAGCAACGGACGTTACCGAAACTCCAAACACCAAGACCCCAAACATCAGAGAAAACCCAAACGTTGAAGCGTTACATCGTTGCATCGTTGCATCGTTGCATCGATTCAACGGTTCACGGTTTAACGGTCCAACGATTTGCCCTTTGGTCTTTCTCATGGTCCGGCCCTGGTTTGTATCATGGACTTGCTGACGGGGACGGTGAATTCCATCGCTATCTTCTCTTCGTTGCGGCTGGTCCGTCCGCTGTAGCGCACGTCGATTCTGTCTCCGCGATCAGTCACTGTGACAAAGCCAAACCCGCCTTCACCGCGGCGCACGCGATAAACCCCATGGCTGTAGGGCCCACCCTTGATGGAGGGATCCTGGTCCAACGGGCCGCCGCACAGCACCGGGACACGGAACCCACCGCTGGTGGAGAAGTCGCCATTGCTGCCATCGTCGGCGCCAAACATATGGGCATCGCCGTGCAGAATCGTCAGGCCTTTGATGTCGTTGGAGACGACGAAATCGCAAATCTCACGTCGTTCAGTCGCAAAGGCACTCCAGTGATCCTCGTCGGCGCCCGGTGCCCGACGGCTGCGCCCTGGGCGATTCGTCGGCGCGACACCCGGGAAATTGGTGTGATGGACGAAGCCGTAATAGTTGGTGGGAACCCGGTAGTAGTTTGACCCGCGAATGCCCAGCCAGGGCACCGAACTGACCCAGAAGATGAGCGGATACTTGTCCCTGGCGGAGAGTAATTCATTCTTGAACCACGCCTTCTGCTGCGCGCCCATCATGGTTTTTTCGGCATCGTCCCTCTTCCGCGGGTCATCGCGCTCGGAGCGCAGATCAGTGACGATGAATTTGGCGCGCCCGACGCTGAATGTCTGGTAGATGGGCTTTTCCCCAATCGGTTCGGCGAGGGGATAATGAGGCGCATACTCGTGGTAGGCTACCCGCGCGGCGCGATGCGATGTCGCCCTTCGGTTGCTGTTATTGCCGCCGTAGTCATGGTCGTCCCACATATAAAAGAACGCGGTGCTGCGATAGAGATCAGACTGTTGCGGCGAGGTCAGGACCAGGTCGTAGGCTTCGCGAAACTTGTCCACGAGGCTGTTGGTGAGATTCTGGTAATGAAAATCGCCGACGTTCATGTAAAAGAGCGGCTTGTTCTCGCGAATGGAGTCGAAGACCTCGCTGGTCGAGGCGGTTTTCGCGCACGACGCATAGGCGAAGCTGAACGACGCCGGTCCGGTCGGGAAAGTGCGGAACTGGCCGCGTTTGGCGCGCTCCAGCTTCCCATCCACTTCGAGCGCGTAATGATAAGTCATGTCCGGTTTCAGCCCGTGGAGCGGGAAACTCGCGATAAAATATTCGTTGCTGCGGGGCCGAACCGGCGCCGTGAACTTTGCGCCCGTGAACAGTGGATTGCCGCTCAACGCCAGTCGCGCCGTCAAGCCCTCTCGCGCGAGCCGGGCCTTCACGGTCGCGGAATTGGGAGTCATCGCCCCCGCCCACGGCCCGCGCGCGACCAGCGAGTAATCAATCCCGAGCCGCTCGAAGAGAAACGAGTACACGTCCACCACTTGCGCGATGCGCTCGTTCAGCGCAGTGCCCCTCCCGTGGCCGGAATTGCCGCTGGTGCGCAACAGCACCGGTTCTTTCGACGCGGTCGCGGCCTGCAAGCGTGCCGTCATTTTCCGCGAATGAGCCGGGTTCACACGGCCATCGTGCGCACCTGTCAAGAGCATCACAGCCGG
>JAKEEH010000114.1 GCA_022616725.1 Limisphaerales bacterium | reverse complement strand
CGGCTAATGCGCTTGCGCGCGGCCTCTTCGCTCAGCCCGAGTTGTTCGCCGACAGCCCGCAGTTCCTTGCCCTCGAAGACACGCAGCAACAGCGCTTCCCGGTCCGCTGCCGCGAGTTCGCCCATCGCGTCGTCGAGGATGGGGCGCAGCTCCGACCAGTCCGGAGCCGTTTCGGCGGTAAGTTCATTCATCTTGTGGGCCTCCTCTTCGCGCGCGCGCCGGGTTTGCTCTGCCCGCACGGCCTTCATTGCCGCAAATCGCGTCGCTGTGTAAAGCCAGCCGCTGAGCGTCTCCTGTTTTTGAGGCAGGTCACAGAGCGCGCCGGCTTTGCGCGCGAGATCCGTAAACACCGCTTGCGCGATGTCCCGCGCCATTTGAAGATCGCCGTTGACGATGCGCATCGCCGCGGAGTGCACCAGGTTGACGTGCCGATCCACCAGTTCCCGAAATGCCGTTTCAGAGCCGCCTTCGGCGTATTGCCGCAACAATCCAGCATCGGTCAGATTGTCCATAACCGCATATTAGCACCGCCTCACGGGCAAAACCGGACAAAAAAGTGAGATGCGACCCGCGCAAAGCGCCATGGCGTTTCCGTGCACACAGATTCAATTCTGCGACCTGGTGTGATCAGCCCGCAATAGGCGTTAGTGATTGCGACGTAGTCCAATACTGCCTCGGGCGTGATTACGATAGCGCTCCTTGCCCTGGTCCGGCTTTTTGTTTATCCATGGCCTATGCACAGCCAACTCTCCCGGCGCGAATTCCTGGTCGTTACCACATCGAGTCTCCTCGCCGGGGCTGCCGCCACGGGCGCGGAGCCTGCACCGGTGCCCATTATCGATATTCATCAGCACACAAACTACAGTGGCCGGACTAACGCCCAGCTCATCGCGCACCAGAACGCCCTGGGCGTCACCACCACCGTGCTCCTTCCGGCCGGCCGCCTGTACGGGCTGGATGCCGATTGCGGGCGAAACGACACCGTGCTCGCGCTGGCGAACCAGCGCCCCAACGAATACGTCTTTTTCGCCAACGAGATCACCGACATCCCCGAAGCACGCGCCGAGCTCGAAACCTACCTCCGCCGCGGCGCGATTGGCATCGGCGAGCAAAAGTTCAAGGTCGCTTGCGACTCGCCTGAGTTTCAGCGGGTCGCCGAAGTTGCGCAGCAATTCAATGTGCCGATCCTGATGCATTTCATGCACGACCGGTACAACACTGGCATTGAGCGCTTTCACACAGTGCTGGAAAAATTTCCGAAGGTGAACTTCATCGGCCACGCCCAGACCTGGTGGGGCAACGTGGACAAGAACCACGAACAAAAATCAATGTATCCCACCTCCAAAGTGACTCCAGGGGGCATTACCGACCGCTTGCTCAGCGACTATCCGAACATGTTTGGCGATCTTTCCGCCGGGTCGGGGCTGAACTTTTTCACCCGCGACGAAGATCACGCGCGTGCCTTCCTCCAACGGCATCAGGACAAGCTGATGTTTGGCAGCGATTGCAATGACGTTTTTGGACGCGGTCCGGGCTGCCAGGGGGCGAACATCCTCGCCAACATCCGCAAATGCGCCGCCAGCAAAACCGTCGAACGCAAAATCCTCTTCGAAAACGCCAAACGTATCATGAGACTAAGCGTATGAATCCCCTCCGGAAAATAGCCATTGGGCGTTGGGCATTTTGGCGCCGCCTGGCTTTCATTCCCGGGTTCCTGTTGTGTTTCGCCCTCCTGAACGCCGCTCCGGCCCCGCCAGAGCACCCAAACATCGTGCTGATCTTCTGCGATGATCTGGGCTACAACGACATTGGCCCCTACAAGTCAGCCAATCCCACACCCAACCTGGATCGCCTGGCGCGCGAGGGCATCCGGTTCACGCACTTTTATGTCGCGCAGCCCGTCTGTTCGGCATCGCGCGCCGCGCTGATGACCGGCTGCTACCCCAATCGCATCGGCATCCTGGGCGCTTTGGGTCCCAACGCCACCAACGGTCTCCATGCGAACGAACTGACCGTGGGCGAGTTGCTGAAATCGCGCGGTTACGCCACCGCCATTTTCGGGAAATGGCACCTCGGGCATCACCCGGAGTTCCTGCCGACGCGCCACGGCTTCGATCAGTACTATGGACTGCCTTACTCCAACGACATGTGGCCCAGGCACCCCAGTTCTAAATTCCCCGACTTGCCGCTGATCGAAGGGGAAAAATCCATCGAACTAAATCCTGATCAGCGGAAACTCACGCGCGAGTACACGGAGCGCGCCGTCCGGTTCATTCGCGAGAACCGCCGCAGGCCGTTTTTCCTTTACTTGGCCCATAGCATGCCGCACGTGCCGCTCCACGTCTCGGAGCGCTTCGACCGCCACACCGGACGGGGATTGTACGCCGACGTCGTGGCCGAGATCGACTGGTCCGTTGGTGAAGTGCTCCGCACCCTCGCGCGAGAGAATCTCGACCGGAGCACGCTGGTGGTTTTCACCTCCGACAACGGTCCGTGGCTGAGCTACGGCAACCACGCCGGGTCCGCTATCGACTTCCGCGAAGGCAAGGCGACCGTGTTTGAAGGAGGTGTCCGTGTGCCGTTCCTCGCGCGCTGGCCGGGACAGATTCCGGCGGGTTCGGTCTGTCGCGAGCCGGCGATAACGATTGATTTGTTTCCGACCTTCGCCCGGCTGAGCGGCGCCACGATGCCGCGCGATCGGATCATTGACGGAAAGGACATCTGGCCTTTGCTGGCCGGTGATCCTCACGCGACGTCACCGCACGAAGCGATTTTCTTTTATTGGGGCAAGGAACTTCATGCCGTCCGCAGCGGCCGGTGGAAGCTGCATTTTGAACACGATTATCCATCGCCGGAAGCACCGGGTGCGGACGGCAAACCGGCTAAAATGGGGACAAAAAAGATAGGGCTCGAATTATTCGATCTGGTGGAAGACCCCGCCGAGACAACGCCGCTGACCGAGAAGGCCGTCACGAACCGGCTGGCGAAGCTCGCGGCCGAATGCCGCCTGGACTTGGGCGATGCCCTGCGCCGAAAGCGTGGCAAAAACGTCCGCCCCGCCGGCACGGTTTCTCTGGCGAATGCGCCCCTCGCAGAAAGGAGACCGCCTCCTGATCTTTCCCCATTGTTCCGCGTACCGAAGCTATATACGAATGCCTCAACCAAGTACAAGTCGCCATTGGAATTTGCCGATGGCCGGCGAGTGACTTCGAAAGCGGAGTGGCCGAAGCGACGCCAGGAGATGCTGGATTACTGGACGAAAACGCTCGGCCCATGGCCGCCATTGTTGGAACGGCCCGCCATCGAGGTGGCGAAATCGGAGGTTCGCGGCACGATCACGCAGCATTGGGTGCGCGTCGAGATCGCATCGCGGCAATTCGTTCAAGGCATACTGCTGCGTCCTGAAGGTGATGGGCCGTTTCGAGCTGTGGTGGTGCCGTATTACGAGCCGGAAACCAGCGTTGGCCAGAGCAAGCAGACCAATCGTGATTTCGGCTACCAACTCGCCAAACGGGGTTTCATCACGCTGTCCATCGGCTCGCCCGGCGGCGATGCCCGCAAACGATTCAACGATTCAACGATTCAACGATTCAACGATTCAACGCCCCTACAACCTCTTTCATTCCTT
This sequence comes from Limisphaerales bacterium, assembly GCA_022616725.1. Taxonomy (GTDB): domain Bacteria; phylum Verrucomicrobiota; class Verrucomicrobiia; order Limisphaerales; family JAKEEH01; genus JAKEEH01. The sequence goes on along the minus strand of JAKEEH010000114.1, from coordinate 359 downwards.
GCCTACGTGGCCGCCAATTGCCACACCGCCCTGGCGCAAATGCCAGACGTTGATGCCAAACGCATCGGTATCGTCGGCCATTCCTACGGCAGCAAATGGGCTATGTTCGCCTCGTGCCTTTACGACAAGTTCGCTTGTGCGGCCTGGTGCGATGGCGGGATCGTGTTCGACGAAAAGCGGCCCAACGTCAATTACTGGGAACCCTGGTACCTGGGCTGGGAACCGGATCGCCAGCGCAAGCCCGGCGTCGTTTCAGCCGACAACCCGCGCACCGGCGCCTACAAGGTGCTCATGGAGACGGGACATGACCTGCACGAACTGCACGCATTGATGGCGCCGCGCCCATTCTTTGTCTCGGG
>JAKEEH010000548.1 GCA_022616725.1 Limisphaerales bacterium | reverse complement strand
CCCGGACAAGAATTCTTCAAAATCGTCATTGCAACCGCGTCGAGGTAGCGTAAAGAATATTAAAATTTTAGTTCAAAACGAATTTGGGAAATGATTAGATGGCCGTCCCTAACATGAGCAGAGAACAGACAGAGGATCCACCCACGGTGAGGACGGTTGCACCCGGTAAGCAAGGCCTGTACGACCCCTGGTTTGAACACGATTCTTGCGGCGTTGGCTTCCTTGTTAACGTTAAGGGCCGCAAATCCCACGACATTGTCCGCCAGGCCCTTCAGATCCTCGTCAACCTCAATCATCGCGGCGCGTGTGGGTGCGAGAACAACACGGGCGACGGCGCGGGCATCCTCCTCCAGACGCCCCACAGCTTCCTCGCCGAAGTGTGTAAGCACGAGCGGATTGGCCTGCCGGGCGAACGCGAATACGGCGTTGGCATGATCTATCTTCCAAGGGAAGCCGCGCAGCGCGCCGACTGCGAGCGCATTTTTGACCAGATCGTCGTCGAAGAAGGCCAGCGCCCTCTCGGCTGGCGCACTGTCCCCACCAGCAACACGCTGCTGGGCGAGACCGCCAAAGCTTCCGAACCGGTCATGCGCCAGGTCTTCATCGGCCGCAATCCCAAGCTGGACGACGACATGGCGTTTGAGCGCAAACTTTACGTGATCCGCAAGCGCGCTGAAAACGCCATCCGCTACTCCAACGTGCCCGGTGGCGACCTGTTTTACGTCTCCAGCCTTTCGTATAAAACGGTCGTTTACAAAGGCATGCTCATGCCCGAGCAGGTCGATCATTATTACCCGGACCTCCAACACCCCGCCATGGAAAGCGCCATGGCCCTGGTCCACTCCCGTTTCAGCACCAACACGTTCCCCAGTTGGGCGCGCTCCCACCCCTACCGTTACATGGCGCACAACGGCGAGATCAATACATTGCGCGGCAACATCAACTGGATGCACGCCCGCCAGGCCATGTTCGAGTCCGATCTCTTCGGCGACGACATCAAAAAAATCCTTCCCATCATTAATACCGACGGCAGTGACTCCGCGATGTTCGACAACTGCCTCGAACTCCTTGTTCTCGCTGGCCGCTCGCTGCCTCACGCGGTCATGATGATGATCCCCGAGCCGTGGACCAACCACGAGAGCATGAGCGACGCGAAAAAGGCATTTTACGAATATCATAGCTGCCTGATGGAACCGTGGGACGGCCCGGCTTCGATCGCCTTCACAGACGGGCGCAAAATCGGCGCCGTCCTCGATCGAAACGGCCTGCGTCCCTCGCGTTACTACGTTACCAAGGACGACATGGTGATCATGGCCAGCGAAGTCGGCGTGCTGGATGTTGCGCCGGAACGCGTCCTGCAAAAGGGACGCCTCCAACCCGGGCGCATGTTTCTGATTGACACTGAGGAAGGCCGCATCGTTGCCGACGAGGAAATCAAAAACAAAATTTCCAGCGAACATCCCTATCGCGCCTGGCTGGACCAACACATGATTGAGCTGGCCCACCTGCCCGAGCCGCCCGACCATACCGAACTGACGCACCAGACCGTATTGCGCCGCCAACAGGCCTTCGGCTACACCTTTGAAGACCTGCGCATCATCATGGCTCCGATGGCCAAGGATGGCGTCGAGCCCGTCGGTTCGATGGGCACCGACACGCCGCTCGCCGTGCTGTCGGACAAACCACAGTCGCTTTACAACTATTTCAAGCAATTGTTCGCGCAGGTCACCAACCCGCCGATCGATTGCATCCGCGAGGAACTCATCACTTCCAGCGAAACCACCATTGGCAGTGAACGAAATCTCTTGAAGCCGGAACCGGAAAGCTGCCGCTTGATAGAACTCAAATCGCCCATCCTCACCAACGAGGAATTTGCCAAGCTCAAGCACGTCAACGAACCTGGCTTCAAGTCGATCACATTGCCCATATTGCTCCCGGTCAACGGAGGTGCGGCTGGATTGGAGAAGGCTCTTGATGATATCTTCGCCGCCGCCAGCCAGGCGATCGAGGACGGCGTTAACATCATTATCTTATCTGACCGGGGCATCACGAGGGAGTACGCGGCTATCCCGGCGCTCCTGGCGGTCTCGGGACTGCATCATCATCTTATCCGCGAAGGCACGCGCACACGCGTCGGCCTGGTCCTCGAATCCGGCGAACCGCGCGAAGTGCATCATTTCTCGCTGCTGATTGGTTACGGATGCGGCGCGATCAATCCTTACCTCGCCTTTGAGACTCTCGACGACATGATCCGTCAGGGGCTCTTAAAGGACCTCAAGCATAAAGACGCCTGCAAAAACTTCGTAAAAGCGGCCGTCAAAGGCGTCGTCAAGGTAATCTCGAAGATGGGCATTTCGACCATCCAAAGCTACCGCGGCGCACAAATCTTTGAGGCCATCGGGTTGAACCACAGCCTCATTGACAAATATTTTACCTGGACGGCGTCTCGCGTCGAGGGCGTCGGCCTCGACGTCATTGCCCGCGAAGTGGAGATCCGCCATCGCGCCGCTTTCCCTGATCGCAGCGTAAATGGGGACGTGCTGGACGTTGGCGGCCAATACCAATGGCGCCAGGATGGCGAGTACCATCTGTTCAACCCGCAGACGGTGCATAAACTGCAGCGCGCCTGCCGGACCGGCGATTACAAAGTTTTTAAGGAATACTCTGCGCTCGTAAACGATCAGCACCGCAATTGGTGCACCCTCCGTGGATTACTGGACTTCCAGCCGGCGCAACCGATCCCGCTCGAAGAGGTGGAGCCACTCGAAAACATCCTGGCGCGGTTCAAGTCCGGTGCAATGTCCTACGGCTCGATCAGCAAAGAAGCTCACGAAGCGCTCGCCGTGGCGATGAACCGCATCGGCGGCAAGAGCAATACCGGCGAAGGCGGTGAAGACCCGGCGCGTTACATCCCGGATCCGAATGGCGACTCTCGCAACAGCGCCATCAAGCAGGTCGCCTCTGGGCGGTTCGGCGTGACCAGCCTCTATCTGGTTAACGCCAAAGAACTGCAGATCAAGATGGCGCAGGGCGCCAAGCCGGGCGAAGGCGGCCAGCTTCCGGGCGCCAAGGTTTATCCCTGGATCGCAAAGGTGCGGTACTCCACGCCCGGCGTGGGCCTCATCTCCCCGCCGCCACATCATGATATTTACTCGATCGAAGACCTCGCCGAGTTGATCCACGACCTTAAGAACTCCAACCATCATGCCCGCATCAGTGTGAAGCTCGTCGCTGAAGTGGGTGTCGGCACAATTGCTGCAGGGGTCGCCAAAGCGCACGCTGATGTCGTCCTGATCAGCGGCTACGATGGTGGGACGGGCGCGTCACCGCAAACGAGCATTAAACATGCGGGTATCCCGTGGGAACTTGGCCTCGCCGAGACGCACCAGACTCTCGTCCTCAATAACCTGCGCAGCCGGATCGCAGTCGAAACCGACGGCCAGCTCAAAACCGGCCGGGACGTCGTCATTGCCGCGCTGCTGGGGGCGGAGGAATTTGGCTTCGCCACCGCGCCGCTGGTCGCGCTGGGCTGCATCATGATGCGGGTTTGTCACCTGAACACCTGCCCGGTTGGTGTCGCGACGCAAGATCCGGTCTTACGCAAGAATTTCACCGGCGATCCGGCCCATGCCGTCAATTTTATGCGCTTTGTCGCGCAGGAGGTCAGGGAACTTATGGCCCAGCTGGGTTTTCGGACCCTCAACGAAATGATTGGGCGCACGGACCGCCTGGAGGCGAAGAACGCGGTCGATCATTGGAAGGCGCGCGGCCTTGATTTCAGCAAAATCCTCTATCAACCGGAAGTGGGACCGGAGGTGGGCCGCTACTGTCAGATTCCCCAGGATCATGGGTTGGACAGATCGCTCGACAAGACGACCCTGCTGGAACTTTGCAAGCCTGCCCTCGAGCGCAAGGAAAAGGTGATCGCAGAATTGCCGATTAAGAACGTGAACCGCGTCGTCGGCACGATCATGGGAAGCGAGATCACCCGCCGCCATGGGGTGGGCGGCTTACCCGATGATACAATTCGCATCTATTTTAAGGGCAGCGCCGGGCAAAGCTTCGGAGCTTTCGTACCGAGAGGCGTCACGTTCATTCTCGAAGGAGACGCCAACGATTATCTCGGGAAAGGGCTTTCGGGCGGCCGGATTATACTGTTTCCGCCCGCCGGTTCCACGTTCGAGCCGGAAAGTAACATAATCACAGGCAACGTCGCCTTCTACGGCGCGACCAGCGGCGAAGCTTACATTCGTGGCATGGCCGGAGAACGATTCTGTGTCCGCAACAGCGGCGTCCACGCGGTGGTGGAGGCTGTCGGGGATCACGGTTGCGAGTATATGACCGGCGGCAGGGTCGTGGTTCTCGGCGTCACTGGCCGCAATTTCGCGGCGGGAATGAGCGGCGGAGTCGCGTATGTGCTGGATGAGACGGGTGATTTCGCCACGCGCTGCAACAAGCAGATGGTCGGGCTCGAAAGGATTGGAGACGCAGCCGAAGCGGAGGAGGTGCGTGCCATGATCAAGCGCCATGCTGATTACACAAAGAGCCAGCGCGCCTACAAAATCCTGGCTCTGTGGGAGGAATACGCTCCGAAGTTCGTCAAGGTGATGCCCAAAGATTACAAACGGATGCTCCAGGCCATCAGCCGTGTCACCGCAGCCGGCCTCAGTGGCGAACAAGCCTTAATGGCCGCCTTCGAAGAAAACGCCAAAGACCTTGCCCGTGTCGGCGGCGGATAAAGTGCGTATGCTCATCGCTTATATTCAGGCCGCCATGCGAGAAGCTCACTACGAGTTGATGGAGAATGGCCGGTTCTACGGCGAAATTCCTTCGTGTGAGGGCGTCTGGGGAGAGGGAGCGACGCTCGAAGAATGCCGCGACGATTTGGAAGGCGCTTTACAGGACTGGGTCGTGGTAAAACTGCGTTTTGGCCATAGCCTGCCAGTGATTGCGAGCATCGACATTAATCCACGCCCCGAAATGGCTCATGCCGAAACCGATTAGCTGGCGTGAACTCGTGCGACGACTACGAGCCTTTGGATGGAGTGGGCCCTACCCCGGCGGGAGACACCCCACCATGGTCAAGGGTGACCGGGCAGTCACGATTCCAAATCCGCACCGGGGCGACATTGACTGGTCCTTGACGACAAGGGTTTTGAAACAGGCACGCATCACGCCAGACGAATGGGACAAATTAAAATAATGTAAGTAACCAAATGGGACACCCGCGAGGCTTTATTGAATATCTGCGCGAGCTACCCGCAGATCGCCCTGCCCTCAAACGCATCCAGGATTGGAATGAGTTCCACCTCCACATGGAGGAGGAAAAACTCCGACAGCAAGGCGCGAGGTGCATGGATTGCGGGATTCCGTTTTGCCATACCGGCACTCTGCTGAATGGTATGGCTTCCGGGTGTCCGATCAACAACCTGATCCCCGAGTGGAACGACCTGGTCTATCGCGGATTGTGGCGTGAAGCCCTGGAGCGGCTGCATAAAACCAATAATTTCCCCGAATTCACTGGCCGTGTTTGCCCCGCGCCGTGCGAGGGCTCGTGCGTGCTGGGCATTAATGCCCCGCCGGTGACGATCAAGAACATTGAGTGCTCAATCATTGACAGGGGATGGGAAGAGGGATGGGTCGTTCCTGAAACACCGCGCATTCGAACGGGCAAAAATGTTGCGGTGATCGGTTCCGGGCCGGCGGGCTTGTCGGCTGCCGCCCAACTCAACCGAGCGGGGCACTTGGTGACAGTGTTTGAACGGGCGGATCGCCCTGGCGGGCTGCTGATGTACGGCATTCCCAATCCCAAGCTCGACAAGAAAATTGTTGTTCAGCGGCGCCTGGACCTGATGGAGAAAGAGGGGGTCAAGTTCCTCACCAACACGGAAGTGGGCGTCAACTACGCAGCCGACAAGCTTCTCCACGAGTTCGATGCGGTTGTTCTGTGCACTGGCGCCACTAAACCGCGCGACCTGCCTGTCGAGGGCCGCAGCCTGAAAGGCGTCCATTTTGCGATGGAGTTCCTCCACGCCAATACCAAGGCGCTTCTGGATGGGCAGAAAAACGGGAGCTACATTTCCGCCCAGGGGAAGGATGTGGCGATTATCGGCGGCGGCGACACTGGCACCGATTGTGTCGCCACATCGATGCGGCACGGCTGCAAGAGTTTGTTACAAATTGAAATCTTGCCTAAACCGCCTATGGAACGCGCCGCGGACAACCCATGGCCGGAGTGGCCGAAGGTCTATCGCCTTGATTACGGCCAGGAAGAAGCTGCGGCCCTGTTTGGGGCCGATCCGCGCATTTACTTGACAACGGTCAAGAAGTTCATCGGCGACGACGCCGGCCAGTTGAAGGAACTTGTCACGGTACAAATCCAGTGGGAAAGGAACGATAAAGGGCAGTTTCTCCCGAAGGAGGTTCCCGGCACTGAACAGACTAGACCGGCGCAACTCGTCCTTCTCGCCATGGGCTTCCTGGGTCCGGAACAACCGTTACTGGACCAGCTTGGTATCGAGCGCGATCCGCGCACGAACATCAAAGCGGAATACGGCAAATACTCGACCAGCCTCAAAGGCGTGTTCGCCGCTGGCGATTGCCGGCGTGGTCAGAGCCTGGTGGTCTGGGCATTCAACGAAGGCCGCGGTGCCGCGCGCGAATGCGACCGCTATTTGATGGGCTACACGAATTTGCCGTAACCCCGGACCCGTTTCCTCCGCAGTTTCGCGTCCCTCAGTCCAAATATTTTTGTAGGATCGGCTTCAGCTTTGTCCGCGTTTTCGCCGGCCACAGGCTCTTGTCGGTCATGAGCGCGCTACGCAATGCGTCGTGACTGGGCCAGGATGGCGTCGGCGGAATAAGAGGAATTGTTTCGGCGAT
>JAKEEH010000547.1 GCA_022616725.1 Limisphaerales bacterium | reverse complement strand
TCCCAAACCACGGCACGCCGACTCTCGAGCAGGATTAAGCAAGGCCCGCCCACCCGAACGGCTTCGCTACTCCCTCCTCAAGACCAGATGAATCAGCCGTGCTGGTACCCAGCGCAGGCTTGACTTATGGCTTGTCAAGTCCTCTGCAGGGGCGTACCATTGATCCGGGTTTTGAGCGCAAAATCCCTCGCTTCCGATTCCGATTTGGGGAAGTGGCAGTTTCGGACAACTCATTGGAGCGCCGTACTCGCCGCCAGGAACGGGCTGTTACCCGAAAGCGAGCGCGCTCTGGGCACACTCTGTCAGACGTATTGGTATCCCGTTTATGCTTTCGTGCGGCGGAAGGGACATTCCCACCATGAAGCGGAGGACCTGACCCAGGGGTTCTTCGTTTTCCTCTTGTCCAAAGAAGGGTTTCAAAGAGCCGACCGCAGCCGCGGCCGGCTTCGTTCGTTTCTCTTGACATCCTTGCGACATTTTTTGACGAACGAATGGGCCCGCCGGAGCGCCGCGCGTCGTGGCGGCAAATACTCCTTCGTCCCCTGGCACACGACCGAGGCCGAAGGAAAATACTTGCGGGAAGCGGCGGAAACTCAGACGCCGGAAAGGGCGTTTGAAAGGAACTGGGCGCTGAGCGTTCTGGACAGCGCGCTGGCGTTGCTCAGAAGTGAATACGAGCGGGCGGGAAAAGCGGCCTTTTTCGACGCCCTGCAGGTATTTCTTTCCGGAACCGAAGTCAAGCAGTCCTATTCGCAGGCCGCAGCTCACTTGAATGTTCCTGAGGGCACGGCGCGGGTGTGCGTCCATCGACTCCGCCGGCGCTATGGCGAACTGCTGCGGCAGCAAGTCGCCCAAACGGTAGGGACGAGCAAGGACGTTGGAGATGAGCTGCGGTGTTTGATGAGCGCGCTTAACTCATGAAGTCTCGCTGTAACATCGGCCAATTTTTCCGTTAATACATCCAGTGCGAGCGTCAGTGCGAGCTCCAGTTTGCGAGATATGGCGAATACACGAACATGCTCGAGCTGTGGAGCTGACATTCCTGCCAATGCTCCTTTTGGACATTGCCCGAAATGCCTGGTGAAGCTCGGCATCACGCCGGCCGAACAGGCATACAGGGCGCCGGGCCCGCTCCAGACCAGCGTGCGGTCATTTGGGCAGTACGAACTGCGCAGGCAAATTGGCCGGGGCGGTATGGGCGTCGTCTATCAAGCGGTCCAAAAGCGGCTCAATCGCACCGTCGCCCTGAAAATGATCCTCGATTCGCATTTGGCTTCACCGCTGGCCATCCAGCGGTTTTTGGTCGAAGCGGAAACCACCGCGCGGCTGGACCATCCGAACATTGTGCCGATCTACGAGTTCGGAGATCACGAGGGGCAGTACTTCTTCAGCATGAAGCTCATCGAGGGCGAAAACCTGTCCGACAAAATCGCGCGCGCAGAGTTCAATGTTCCCCAGGAACGCGGCCAAAACCGCGCCGCGAGCCGCGCGCTTCAAGCCAAGGTGGCTGCGCTCATGGCCGCCGTCGCGCGCGCCGTCCATTACGCCCATCAACACGGTGTGCTTCATCGCGATCTGAAACCGAGCAACATCCTGATCGATGCCGACGGCCAGCCGCACCTCACCGATTTCGGCTTGGCCAAAGTGGCCGATCAACAGCAGATCGTGACCGCCACCGGCGCCATCATTGGAACGCCCGCCTATATGTCGCCAGAGCAAGCTCTCGGGCAAAAAGCCGGCAGCGCCGCCGATATCTACAGCTTGGGCGCGATCCTTTATCAGTTGCTCACGGGGAAGGTGCCGTTCGAGGCCGAGACGCCACTGGAGATCTTGCGGCTGTTGTGCGACCACGACCCGCCGCGGCCCCGCACGATAAACCGGTGGATTAACCCCGAACTGGAGACGATTTGTTTGAAGTGCATGGAGAAAAATCCGCAGCACCGTTATGCGAGCGCTGAAGCCGTGGCGGAGGACCTGGAACGCTGGCTTCGCCAGGAACCGATCAAGGCCCGTCGCGCCGGAGTTGTGCTGCGCTGCAAACGTTGGGGCAGCCGCAATCCCAAGCTGGCCACAGCAGTCTTGTTTTTGATTGTTTCGCTGGCCATCAGCTTGGTGCTCCTGGGCATTCTCTATCGCAGCCAGGAGCAAAAGAAGCAAGCGATTGAGGGCCAGCGGCAAACTTTGCAAGTCCTGCGTGCCGATCTCATCGAGAGCCTCGCTTCATTATATGGCAGCACCAACCGCGACGAGATGGTGTTGATCACCTCAGAAAAACTGCGGCTCTGGATGGGCAGAGACCGCCCGGCCAAGACGGCCGGTTCCATGCAGCCCTTGGAATTGACGTTCGCGACGTATTCGCACCAAAGCCCGAAAGTCATGCTCGATATGATGGGCCCGCTTCTCCTCGATTTGGAAGATTACCTCGACCAGCACCTGGCTCGCCCGCTCCGTATTCATTATCGAATCTATTCCGATTATGATATCGCGCGTCAGGCACTGGGTGGCGGGGGCATAGACTTTATGCGGCTGGGTCAATCTTCTTACGTTAAACTCAAGGAGGAAGACCCGGGAGTCCACCTGATTGCCGCGCAAAACGGGACGGTACAAGGCGCGATCTTTACGCATCGCTTGAGCCGCATCACCAATTTAGCAGGACTCAAAGGCCAATCTTTTGCGTTTGTGGACGAGGTTTCTACCATGGGCGGGTATTTAGCCAAATTGCAATTGCTTCAAGCTGGCATTCAGGCGCGCGATTTGAAGAGTTATCAGTATTTGATCAGCCACGGGCACGTGGTGGAGGCGGTGGCGCGACAGGAGTTCTCAGCCGGTGCTGCAAACGCCAGTGTGGTGGAGCGCGCCATCGCCAACGGGCTTCACCTGCGGGTGATCCATACCTTTAGCGAAGTGGACCTGGGAATGCCGTGGGTGGCACGGAGCGGCCTGGATGCAGTGTTCGTTCAAGCGCTAAAGCAGGGGCTCCTATCCATGAAAGATATTCGCCTTCTCTCCAAACTGGGAGACGGAACCTCGGCTTTCGTGCACGCTCAGGACAGAGACTTCGACCCCGTCCGCGAATCGAAGCCGAAAAGCAGACAATTTGATGTATCCGCTCCGTAAATACCCCGTGGGCCGATCACAACGGCGGGACCTTTGTCAGTTGGATGGCCGGCGCCGGCATCAAGCACAGCACGGCCTACCCTCGTTACCGGTCATCTGCTTCGTCGTTCCGTCAGAGTACCGCGGCCAGGGAGTCGCACGCGCGCTTCTTGCCGGTGCGGTCGCCTACGCCAGGAGCCGCGGCGCGAAACTGATCGAAGCCTACCCGGTGGATAAACCAACCCGTTCGCACGACGATTTCATGTGGTTTGGCGCGAAGTCGATGTACGACAAGGCGGGTTTCTCGGAAGTAGCACGCCGGAAGCCGCATCGACCGGAGTTCGCCTAACTAAAGCCAGCCTGAGGTCCGAACTTGACTATGAAACTGAGCGACGGGCACACCAATAATATCCCCAGCCATCGCGCTCTCGCTCCAGTCGCTTCGGAATCCAGCCCAGCCAACATCCTCATTCTTCCCACTCGCCATATCCGTCAAGTCCATGCCTGGCTATGGAGCAAGATGTCTTGAGCCAACCCAAAGGGATTGCTGAACTGAGATGCGAGTCGGTTCGCAGTACGCCGGGTTGACTCCACTGAAAACCGCGAGGAACCGACATTTCGATATCTGAAG
>JAKEEH010000113.1 GCA_022616725.1 Limisphaerales bacterium | reverse complement strand
CGCTGCCAGTACACCGGCAAAATTTTGCAGCCGGACCAAGGCAGCATCGATCACGTCGTTCCACGCTCGCGTGGCGGCAGGAACGCGTGGGACAACTGCGTATGGGCAAGCAAGGCGGTGAACTCGAAGAAGGCCAACCGCCTGCCGCACGAAGCCGGCTTGAAGCTGCTCACCGTGCCGCGCGCACCGAAGGAACTGCCGGTGACGGCACTCATTCGCAACGCCCACGGCGTCGCCGAGTGGAAACTGTTCCTGAACGACAAGGCAGAGCCTTGACCCAAATGGGAGAGCGGACGTCAAAGCTCGCTCTCCCGCAAAAGTGACTGTGTTGATTGCGGCGAATCGGATAACATCGAATCAGATGAACAACGCTCAACAAGAGTGGGAAATCGGACTCTCCTCCTGGATAATCCAAGACGGCAACTACGGTGATTTCGAGACAGGTCAAAACGCAGAATTCGCATTGGAATTTTATTCTCAAAATTTCCGAAAAACCCATCTGCGTTCGAAGTCGTGCAAAAAGCTCGGCGCTGCCAAATATGCAATTGTCGGCGAAATAATTTACCTGACGGACGAGGTGTGGGTCTTAGATTTTGGCATTTGTGCCTTTCAGGAATCCAAGCCGCCGGAAGGGATTCGAGTCGGAGATTTCATTGCCGCGGAAATCTATCTCGGCATAGACCCGTTCTTTTATTTTGAGCGACTTTACACGCTGCCAAAGATTCCAGCTCTGATCTACTCGTGGAAAATAAACTCTATTGGCCAGCAAACGGCACCGTTCATCGAAACCCGCGAGCCCTCTGGGCAAAAAGTTTTAATCCGGGATGAGAATAAGCTTGGCTACAAAATCATTGGCAAGACAGACGCGTGGAAAGATGACGCGGCAACGCGGAGTATGTTTTTACCTGCACACTTTTGTCCGTTCCTCCGAAGTTCGAGAGTGCGACTGCGACATGAGATACATTTGAATGAACGCAAAACGTTTTCTGCGACTTGGCGTGTGGAAGAAGTGAGCGATGCCGACTCTGCTTCTCTCCGCGCGCCAAACCGATGACGCCCAGTTGCTGTGGCGCACTTGCATCAAGGCAAACTGGGATGTCGTCCGCGTCCACGGCTGGCAAGTGCCCTCGCTGCCCGCGAACGACGTCGTCGTTTACGGCGAACCATTGTTCGCCCAACACGTCGCACAAATCCTAGGCCTGCGCCTTGTCGAACCGTCACTCGATTGGCTGCCGCGACTCTCCGCTCGTTGGCGCGGCCGCGACGTGCGATTGACCACGCTGGCCGATGCGCGCAAGGTCGCTGACCGCGCGTTTATCAAGCCCGCGGATGAGAAATCTTTTGATGCGCGAGTGTATTCAAGCGGTGCGGAACTGCCAACGCCTGGTCCACTGCCGGAAGATCTTCCCGTGCTGGTGCAGGAAGTCGTGGAGTGGACGATTGAGTTTCGGTGCTTCGTTCTCGAACGCAAAGTCGCAGCGGTCTCCGCTTACTGGCGCGATGGCAAACTCGCGAAGTCGGACGACGACACGTGGATCGCCACCGACGCGGAATTGAACGAAGCGACACAGTTTTGCGAAAGCGTTCTTCGCGACCCGAGTGTATCAGTGCCGGACGCAGTCGTTCTGGATCTTGGAGTTATTCGGAATCGCGGCTGGGCTGTAGTCGAATGCAACGCCGCGTTCGCATCCGGTATCTACGGCTGTGATCCTACCGCCGTGCTCAACGTCTTGCGCCGTGCCTGTATGCCAGTCGCGACAAACGCCAACAACACGGTGACACTCTTTCGTCCAGTTGGACCGAAGGAACTCGAACTGATTCGCGCCAGTGGCAATCGACTATTTCCACCGCGCTTGCCGGAGCAGCCGATTTTTTATCCGGTCCTTAACGAAGAATACGCCGTCCAAATTGCGCGCGATTGGAATGTAAAGGAATCTGGGGCGGGTTACGTGACGCGCTTTCGCGTCCGCAAAGAGTTCGTTGAGAAATATCCCGTCCAAACCGTTGGGAATTCCACACACAAAGAGCTGTGGATTCCTGCCGAGGACTTGCACGCTTTCAATGACAACATTGTCGGAGAAATCGAAGTCATCGCCACCTTTCCAGAATCTCCATGCAAGTAGTGTACCTCGATCAGAACGCCGCTTCTTTTCTCGCCAAAGCAAGTCCTGACACAATTTGGCGAGAAATCAGGGACGCTCTGGCTGCTGGCTTTCATGATCGAAAGCTCATCTGTCCATTGCCGTTTGAGGGTGTCATGGAAACTGCTCCAATGCCTCTCGAGCAACGCCAGTCTATCCAAAGTCTTTTTTGGGAGCTATCCGAAGGCGTGGCTTTCGAATCGTTCACGGAGATGTCCAACAAACTGACGCTCGCGCTGATTCGTCCAACGCCAGACTGGTCTCCGTGGGTAATGTGGAAACCGGTCATCTGGGCCGAAATGGAAAGCGCAGCCCAGAAAGTCGAATCCGACTGGAAGGCTGGAAAGGAACGGATGACGGAACGCATGAATGCGTTCGTCCCGTCTGCAAATGTTGAACAGATGACGGAGCAAGAATTGTTTCACGCCGTTGCCGCGCAACGCTCCTGCTGGATTTACAGTGATTTGGATTGCCTACACGCAGGTCGAATTATGGGGAATTCCTTGAACTGCCCGTGGCCCATTCAGTTTTTGGTGTCTGCGAATCTCAGTCCTGCCGAAATCGAGGCTCTGAAACGAGCGGTACAAAATCACGGCTGGGCGAAGATTCCGATCCATGCGTTTGAGATTCTCCTGGGTGCTCGATGGGAATACGACTCAATTCGCGGCGGTGCAGCTTCGTATGAGCCCAACGACGAAATTGATCGTAAGCGTGCATCGATTGCCCTGAGTTATGCAGATGTCTTTATCACAGAAGGAGGCATCGCAGATCTGTGTCGGCGAGCCAAGGTCAACGATTTTTGCCGAACGCTCGTGCTTTCAGTTAGGAATCCTGGGAAGGTTCTTGAGACTGTTCGCGGTATAACGTGAGGAGGAATGAAAATAGAACGAATTATCGAGCAGAGCTTTGGTCTTTTAGGAAAAGTTTTGAATGAATCGATCGCGTTAAAGAGCGGAGAAGACTTCCGCAATGCATTTGTCTATCGGCACGCTCGCAACATTTACCAACTTGGACAAGACGTCACCTGTTTGTTGGACTCCGGGCATCTGGATTCGTGTCCAATTGTCGTCCGGGTCATGCTCGAGAGTCTTTTTAAGTTAGTTGCAGCAGTGAAAAAGCCTGAGGCGGCGGCTCAGATTGTTCTCAGCGAAGTCGAGGATGACCTTGGAAGGATTAAGACGTGGCTCGATCCGATGGGGTGTGCGCCAGCGATCACGCGACTCTCGGACTTTTCGAAGCGGCTACGAACGGAGCACGGGATAACATCGAACAAGAAATGGAATACGTTGGCATGTGCGGAAGCGGCAGACCTCGGCACAAACTATCGCCACGAATACTTTCATTTCAGCGGGCACACTCATGCGACAACGGGCGGAATCATCTCGCAGGAACTTGAAGGGGGACGCGGCCATGTTTTGCAAACGCTGCTCTTTATTGTGGTATGTGCTGTCGGCCACGCAGTGCAAACAATCCAGACTCATACGCCCCAGCAGCACATAGACGAATCTGCAAGACTTCTAAAGGAACTGCTCAAACTCGTAGAGAAAGGTGCGTTTCAGGAACTGGATCGCTACAACGAACGAGTTTGAACTGGACCAGCGGCCGGGCGGCATCGCCGCACTCGGTCCCGCGGATTGGCGGTTCAATGGAATCGGCTGAAAACCGATGGGTTCAACTCCCATACCAATGTTTGCGGCCCAGAAATCGGGCGATTTGTCAATGGACTTGAACCTATTTCAATGCTAACAAGAGCAGTGAAGTCACAGCGACTGGAGGTTTCATGACGTATTATGACGATTATCGTGAACTCTCTCTGAATGCGCCTCGCATCGTGGTCTTCGTGATCGTCACCATTTTAGGCGTATTGCTGCTGCTCGCTGTGATATGGGCGCCGTTTTTCAAGCAGCTTTGGTCCTTTGGCAATATCGAGCGTAAGGCGAAGCGTGTGATTACGGGCGCAGAGCTTCAATCGTGGGCGACAAATCTGCTCGCGTCCACGAACACGATCGCAATCTGGAAAGTTTCGAACCTGGGCACGAATTTTTTGCCACCACAGCTTCTCGGCGTTTGGCACCGCCCACCTTACATTTTCATTTACGAGCCTGAAGGGGATCGGCCGGGAAGCGTGCGTTTGACGTGGGGCGGCGGGTTGATTGGCCATTGTGGATTCGAGATTGGCCCCACCAATTTTGTCCGCTATGGCGCCCGAGAATGGCAGCCAGGCGTCTATTTTTGGAGTGATCAAAGCTCACCAGCAAGGAGGCGATAATTGCTCACGCAGCCGGGGTGTCAGACGCGGGCGTCAATTCCTTGACCTCGCTGGCGTCGCCCTTGGAGCCATTCCAACTGGGTTGCGCGCGCGGCGGAGAACCCCCATCGAGCTGCATTCAAAACTCGTGCTTGCATTTCCGTTGAAATGCTATACAATAGTAAAATATGACACGGTTTTGTGATAGTGAATCGATACGCCGTAAAAGAAGTGTGACACGGACACATTATTTGCGACCGGAAAGGCAGTACGCACCTGCCTCGCCAGCGATTTGTTGGTCCGTTCGGGCATTTTTGGAATATTGCACTAAAGCTGTCTCCGGGATCAACAAGCAAAACTGGACATTTCTGGACATTTCTGGACGAAAAAAAGGGGGGGGTGTCCGGAAAATGCGTCAATTTCACGCACTACTGTACAAAATTGAACACAATTGAACAAAATTGAACATTTCTGAACACGCACCTGTGAGAATCCTTAGCAAAATCGCAAAATTGAACATTTTTGAACACCTGTGAGGGTGGGTGGGGTATTTCAATTTTCACATTCTGCTGATGCAAAGCCGCGGACGGGGTAGGAACCGCTCGAAAGTCAAGTTGTTCCAACGGGAAAAAATTTCTGTTTTGCGCAGATTTGCCCTTGAGCCAGGGTCGAATTAGGCGATAGTGAGTGCAGTTCGATTTGTTCTTTGACCGAGTTTTGAGCAGATTTACCCTGCCATGTTCGTGATTCAGAAACAAAGTCCTTGAACCGTATTAAAAAAATAAACGGAACCCTCAAGGCATGCTGGTGGCCGACAGGCCTTGACTGGAAGTCGAAAGCCAGCGCCCCGGTTCCACCTGTTTCTAGGTAGTTCAAAGGAACTGTTACCACACGGCATTACGGCGGGGTTTTTTATGTCCCCCACGCTCTAACTCTTCAACCCTTTAACTCTTCAACGCCGCCCGATCCCGTGATATGATTACTTAAATGGCTCAGGACGACCTGTTTCGCGCCTCGGCGCCGGTAGCGGAAGTGGCTGCCGAACCGCCGCCGTCGTCCGGTCATGCGCCACTGGCTGCCCGCATGCGCCCGCGCACGCTCGACGAGTTCGTAGGACAAACACATATTCTCGGCCCGGGACAACTGCTTCGTCGCGCTATCGAATCCGACCGCATCCAGTCACTAATTTTTTACGGCCCGCCGGGGACCGGAAAGACCTCGCTGGCGCAAATCATCGCGCGCCAAACGCGGAACCGTTTCGAGCGCTTGAGTGGCGTCGAGTCCAACGTCGCGGATATGCGGCGCGTGCTCGCCAGCGCGGCTAATCGGCTGGCGAACACCGGCCAGCCGACGATCCTTTTCATCGACGAAATCCATCGTTTCAACAAGGCCCAGCAGGACGTGCTGCTGCCCGATGTCGAGGCGGGAACGGTGCGGCTGATCGGCGCGACCACACATAACCCGTTTTTCTTTGTGAATTCTCCCCTCGTGTCGCGCTCACAGATTTTCGAGCTGCGTCCCCTGAGCGAAGAAGAACTGCGGCCGTTGCTCCGCCGGGCGCTGGCGGATTCGGAACGCGGGCTGGGCCATATGAACATCCGCGCCGACGAGGAGGCCCTTTCGCATCTGGCCAAGATCGCCGACGGCGACGCGCGCAAAGCGCTCAATGCGCTGGAGATCGCCGCGCTCACCACCAGCCCGGACGAAGACGGCTCTATTCACATCGCGCTTTCAGTCGCAGAGCAGAGCATTCAGAAGAAGGCGATCGTTTACGACGGGGACGGCGACGCGCACTACGATACTATTTCGGCCTATATCAAGTCGATGCGCGGGAGCGATCCCGACGCAGCGCTCTATTGGCTGGCGAAGATGATTCATGCGGGCGAGGACCCGCGTTTCATCACCCGGCGGCTCATGATTTGCGCGGCGGAAGATGTTGGGTTGGCGGATCCGATGGCGCTTGTGCTGGCCAATGCCGCGCACCAGGCGGCGGAATTTGTGGGGTGGCCGGAAGCCCGCATTCCCATCGCCGAAGCGACGATTTACGTCGCCACGGCGCACAAGAGCAACACGAGCATCACGTCCATCGACTCTGCTTTGGAGGACGTTCGCACGGGGCGAACCCTGCCAGTCCCCGAACACCTGCGCGACGCGCATTACAAAGGCGCGAAGCGCCTCGGTCACGGCGAAGGCTATCAATACGCGCACGATCATCCTGGACATTTCGTGGCGCAGGATTATTTGCCCACCGAGAAGCGCTATTACGAGCCGACCGAGCAGGGATCAGAAAAAAAAATCAAGGAACGCCTCGACCGATGGCGAGCGTTGCGGGAAACAACAGGGCCCGAATGAGCGCGGAAACTGCCGCCGCTAAGGCCAAACTTCGCGATCAGCTTCAAGGGGAAGTCGAGCGTCATACGTTGGCCGAACTCGCCAACGATTCCGAGGCCATATGCCGCCGGATCGCCGAGCAAACGCTGTGGCGCAAGGCTGGTTGCGTTCTGTTTTTTATGCCATTGGCTGGGGAGCCGGACTTGCGCCCGCTTATGATCTCGGCGCTCGCGGAGGATAAAACTGTCGGTTTGCCGCGCTATTCGGCGCAAGCCGGAGAGTATGTCGTATGCCAAATTAGATGCCCTGATGAGTTGCTGGCGGGCAAATACGGCGTTTTGGAGCCGGCGCTGGACTGTCCCGAAATCGAGTTAAACAAACTGGACTTTGCTCTTGTTCCTGGGATAGGCTTTACCCTCGAAGGTTGCCGGCTCGGCCGGGGCAAGGGCTATTTCGACCGGCTCCTGAGCCAAATGCGCGCCTGGAAATGCGGCGCTGCATTCGATTGGCAGGTGACCGCCGGAATACCTGCGGAAAAGCACGACATTCGTGTGGACAGCATAGTAACACCGACCCGCTGGCATGTTGTTGGCCAGGAGCGATGAGCCTCGTGGACAACGCCTTATTCCTCGCCGGCAGCTCGCTTGTGGTCGGCGCGATCGTGGGTTACTGGCTGGTCCGGTGGAAGGAGCGCGGCATTCGGGCCGCCCTGAGAATCAAGGAGCAGTCGATCCTTGAGACCGCCGCGCGCGAAGCCGAGACGCTGGCCCGCGAGGCGCGACTGAAGGCCAGCGAGGAGGCGGCCAAACTCAAACAGGAGACCGAACACTCCTTTGCCGCCCGGCAGGCACAACTCCTGGATGCCGAAAAACGGCTCGTCGAACGCGAAACCCTGATCAACAAGCAGCTCGAACATCTGGTCGCCGACGAGAAGGCCCAGCGTGATCAACAGTTGGATTGGCAGAAGAAATGCGCCGCGCTCGACGCCCAGCGCTGCGAGCTGGGCGGCTTGATGAAAGAACGCCGCGATGAACTGAAATCGATTGGGCGCCTCTCGGAAGCCGAAGCGCGCAGCCTGCTCATGAAAGAGATCGAGATGGAGGCTTTGCAGGACGCCGCGGACCTGACGCGGCGCATCATCGATGAAGCGAAAAATCGCGCTGAAGAAAAAGCCCGCCGCATCATCAGCCTGGCGATTCAACGCTATGCCGGCGAGCACACTTTTGAGTCCACCAGCGCCACGCTCACTCTGCCGGACGAAGAGTTAAAGGGCCGGATTATTGGCCGTGAAGGCCGCAACATCCGCGCGTTCGAAAATGCGACTGGCGTCACGGTTCTGATCGATGACACACCGAACGCGGTCGTGCTGTCGGGCTTCGACCCGGTGCGCCGCGAAATCGCACGCGAATCAATGCAGAGACTGCTGCTCGACGGACGGATTCACCCCACGCGGATCGAGGAAATCGTGGCGAAAGTTTCGGCGGAGATGGACGAGACCATTGCCAGGGCGGGCGAGGATGCGGTGCGGCAGGCCGGGCTGCCGGCGATGCATCCGGAAATCGGGAAGTTGCTTGGCCGGCTGCACTTTCGCCACAGCTTTTCGCAGAACATCCTGCAGCACTCCGTCGAGGTGGCTCATTTGACCGGCCTGCTGGCGGCTGAGTTGGGCTTGGAAGTCGCGACGGCGAAGCGAGCCGGACTGCTGCACGACATTGGCAAGGCAATCAATCACGAAGTCGAAGGCGCGCACGCGTTGATCGGGGCCGACCTCATCCGCCGCCACGGCGAGTCAGAGGAAGTTGTCAATGCTGTCGCTTCGCACCACGACGAAGTGCCGCATCATGGGCCGCTTGGGATTCTGGTCGGCGCCGCCGATGCCATCAGCGCTTCGCGACCGGGCGCTCGTTCCGAGACGATGACGACTTACATCAAGCGGGTCGAGGACCTGGAAAAAATCGGCTGTTCGTTTGCCGGTGTGGAGCGCTGCTTCGCCGTGCAGGCGGGCCGCGAGCTGCGCGTCATGGTGCAACCCGAAAAGATCACAGACGAGCAGGCGTTTGCCCTTGCCCGCAGCATCTCGCGAAAGGTCGAGGAAGAACTCCAGTATCCCGGACAGATTCGCGTCACGGTCGTCCGCGAGACACGCTGCGTCGAATACGCAAAGTAATCGGAGCACGCAGTCTCAGGCTCAGCCGTCCGATTTTTCCGCGCGACGGTTTTTCCCATTCTCGGGTTGTAACCCTTGTTCAAGGACTGAGGTCTCAAAGGCATTGTTATGAGAGTGAAATGGATGATTGGTTTTGTCATGGCGTTGGCGCAGGGCGGATTGGTTGCGGCGCCCGCGGACCAGAATTGGCCCCAATGGCGCGGACCTCTGGGCACTGGGGTTGCGCCGCATGCGGATCCGCCCGTGAAGTGGAGCGAGACGCAGAACGTAAAGTGGAAATCGAGAATACCCGGGTTTGGCACGTCCACGCCCATCATTTGGGATAATCTGGTCCTGATCCACACGGCGATTTCGACGGCGAAGGCTGAACCGCCGGTGACGCCGTCGGCCGAGCCTGCGGCCGAAAGCGGCGAGCGGCCACGCCGCGGCGGTGGAGGGAGACGTTCGGAAAAGCCGACTGAGCCGTACCAGTTCACGGTGGTGGCGCTGGACCGGGCGACCGGGAACGCGCTTTGGCAGAAGAATCTGCGCCAGGAGGTGCCGCACGAAGGCCACCATCCAGATCATGGGTTTGCTTCGGCGTCGCCGGTGACCGACGGGCAACAGATCATTTCGTATTTCGGTTCGCGAGGCCTTTATTGCCTGGACATGAAAGGGAATGTGCTTTGGCAAAAGGACCTGGGAAAAATGCAGACGCGCAACAGCTTTGGGGAAGGGAGTTCGCCGGCGCTGCAAGGAAACGTTGTGGTCGTGAACTGGGACCACGAGGGAGCGGATTTTATCGCCGCGTTCGACAAGCTCAGCGGGAAGGAACTCTGGCGGCAGCCCCGCAGCGAGCCCAGCGGTTGGTCCACGCCGCTCGTGGTGAAACACGACAATCGCTTGCAGGTGATCGTCAATGGGACGGAGAAAATCCGCAGTTATGATCTGGCGACCGGAAGGTTTAATTGGGAATGCGGCGGAATGACCGCGAACGCGATACCGACGCCCGTAGCGGGGCATGGCATGGCATTCGTGACGAGTGGTTTCCGGGGCAGCGCGTTGCTGGCCATCAAGCTGGGCCGAACCGGGGATCTGACCGGGACGGATGCGATCGCGTGGAGCCACAACAAGGGCACGCCCTATGTGCCTTCGCCGCTGCTTTACGATAATGTGCTCTATTTCTTTGCCGGGAATAACGCGACCTTGTCGTGCTTCGACGCCAAAACAGGCAAGGCAAACTACGAAGCGGAACGGCTCAGCGGAATGTTCGGAATGTACGCGAGCCCGGTGGGCGCGGCCGGACGCGTATATATTGTCGGGCGCGATGGCGGGGCGGTGGTGCTGAGGAAATCGGGAACAGTGGAAACGCTGGCGACGAACAAGCTCGACGACAAATTCGACGCGAGCCCGGCCGCTGTGGGCAAGGAACTGTTTCTGCGCGGCCATGACTATGTTTACTGCATCGCGGAGAGTGTGCAAACCTCGGCGAAGCGTTGAAGGGTGGAGCGTTCAGGTGCGCGGCAGTTAACGCGAAAGCTTCGGAGGTAAGCCGAGCAGCCGAGATCAACGCAGCCTGGTGAGCACTCGAAGCCGGTTTATTCGACGTCAAAGTCATCCTTTAGCACTCTGTCCAAGTATCGCCACAGGTAAAGGACAGGCCGCCTCAGTTGCTGAGCTGGTCTCAGCCGAATGCCTACCCGCTGGACCCTGTTTGCTGGCAGCTCTCTCTCGATAACCCGCCCGATGATAAATTGAGAAATCAGAAGCGCGCCACCCGCATGTTCTCGCTTCTTAATACCAACGGATCTTAAGTCCTTCTCGTTAGGGATTTCTCTCCCTTTCCAATCCAAAAGTTCACATATCGGACTTTTTCCGCCGTTGTCCACGTGAAAGCCGATAACGCGAAATAATACTTTGTCGTTGGAAAGTGTCGTGTACGCGATCAGCTCTCCGATTTCCCAGTCGCAGCTGTCACGAAACCTCTTGGGAATCACTCTTGGTTTTGGCTGCTCGGACTGAAGCTGTGCCCGTAATCTTTCAAGTACTTTTCGCCTCTTTTCCCTGTCTTTTCCTTCCCAGCGTTCCAGGTTGCTCTCAGAGTCAATAATTTCGACCGCCTTTTGTTTCACGTGAGGCATCAGGCGACCAAGGCGCCATTGTGTAGCAGCAAGAGCCAACCAGATGACCGGCCCATCATCGGGGTCACCGATCGAATCCCTCCATTCTTCTAGAATCCGTTCGGTCGCCTCAGCGCAGCTAAGGCCGTCGCTAATATGATCCTTGAAATCGTCACGGATATCAGCCGCCGTATCGTCTGAGAAAATAGCAGTTCCCCATGCACCCATACGTCTGTCATTGCCAACAGTTATTATGCCAAAGGCTGTTCACGCGCTCAACGCTGCGAAGAGGCCCTGACGGCGCACGTAGGCATAGAGAGGATACCAATACGCTTGGCAAAGCGTCTCGAGAGCAGCCTGGGCTTTGGGCGAGTCTGTCGCTCCGGCCGCCATCACAACGGTCCAGCGAGTAGTCGCGAATATGCCAGCCGAGGGAGGCGTAGAACTGGGCGCATCACTTGCCACGATGTCTCACCCGCCGAGGCTGCGGAGGAGTTTGGCGTGGATGTCGCCGAAACCGCCATTGCTGAAGACGCAAACGATGTCGCCGCCCTGAGCGCCTTTCTGGATATGGGCGACAATCGCGTCAGCGTCGGCCAAATAATCGGAGGCTTTGCCGGCGCTCTGGAGGTCCTGCATGAGGCGGGCGGGATCTAAACGTTCGGCGGGCGGGAGTTGCTCGAGACGCGCCACCTGGGAGATAACGACGGCGTTCGCATCGGCAAACGCTGAGACGAGCTCCTGCTGGAAAACGTTGCGCCGGGTCGTGTTGGAGCGCGGTTCGAAGACAGCCCAAATCCGGTTGGACGGGTATTTGATCCGCAGAGCGCGCAGAGTCTCGCGGATGGCAGTCGGATGATGTCCGAAATCATCGACGATGGTGATACCGCCGCTAATGCCGCGGACTTCCATGCGGCGGCGGATGCCTTTGAAGGTATCAAAGGCGGACTGAATCTGGCTGTTCTTGAGGCCGCAATGTTTGGCACAGGCCACGACAGCCAGGGCGTTGCGGACGTTGAGTTCGCCGACAAGATTGATGTGAAATTTGCAGCTCGGAATCTCAAATTCCGAAGCCGTAGGGCCCAGGCGCATGTTAAGGGCGCGCACCGCATTGTCTTCGCCGAGCCCAAAGCGTTTGACGGGGCAATGCGTCACATTGAGCAGCGGCGCGAGGTTTGGGTCGTCGCCGTTGGCGAGGAGCTGCCCGTTGCGCGGAATGAGGTTGATGAGGCGTTTGAACGAAGTTTGGATGGCGGCGAGGTTCTCGAAGATGTCGGCGTGATCGAATTCGAGATTATTGATGATGGCGACCTCGGGCAGGTAATGGACGAATTTGCTCCGCTTATCGAAAAACGCGGTGTCGTATTCGTCGCCTTCGATGATAAACCACTCACTGTCGGTGAAACGCGCCCCCTCGCCGAAATTGTGGGGAATACCGCCGATGAGAAAGCTGGGCTTGAGGCCGTTATGTTCGAAGACCCAGGCGAGGAGCGCGGTAGTGGTTGTCTTGCCATGTGTGCCGCAGACGACCAGGGAACGCTTTCCGCGAATAAAGAATTCCTTGAGCAACTCGGGGAGCGAGCAGTAACGGAGCTTCTTCTCCAGGACGACTTCGGCCTCGGGGTTGCCGCGGGAAATGGCGTTGCCAATGACGACGAGGTCCGGCTTGTGCGCCAGATTGCGCTCCGCGAAGCCCGCGACGACGTCGATCTTGCGCTCGGCCAGAAACGTGGACATGGGGGGATAGACGTTCTGATCGGAGCCGGTGACGTGAAAGCCCTTTTGCTGCATGGCGGCAGCGACTGAGGCCATGGCCGTGCCGCAGATGCCGACAAAGTGAACGGATTGGATTTGTTGAAACACCAGACGGATTTTTTCAGGTTTCATGGCAAGCGCAAGTGCGGGCAGGGAGAAATTGGAACCTGCATTTCACCGGATCGCCATGAGGTTGTGACATTTTTCGCCTGAAGTTCGTGCACAGCAAATCAGGAACGATGGATCCACCCAGCAAGGGCTGCGCGGCACGTTCCGAACTCAAAATCACGAAACTATGAAGAAAACAATTGCAGTAACTTTTGGGGTCGCGCTGGGGCTATTGGCCGGCGTGGCGAGCATGGAGGCGGAACCAGTGGTCGATATTAAACTGAGCCCGATTGGCACTTATTGGACCGGGATATTCGACGAAGGGGTATCGGAGATCGTGGCATATGACCCGGCGTTGCAACGGGTGTATTCGATCCGGGCGGCGGAAGCAGCGTTGGATGTGATCGATATCAATAATCCACGGCGGCCAACTCTGGTGACAACGGTCGATCTGCTGCCTTACGGCGGGGTGGTGACGAGTGTGGCAGTGGAGAACGGGATTATAGCGGTGGCGGCGCCGAGCGGGGTGGCGACGGACCCGGGCAAGGTAGTGTTCTTCGACAACAACAGCCTGATGCCGCTGAGCGCGGTGACGGTGGGAGTGCTGCCGGACATGCTGACATTCGCGCCGAACGGGACGCTGGTGCTGGTGGCGAACGAAGGGCAACCGAGCGAGGATTACAGCATCGATCCGGAAGGGTCGGTGAGCATCATTGACATTTCGAGCGGGGCAGCGATGCCGGTAGTGAGCACGGTCGCGTTTACGGCATTCAATGGGACGATGCTGGACCCGAGCATCCGGATTTACGGGCGGCACACGAACGCGATGGGCACGAATTTCTCGACAGTGGCCCAAGACCTGGAACCGGAATATATCGCGGTGTCGGCGGACTCGACGACGGCGTGGGTGGTGCTGCAGGAGAACAACGCGTTGGGGATCATTGATATCCCGACGCGGACAGTGACGGACCTTGTGGGGTTGGGTTTCAAAGACCGTACGCTGCCGGGCAATGGAATCGACGCCAGCGACCGCGATGACGCGATCAACATCCAGAATTGGCCGGTGTGGGGGATGTATCAGCCGGATGGAACGGTGGCGTTTGTGCACGAGGGGCAGACGTACTTGATCATGGTGAACGAAGGGGATTCGCGCGCCTACGAGGGATTTAATGAAGAGACGCGGGTGGGTAGCGTGACGCTGGACCCGACGGCGTTCCCGGACGCTGAGGAGCTCCAAGAAAACGCGGCGCTGGGGCGACTGCGGATCACGAACGCGACGGGGGACACCGATAACGACGGGGATTTCGACGCGCTGTTTGCGTTCGGGGCGCGGTCGTTCACGATTCGCGACGCCGAGGGGGCATTGATCTGGGACAGCGGGGACGAACTGGAACAGATTACGGCGGCGTTTTATCCGCGCAATTTCAACGCGAGCAATGACAATAATGACTTCGACAATCGCAGCGACGACAAGGGACCCGAGCCCGAAGGAGTGACCGTGGCGACGGTATTCGGAAGGCGGATGGCGTTTATGGCGCTGGAGCGGATTGGCGGCGTGGTGGTGTACGATATTACGGACCCGACGAATCCGTGTTTCATCGAATATGCGAACAACCGGCACTTCAACTTTGAGCCGGGAACGCTGCGGGCCGGGGATTTGGGGCCGGAAAGCCTGGTGTTTGTGTCGGCGGAACAGAGTCCAATTGGGCGGCCGTTGCTGGTCGTGGGCAATGAAGTCAGCGGCAGTATGACGATCTTCGAGATCCGCGAGCGGGATCTCGAGTAATCGTTGAATTGAATCGTTAAAACCCTTGAATTGAACCGTTACATTGTTAGAGGGTGGAACCGCAGAGACGCTGAGACGCAGAGTGGGAATAGTTGAATCCTTAAAAAGGTTATAGGGCTATGCACTTGATTCCCCTTGGCCTTTTCGCCGGGCACGCGTGCGGCCCGTTGAAATCGCGCTCTTTGTCGTCTCTGTGCGCTTTTCATGCAGCAAACATTACGTTGGACCCGCAATTTTTTGGCGAATCGCCAGAATGCATGGTCGCCCGTTTAGGGGAATGATGTGCAT
>JAKEEH010000112.1 GCA_022616725.1 Limisphaerales bacterium | reverse complement strand
TTGTTAACTAGCTTGTGGTAAGTAATGTACACTGAAATCGGATCCTTTGACGCGAAGGCCAAACTTTCCGCACTTCTTCGCGAAGTGCAGCGGGGACAACGTTATACGATCACCTTGCGCGGCCGTCCGGTCGCGGACCTGGTTCCGAGTGGAAGCGCCATTCGCGAGGATGCACACGCGGCGATCGAATCCATGCGAAACATTCGCAAAGTATGTGGAGTTTCCCCTGCGAATATTTCCGACTGGGTTGTGGAGGGCCGTCGGTGAGGTTTGTGCTCGACGCATCCATGGCGCTCTCCTGGCTGTTCGAGCGTGACAATCCGGCGGACACCGATCGCGCCGACCGGGCGCTTTCGGCTCTTGACAGCGCCGAAACTTTGGTGCCTCCCCTCTGGCATATCGAGATTGCGAACGCACTGCTGGTCGGGGAGCGCAGGCGTGTCGTAACCGAGGCGCAGGTCATCGACTACCTGAACAGATTGTATCGCTTGCCGATCGATACCGACGATGCGGCGCCGGCGAGCCGACGGGACATGGTGATGGCATTGGGCCGCGAGTACGGGCTTAGCGCCTACGACGCGACATATCTGGATTTGGCATTGCGCACGAACGCACTGCTGGCTACGTTTGATGTAAAGTTGGCGGATGCAATGCGCCGTGCCGGCGGAAGTTTATTCGGTGAGTAACAGCGAACGAATTCGCGCAGCTTGGACAAGTCCTTGCCGCGCTTTTCGGCAAGCTTTACATCACGACGGAACGCGGTCGATCAGACCGGCTTCAACCCCTCAGATGCCCAGATCACTGAAGAGCTCGTCGGCTGATTCCAAACGCTTGCCCTTGCCGCGCTTTAACTCGGCCATTGCCTTGCGAGTGGAGGCGTTGGGCACTTGCACCGGGAAAGGAAAGGTCTTGTCGGCCGCAACTCTCACCAAAAGCAAACGAATGGCGTCAGAGACGGTCAGCCCCATTTCAGCGAGCACCTCGGTTGCGCGGGCCTTGGTTTCAGCATCGATTCTTGCGCGGACAACCGTATCGGTACTCATGATTGTTCTCCATGGGCAAATAGATCCCTACATTGTCGCTACATAAGACAAACAATTCTATCCATTTTAAATCGTGTGTGCGGCGTAGCCATTCCGACGCACCGCGCCTTCTCTCTGGCCTGACCGGCCTGTTGCAGGCTTCCTTCCCACATCCGCGTCAAAATCCATTGACCCGGACATGACCGCCATTGTACTGTCCATTGGAGACATGCTGTGAAATCCCTGATGATCGTTTATGGTATTTGGGGCATGAACGAAAACGCTGCGGACTCAAACACGGTGGGCCGGAATTGCTGGGCCTCTTGCAGCGCGTCCATGAGTTCCTGCCGATTCGTTCCGAGGAACTTATCCAGATTCTGGCTTTGGGTCTTAAGCAGCGCGCCCAGTAGATGAACTTCCAGTACCACAGGCGAACCGGCTCGCTTCGCGAGCGATCGGGCATAAGACAGCGCTTGATCGTAATGCGGCGTCGTTCCTTGCTCTGTGCGCTGTCTATTCGGGGTACCGGGCGGGCCTTTTTCCAGCTGCTCGGCCAAGTCTTTCGAGCGCGCACCGTACTTTCCGAGAATTTCTGTGGCGATTCCTCCCCCGACATCCAGCAGACCCGCCAGCAAATGTAACGTCCCCGCCTTCGTCCGGCCCGCACGCGCGATCGCGGTTGCCTTGGCGAGGGCCGCGGAGACCGACTCGCTCCACTGCGGCTCGCCCGCGAAAGGCAGCAGGGTGATGCCCGCCCGCCGTGCTTCGGCCAGGTCCAGGGTGTCAGCGGCGATCTGAATGTCCCTTAAAACGGTCGTTTTAAAAACGGAGCCGGGTCGTTCTCTTTTTTGTTCCCTGTTTAAATTAAATCTTTTCTTTTTAGGGTTGGGACGTGACATTCTGCATCCCGAAGGAGGTCGTTATGTCCGTCAAACGCATCTTGTGCCCGGCACGGGTCCGCCGGATTCCACGCCAGTTTGCCGCCGGGTCGATCAGCGCCTGGTCCGCGATGAAATCATCGGCCGCTGTGGCTCGGATGCCTTGGCGCTGTATCTTTTCTTGATTACGGTCGCCGATGCAAAAGGCCCGAGCTAGTACTCCGATCAAGCGCTTGTCAGCCGTTTATCGTTCGATGTTTGTCGGCTCTCGAAGGATTATGTACGCAAGGTACGGAAGGTGGCGCAAACCCGCCTTTTTGACCTTGTCGTTCGAGCCCGGCGAGTGCGCGCGGGTCGACCGGGGCGAGTACGGCACGGTGAACGTCGGCAACACGCGCCGCAAGTTGAGCTTCTTCGTCATGGTATTGTGCTACAGCCGGCGGCAATGCACCTGGAATTTACCGTGTCCCGGACGCCTTCCGCGTTTCCTCGCTTTGTCGCCAGCCGCCGAGCGCTATTATCAGGAACTGCAGCAGAGGCGCCTGAACCCGCGTCATCACCCCTTCGCAAAATCCTCGCCCTTGGCGAAATCCACGGGACCGATCCGGTCACCCGGGCCATTGACGATGCCTTGATCTTGCAGGCCTTCAAGCGAGTACATCGCCAACGCCTTCTCCCCGAACCCGGCGCCCTGCTCCCGACCCGCCGTCAGGATCTCCTCGATCCGGAGATGGCCGAGCCGGACCTGGCTGCCTCTACGACCGTTCATCCTCCCGCCCATCCTGAGCAGCGCGCCATGACCATACCCAATCCCTCCGCTTCCGAACAGCAGTTGCCGCATCATCCAGCCTACCTGCAACTTCGCTACACCCGCAATCACTTCGAAGACCTGGCGCAGCAGGCCGCCGAGCAGCACCGGTCTTATGTGCATCATCTTTCCGTCCCCGTGCAGGGTGAAGCCGGGCAGCGGCAAGACCGCGCCATTCAGCGCCGCTTGAAACCCGCACGCTTTCCTTTCATCAAAACCCTGGATCAATTCAACGGCAGACCTGGCCGAAAAAAATCAACCGACTACAGATCCAAAATCTTTTTCGTCTCAAGTTCGTCGACGATCAGGCCAATGTTATTTTCCTCGGCGGCGTCGGTCCCGGTAAAACCCATCTCAGCATCGCCCCCGGCCATGCCGCCTGCCTGAAAGGCCACAGCGTGCTGTTCGCCACCGCCGTCGACATCATCAACACCCGGGCCGCTGCCCGTACTACGGGACGGCTCAAGGTCGAAAGGCAAAAAAATACCTCAAGCCCGATCTGTTGCCGATCGACGAACTCGGCTATTTGCCGCTCGATAAAACCGGCGCCGACCTCCCGTTCCAGATCATTGCCGCCACCGCTATGAGCGGGGGGCCATCCTCCTCACGACCAACCGCATCTTCAAACACCGGCCGGAAATCTTCAACCACGACACCACCATCACTTCCGCCGTCCTCGATCGACTCCTGCACCACGCCGAAACCGTGATCATAGAAGGCAAGAGCTAGCGCATGAAGGATCAAATCGACAACCCCCCGATCGAGTAGAGTCCGTAAAAATATCCGCCGAATTACCCGCCGATTTGTTACACCCGCGCCACGTCTATTCAACCTCCATTTTTAAACCGGCCAAATTAGTCCATCTTCAAGCCGCCGGTAGCAACGGTCAACGAGAAGAAAACTCGGCTGGTCAAATTACCCGGCGAGCATTTCGATTTTCTCGGTTATACCCTGGGCCAGTTCCATGGCAACGACAGACGAGCCTTTTGGGGTACACGGCCGTCCAAGAAAGCGATCAAGCGGCTGAAGCAGGGTATCCATCACGCCACGTCGTCGCGATGGAACGCGACCAGCCCGGAAAACCGGATTGCGGAACTGAATCCGATGATCCGGGGTTGGGCCAACTATTTCAATCAGGGACAGGTCAGCAAAATTTACCGGAATATCCAGGCTTATACGGACCGACGACTGCGGAGCTGGTTAATGCGTAAGCACGGCAAGCGGGGAACCGGGTATCGCCAATACCCGGATGAGTACCTGTACGATATCTTGGGACTCTACCGGCTGTCGCTTGTTCGCAATGACCTGCGGAATGCGAAGGCCTGAGGATCGAAAGAAAGCCGGATGCGGGAAATCCGCAAGCCGTTCACTTAATCTGTTGATGAAACCGCCGAAGCCCTTATGTGCCAAAGCCTTACGGCTGTTTTTTCGTCAGCAAATTTTTCTGGCGAAGGAAACCCCATGCAATGCAGGTTCCATGAGGGTTTCAGGCGAATCGCGATCGTGTTATCAACAGATTAAGTGAACGGCTTAGGAAATCCGCACGTCCGGTTTGAGGAGCGGGATGTGGAAACGGAGTGATGGCCAGGCCAGTGAGGCACCGCCAAACGAAAGGGGCGGCAACCGATAGGCCGGGCCTTGGACCACCGAGCCACATCTCGACTCTACTCAACGGGAGACCGGGATGAGACAGGAAGGTCCAAAGCACGCACTCGACGCAGAGTAACCTCCGGCATTGGTTACCGGTCCGGCTTTTTTCATGATCACGTGCCCCCTGTTCGAGTTCCCGGCGGAACCATGCGCGCAATCGGTGCAGGCGGTGTTCGTAGAGCACCGAATGATAACCGCTGCCTCGCCAACGATGCTCCACCCGGACGGTTAATCGGGCCAACCGGACCAGCCTTTGACCCAGTATCCCCGCTCGACCGTGACGCCCCGCCATACCTTCCAGGTTGCGTAGAAGATGCGCCCAACACAGTTAGCGCCGGTCGGCGGGATGATCGTTGTAGCCGCCATATCGGTCACTGATCAGGATCCCCTCAAAGCCCTGCAACAGGTTGTTGGCAGCCCCCTTGCCCCCATAAGTACTAACCTAATGACATGGACTCCCCCTACTCCTGCGGCATCGGATGTGCCAGACTGGAGTTTTTATCACCAATCACAGAGTAAGGGGGAGTATTGTGAAGATTAC
>JAKEEH010000546.1 GCA_022616725.1 Limisphaerales bacterium | reverse complement strand
CTGCAAGAAGAGATCAAAACCCAACACAACTTCGAGGAGATTATCGGGCGAAGCCAGGCGATTAAAAAAGTGCTGCAGGCTGTGGAGACCGTCGCGCCCACGGACGCCAGCGTTCTCATCCTCGGCGAAACCGGCGCGGGGAAAGAGCTGATTGCGCGCGCCATTCACAATCTGAGCCGCCGGAAAGAAAGTGTGCTGGTAAAGGTCAACTGCGCGGCCTTGCCCGCCGGTCTCATTGAAAGTCCCGCCTTGCGGGATTTGGCCATGAAAAAGGCGCATTCACTGGCGCCCTGGCCCGCAAGATCGGCCGCTTCGAGATGGCCAAGGGCGGCACCATTTTCCTCGACGAGATCGGCGATCTGCCGCTGGATTTGCAAGCGAAGCTTCTTCGCGTTTTGCAAGACGGCGAGTTCGAGCGTGTGGGAAGCTCGCAAACGCTGAAGGTCGAGGTTCGCGTGATCGCCGCCACCAATCGCGATCTCGAAAAGGCGGTACAGGAAAACCAATTTCGCTCGGATCTCTTTTATCGCTTGAATGTTTTTCCAATTTGGCTTCCTCCGCTGCAAGAACGCAAAGAAGATATCCCGCTTCTGGTCAGGCATTTGGTTTTGAAGTATAACACCAAATTGGGAAAAAAGATCGAAGCGATTCCACCCCAAATAATGAAAGCCTTGCAGGCTTATTCCTGGCCGGGCAATGTGCGCGAGCTGGAGAATATCATCGAGCGGGCGGTCATCATCAGTCAGGGATCGCGTCTCGATCCAGGCGAATGGCTGCCGAAACCCTCCGTCATGCCGCGGGCGTCGCGAATTCCGACCCTTGAAGAGCTTGAACGGGAACACATCCTCTCCGTGCTGGAGACCGCCGGCTGGCGTGTGAGCGGGGAAAGAGGCGCGGCCAAGCTTTTGGGCATGAAGCCAACGACGTTGGAGGCAAGAATGAAAAAACTCGGGATCGAAAGGAAGAGATAAAAACTCCCAACATTTCGTGACCCTCCCAAAATATTGGGAACCGATCACTATTATGCACGCATTATAAGAATCACCTTCAAACTCATCTAACTCAAAACTCCTCGGCCATTTAGAGTGCGCTCTGAATGGCCTTTTTGTTTTTGGAATGCGGTTTGCGTGAGATGAAAAGCAACATCAAGTGGAGAAAATGAGTGCTCCGTATTACCGAGATTTCCGAAAGCGCCAACTCTGTCACACTCAAAGTGGAAGGCCGGATTGTGTCCGAATGGGTAACCGTGTTGGAACAAGAGTGTTTGAAATGGCTTCGAGCAAAACCGGAGGTTCTCCTGGATTTTTCCGAAGTGATGTTCATCGAACACAACGGCGTGGCGATGCTCAAGCGAATCGCTTCCCCGAGTCTCCGGCTCATTAACTGCCCCGCGCTTATTAATGAGCTGTTGAACGGAAACAATAATCAAAATAAGCAATTGAATTTGCCGCGAGATTGATGATGAGTCACAGAGAATACGCCGTGAAGTCATTTTTCTTTATCCGTGGTGCTGAGCCGGCCATGTCACACAACGAAAAGCTGAAAGCCTTCGAAGCGCTGGCGTTTGAGCATACGGATGCCATCTATCGCGCGGCTTGGCACATGACACGAAATCGCCTCGACGCCGAAGACCTCATGCAGGAGGTTTATCTGCGGGCGTTTCGTTTTTTCGATTACTTCCAACCAGGCACGAATTTTAAAGCGTGGCTTTTTACGATACTCCGAAATACGTTCATCAATCATTAATCATGAATTGTCCTGTTGGCACGGTAATGTCCAGGCTCTCACGCGCCGCCGGCAGCTTCAAAGATATCTCAGAGATTACGCACATCGCGAGGGATACATTGGAAGAACCCCTCGACGGCGATCAGATATCAACGCACGCGAGCGGGTGAGGTGAAACTGCAAATTTTCTAAATAAGGACTCGACTCGTACTTCCTCCTCAATTCACAGGCGCCTCAATCGCGTCTCGATTCGGTTGTCGAGCTGCCATGTTCCTCTCATGGCAGCTCGCCTCCGATACGATGGCGAGAGATAAAAACCTAGAGAAAATGTTGCAATACAGTTCCGTTCGTGAAAATTCTCCACCGGTGTTTTTGCCGCGCAACGGTGAGAACGCCGACAATGGCTTCCTCCACTGGCGATGGAACCAGCCGGAAAATTCAACGCTGTTTCATGCGATACCGGAAACGCCTGTCTTCGGCGCCATGCTCGGCAAAAGTGCAGCGATGCAGGCGGTTTTCAAGCTCATTGCCCAGGTTGCGGCAACCAATGCCACCGTGCTCGTGCAAGGTGAAACCGGCACGGGCAAAGAGCTGGTCGCCAGAGCAATTCACCAAAACAGCCCGCGCCGGCACAAGCCTTTTGTTGCCATCAATTGCGCCGCGCTTTCTGAAAACCTGATGGAAAGCGAATTATTCGGCCATGAAAAAGGCGCTTTTACCGGCGCCGATAAACGCAAGCCGGGGCGCTTTGAACTGGCAGATGGAGGCGTCTTGTTTTTGGATGAAGTCGGCGATATCCCGCTTTCCACACAAGTCAAGCTTTTGCGCGTCATTCAGGAAAAAGCGTTCGAGCGCGTGGGCGGGACGGAAACCATTCGCGCGGATTTTCGGATCATCTCGGCTGCCAGCAAAAATCTGAAAAGGGCTATTCGGGAAGGCGCATTCCGCGAAGATTTGTATTATCGCCTGAATGTCTTGCCCATCGTCTTGACGCCGCTGCGTGAACGCAAAGAAGACATTCCTTTATTAGTCCGAAGCTTCGTCGACCGATTTGTCAAAACCAATCACAAAAGGATCGAGGGAATTACGCCGGCAGCCATGGCCATGCTGCTGCGATATCCCTGGCCAGGCAATGTGCGGGAATTGGAAAATGTGCTGGAAAGAGCCGCTGTGCTTTGCGATAGCCCGCAGATTGAAGTGCGCCACCTGTTGTTCTTGACGCAAGAATCCGAACATGAGTTTTTGAATTTTGCCGTGCAGCAGCGTCTGCAGGAATCGGAGTTGACGAAACTATACGCGCACCTCGTTCTCAATGAGCAAGAGGGCAATAAAAAAGAAGCTTGCAAAATTTTGGGCATCAATTTTCGCACGTTACAAAATCGGCTGAGCGTTTAAAGTAAGGACCCCGATTTTGCATTGTAAGGTTAAAACCACCACCCAATTGATTTCAGCAACTAAAGGAATCCCGCGAGGCGGGACGGGGTTTGGCTTTTGTATGTGCAAAATTAAGGAAGGAGAAGTCATGTTGCGAAGACTGTTTCAAACGAACAATAATAGCGCTGTCTGCGTCACCCGCGTCGCCTTGGGCATCGTGATCCTGCCGCACGGCTTGCAAAAACTCTTCGGGCTGTTTGGAGGATTTGGATTCTCTGCCACTATGGACTATTTTTCCGGCGCGGGCATGCCGGCAGCAATAGCGTTTTTAATCATCATGGCGGAATCGTTCGGTGCGCTGAGCTTGATTCTCGGCTTTCTGAGCAAATTTGCCGCCTTCGGAATCACCCTGATCATGCTGGGCGCCATTTTTCTGGTTCATCTTCAACATGGTTTCTTTATGAATTGGTCTGGCAATCAGCAAAGTGAAGGCTTTGAATATCACCTTTTGGCGCTGGGCTTGGGCATCGCTACCATGATCGCCGGCGGCGGGAAGTGGTCGGTTGACAAGCTGATAGCGGATCGATTTTTTGCAGAGGCACTGCGGATTCCGAGCCCATCCAAAGCTGATAAGGCATCGGCGGAATTAATTTCGGAGTAAATGCGAATCCGAAGGATAGAGAATATGGCACAATTCATCAAAGTAGCAAATACCGGCGATCTCACCCCGGGTTCAGGCAAGCTGGTCGAAGTCGATGGCAAGCCAATTGCGCTTTTTAATATCGACGGCCATTATTATGCGATTGACGATACGTGTACCCATCGCGGGGGTCCGCTTTCGGAAGGATTTGTCGAAGGGGAGCAAGTCACTTGTCCCTGGCACGGTGCGCAATTCAATGTCAAGACCGGTGAAGTGGTGGACCCGCCGGCGACGCAAGGGGTAACAAAATATAACGTCCGTGTGCAAGGCAATGAGGTTGAGATTGAAATTTAGCAATTCCCAATGTAAATGATTTCACGATAAGCTCTGTTAAACAGCGAATGAATCCACAAATCACTTCGACACTGGGTTGTATCTTTGTCCTGTTGGCTGCCATTCAGGTGTGGCTGATGTTAGAGGTCACCGGTCGGCAAAAGCCGAAGTTCAATTCCGCGGTGCTCACTCTGATTCATCGTATCAACGGCTATCTTTTTGCGGCCATCTATCTGATCATGCTGTACATCATGGTGCGGAAAGTCATCCAATCCAATGCGCCACTTGATGCCAAGGCGATCATTCATTGGGTGTTGGCGATCTCGCTCTTGCCGATTTTGTTGGTCAAAATTTTTGTCGTTCGCTTTTATCCCAAAGCCTTCAATCACGTCTTGCCAATGGGGGTGAGCATTCTGGTGATCTCATTGGCTTTGGTGTCGATTACGGGAGGCTATTATTTTCTCAAGAGCGCAACCGGAAAGTATATCAGTCACATTAACCCGGCGGCCGGTCATCTCGATGTCGATGTGGGTCGCGAGCTGGTGATCCAGAAATGCGTCAAGTGCCACGATCTGACGCGTGTGTTCACTATGGTCAAAACACCGGCGGCATGGTTAGAAACGGCCAATCGGATGCAGAGGCGCGACCCAACGTGGCTTAGCCAAGATCAGGTGGAGCAGATTGTCTATTTTTTGAGTGAACGGCAGAATATCACCAAGCCGGAGCAGGTGACGCCCGTGCAAGCCGAAACCCTGTTGCTCACGAAGTGCTCCAAGTGTCACAACTTGGACCGGGCATTTAATCGCCGGCGCACCGAACATGAATGGAAAATTCTGGTCAAGCGCATGTCCGTGCGTCACCGCAGTTGGATCAACGACGACGAGGCCCAGTTCATTGGTGACTATCTGGCAAAAGTTTATGGCGTGAAAGAAGAAGCCCGTCCGGCGGTCGCGGCGGCCGTGCGACTAGTTACGCCTGCGCCACCCAAGCCCATCGATTTCGCAGAGCTTTTCCAAAAGAATGGTTGTGTGTTCTGTCATGGCGAGGACGGCGCCGGTCAGGCGTCGGGCACGCCGGATTGGACAGATCCGAATTGGCAGCAGAGTCGCACGGATGAGCAACTGACGGCGACCATCACCAATGGCAAAGATAACCGGATGCCAAAGTTTGGCGGAACATTGACCGAGGAAGAAATTCGCGCGGCGGTGAAGTTCGTTCGTTCATTTGCGCCATCAGAATAACGGAGAAATGCCATGCCCAAGTATCAAACCAAACTCGTTGAACGAGTCGAAGTGGCTGAAGGCACCATGGCCTTTGGCTTCGAACAACCGGCTAATTTCAATTTCACGGCCGGTCAATTCTTTACGCTCATTCTCCCGAATCAGCCGTACAACGACGCCAAAGGGAATCGCCGGACCTTTTCCATTGCCTCGCCGCCACAAGTAGACGGGCACCTTCAAATCGTTACACGAATGACCGGCAGCGCGCTGAAACGCAGCTTGGCTGAAGTTGCTCTCGGCACGCCGGTGGAGATTCTCGGTCCCTCCGGCGCTTTCACCCTTCATGCCGACACGGCGGTTCCAGCAGTTTTCATTGCTGGTGGAATTGGCATCACACCTTTTCGCAGCATGGTACACGATGCAGTTGCACGCCAACTGCCGCACCAGATAATCCTCGTTTACTCGAATCGCAATCTGGAGGGCACGGCGTTTCACGATGAATTCCGGCAGGTCGCCGCAACACATCGGAACTTCAAATATATTCCCACACTCACCCAAGCTGACAAATCGCAGCGCCGGTGGGAGGGCGAGCAGCGATATGTGAATATGGATTTCTTGCGTGAGCATATCAACGATTTCACCAAGCCGATTTTCTATTTGGCTGGACCGCCTGGCCTGGTCAACACTATTAGAAAAGCCGTTCTCGAGGCCGGAGTTGGCCCTAGACGGATCCAGGCTGAGGAATTTGAGGGTTACTAATTCATGTTATGTAGGTGTCGACAAAAATGAATAGTTCAAAGGAGAAGCAATGTTCAATATTTCAAGTATCTATCCAAAGAAAGAGGGGTATCGATTCGACTTTGATTATTACCTGAATAAGCACATGCCTATGTCTATTGAGCTGCTGTCAGGGGCAAAAGGATTCAAGGGAGTGTCTGTCGAGTGTGGCGTTGAGATTGATGAGCCAAGAATAGAATCATCCTATGTTGCAATGTGTCACTACTATTTTGATTCACTGGAAAATTTTATGGTGGCATTTATGCCTCATGCGAAAGAGTTACAGGGAGACATAGTAAACTACACAAACATCGAGCCAACTATTCAGATAAATGAAGTCAAAATTACAAAGCAACAATACACCTAACCATTGGGTCAAGTTGACGCCAAAAAGCGGCGCAACTTACCCAAAACGTTAGGCGCAGAGATAGAGATTAAGGAAGGAGCGAACAATATGGTAACTATCGAATTGACTCCTGAAATGGCAGCCAAGGTCTACGTGACGATGGAGCGTAATCTCACAATTGTCCGCCGCCGACTGGGCCGGCCATTAACCCTAGCAGACAAGGCCTTGCTGGGACACCTTGACGATCCTGAAAACCAGGACATCGAGCCTGGCAAAAGCTATCTGCTGCTCCGTCCCGACCGCGTCATTCTGCAGGACGTGCTGGGACAGACTGCCATGCTCCAGTTCATGCAAACCCGGCGGGACAACGTCGCAATCCCCACCACGATCCACTGCGACCATCTCATCCAGGCGAGAGTCGAGGGCGAGGCAGACCTGCGCGAGTCTCGCGAAGAAAATCAAGAGGTCTATGACTTCCTGCGTTCAGCAGCCGGCAGGTACGGCGTGGGCTTTTGGGGGCCAGGCGCTGGGATCATTCACCAGGTCGTGCTGGAGAACTACGCCTTCCCCGGGGAGCTGATCATCGGCACCGACTCGCACACGCCCAACGCCGGCGGGCTCGGGGCGTGCGCGGTCGGCGTCGGCGGCGCAGACGCGGTCGAGGTGATGGCCGGCCTCCCCTGGGAGGTCCTCTATCCCAAACACATCGCGGTGTACCTGACCGGCCAGCTCAGCGGATGGACCGCCCCGAAGGACGTCATCCTCTACGTCGCGGGGCGCCTGACCGTGTCCGGCGGGACCAACGCGATCATCGAGTACATCGGTCCGGGGGCCCGGACCATCAGCGCCACCGGCAAGGCCACGATCACCAACATGGGCGCCGAGTTGGGGGCCACCACATCGATGTTCCCCTACGACGCCAAGATGGCCGCGTACCTGCGCGCGACCGGCAAGCCCGAGGTGGTACCGTTGGCCGAGAGCTATCAGGCGATGCTGGCACCGGACCCGGACGTCGAGCGGAATCCCGAGAAGCACTACGACGTCGTGGTCGAGCTGGATCTCTCGAAGCTCGAGCCCTACGTCGTGGGGCCGCACTCGCCCGATCGCGCGCGGCCCATCAGCAAGCTCGCAGCCGAAGTCGTCGATCCGAGCAACGGCTTCCTCGACCGGATCTCGAACGCGCTAATCGGCAGCTGCACCAACTCGTCCTACGAGGACATGAGCCGCGCCGCTGATGTGGCCGAGCAGGTCAAGGCGCACGGGCTCAAGGCGGCGGTGCCGCTGATGGTCACGCCAGGCTCGGAGCAGGTGCGCGCCACCATCGAGCGAGACGGTCAGATGCAGTCGCTGCGCGACATGGACGCGATCGTGCTGGCCAACGCCTGCGGTCCGTGCATCGGCCAGTGGCGCCGCGCCAAGCAAGCCTCGGCGGTGCCCAACACGATCGTGACCTCGTACAACCGCAACTTCCCCGCGCGCAACGACGGCGAGCGGACCACGATGAACTTCATCGGGAGTCCCGAGATCGTCACCGCGCTCGCGCTGGGCGGCCGACTCTCGTTCAATCCGCTGACCGACACCCTGACTGGTGCCGACGGCAAGGCGTTCAAGCTCGAACCGCCCAAGACCGCGCCCGAGGTGCCGCCGCGGAACTTCGAGCGCGGCCAGGCGTCCTACGTGGCACCCCCCGCCGACGGGAACGGCGTCGTCCTCGAAGTGAGCCCGACCAGCGAGCGGCTTCAGATCATGGAGCCGTGGCCGGCGTGGGACGGCAAGGACTTCCTCGAGATGCCCGTGCTGATCAAAGCCAAGGGCAAGACCACGACCGACCACATCTCACCCGCGGGCACGTGGCTGCGCTATCGCGGCCACCTCGACCGGTTCAGCGACAACATGTTCCTCACCGCCATCAACGCCTTCACTGGCGAGGCCGGCAAGGGCAAGAACGTCCTGACCGGCGAGACCTCGCAACCGATCTCGAAGATCGCGCGCGACTACAAAGCCAAGGGGGTCAAGTGGGTCGTGATCGGCGATCACAACTACGGCGAGGGCTCGAGCCGCGAGCACGCCGCGCTGTCGCCCCGCCTGCTCGGCGGCGCGGCCGTGATCGCCCGCGCCTTTGCGCGCATCCACGAATCCAACTTGAAGAAGCAGGGACTGCTGGCGCTGACGTTCCAGGATCCCGCCGACTACGACCGCATCCGCGAGGATGACCGCATCAGCCTCGTCGGGTTGGCGGAGATGGCGCCCGGCAAGCCTGTTGAGTGCCGCATCAGACATGCAGACGGGACAACCGAGACGCTGCAGCTCTGTCACTCCTTCGGCGCGTCTCAACTGGAATGGTTCCGTGCGGGCTCGGCCCTGAACCTGTTCCATAGCGCCTAGCACACTTTCAAGGAGCCTCCTTATGAAAACCTTCACCTCCATGCACGAATACAATCACGAAGAAGTGATCTTCTGTCAGGATCGCGATTCCGGCTTGCGCGCAATCATTGCAATTCACGACACCACGCTCGGCCCGGCGCTGGGCGGCACGCGTATGTGGCCGTACAAATCCGAAGACGAGGCGCTCGAAGATGTGTTGCGTCTCTCGCGCGGCATGACGTACAAATCCGCAGCCGCGGGCTTGAATTTGGGTGGCGGCAAAGCCGTAATCATCGGCGATCCGCAGCGCGACAAGAATGAAATTCTGTTCCGCGCCTTCGGTCGTTTCGTACACGGACTCAACGGGCGTTTCATCACCGGCGAAGACGTCGGCACCGAAGTCAACGACATGGTCTGGGCGAAAATGGAAACGCCGTGGGTGCTCGGCGTTCCTGAAATCATCGGCGGCAGCGGCGATCCTTCGCCGATCACCGCGCGCGGCGTTTATTTCGGATTGAAAGCCTGCTGCGAAGCCGTGTTTGATTCTGCCTCCATGCGCAATCGCAAAATCGCGATTCAAGGCGTCGGCCATGTCGGCTATTATCTCGCCGGGTTTTTGCACAAAGAAGGCGCGAAATTGTTCGTAACCGACATTCACAAAGATCGTGTCAGGCGCTGCGTCGAAGAATTTGGCGCGACCGCCGTCGATTCCGACAAGATTTACGACGTCGACGCCGAGATCTTTGCGCCGTGCGCGCTCGGCGCGATCATCAACGACGAAACCGTGCAGCGGTTGAAATGCAAAATCATCGCCGGCGGCGCGAACAACCAGCTTGCCGACGAGATTAAACATGGCCGCATGTTGATGGAGAAAAAAATTCTTTATGCGCCGGACTATGTCATCAACGCCGGCGGCCTCATCAATGTCGCCAACGAGTTGGAAGGCTATCATCGTGAAAAAGCGCTCAAAGAAGCGGAAAGCATTTACAGCACGCTCAAGAAAATCATCGAAATCGCGCGCCAGGAAAACATTCCGACCGGCGAAGCCTCCAATCGTTTTGCCGAGCACCGCCTCGAACAAGTGGCCAAACTCATACGTATGCACGTCATCAGCATGCCGCGCCAAATTCGCGGCGAGAGGTATGCGTGGTGAAAAGCAGTGAAAGGAGAATTTGCATGCCCCTGACCATCACGCCAACCCCACGCGGGCTGGAAGGCGTCGTTGCCGCCCAGACCCGGCTGAGCCACGTCGATGGCATCGCCGGTGAGCTGATCATCGGAGGCTACGAGCTCAAGGAATTGGCCGGGCGAGTCAGCTTCGAGGAGGCTGCCCACCTTCTCTGGCGCGGCGCGCTGCCCGGTACGGACGAGCTCCGGGAACTCCGCCGCGAGATCACCCCGCTTCGCGCCTTGCCGGAGGACACGATGCGCGTGGTGCGAGCGGCAGCCAAGGCGCCTCCCATCGACGCGCTTCGTATGGCGTGCGCCACCTTGTCGCTCGACCTGCCTGACCCCGACGACATCGCGCCGTCCGCCGACATCGAGG
Source organism: Limisphaerales bacterium (assembly GCA_022616725.1). Taxonomy (GTDB): domain Bacteria; phylum Verrucomicrobiota; class Verrucomicrobiia; order Limisphaerales; family JAKEEH01; genus JAKEEH01. The sequence goes on along the minus strand of JAKEEH010000546.1, from coordinate 9,821 downwards.
CGGCCAAGATGCTGACGGCGCGCTTCCCTACTCTGGTCGCGGCTCACGCGCGTATCAGCGAGGGCAAGGAGCTGATAGCGCCGCGCGCCGATCTCTCCCACGCCGCGAACTTCCTCTACATGGTGCACGGCAAGGAACCCAATCCGATCGCGGCCAGGGCTCTCGACACCTACTGGGTGACGGTGATCGACCACGGCATGAACGCGTCCACCTTCGCGGGCCGCGTGATCGCAAGCACGCGCTCGGACATGGTGAGCGCCGTCACGGGCTCGATCGGCGCCCTGAAGGGGCCGCTCCACGGCGGCGCGCCCGGTCCGGTGCTTGATATGCTGGTGGACATCGGCTCCGCCGATCGGGCCGAGGCCTGGGTGCGGAACGAGCTCAAGGCCGGACGGCGCATCATGGGGTTCGGTCACCGGGTCTACAAGGTTCGCGACCCGCGCGCCGACGTGCTCAGCAAGGTGGCGGACGAGATGAGCGCGGTACATCTCGAAGACCGCAAGTTGTTCGATATGGCCCGTGCGGCGGAGCAGACCATCCTGAAGGTTCTCGACGAGGTGAAGCCGGGTCGCAACCTGCGGACCAACGTGGAGTTCTATACCGCGCTCGTGCTTCAGGCGCTGGGTTTGAAGCCCCGCTCGTTCGTCGCGGTGTTCGCCTGTGGGCGGGTCGCAGGCTGGTGCGCGCACGTCATCGAGCAGCACACCGAAGACCATCTCATCCGTCCCCAATCCGAGTACATCGGGCAGCGTGGCTTGGGGCTCGAGAGATGAAGGAATCAAAATGCACTGGATATACGCGCATCTCATCGGCGATTACCTTTTGCAAAATGATTGGATGGCGAAAGGGAAAAAAGCCAATTCCTGGATTTGTACGATCCATGTCATGATTTATATACTGCCGTTCATTTTTACCGGATTGGCTTGGTGGAAGCTGCTCGTGATTGCCCTGCAGCATTGGCTGCAAGACCGGACAAATTTTGTGCCCTGGAGCATGAAAATCATGGGCCGGAATGAATTCGCCGCGCAGCCCTTGGCGCCGTGGTCCATCATTATCACGGACAACATCTTCCACATCCTGTGGATCGCTTTTGTCATCGCATTATGAAATGTCAAATTTGATGCGACGAATTTCCCGAGCGGAGTGTATTTCTATAGACTCCAAGCCGGAGGCCAGACCGAGACACGACGTATGGAGTTACTCAAGTAATGTGTTGTGTGGAAAGCCAGAGGCTCAAACCCCGTATGAATGCTCGACCGTTTTACAATCATTAAATCGACTCTTGACAAGTGCGTTGCAGTACCGGAGAGTATGATACAAAACCAACAATAACAACAGGAGAAACACTATGAAAAGAAACATTGTGATGCTGGCCGGCACCGTGATCGGCTTTGTGATTTTTGGAGTGCTGGGATGCAAAAGCGATTCGCCAAATTCCAGCCCGGCGCCATCCAATATCCCGCCCAACACGGTAGTCATGGGTTCCCGTTCGTTCAATCCTGCCACCCTAACGGTTGCAAGAGGGACGACCGTAACCTGGCGTAACGACGATAGGGATGTCCACACCTCCACAAGTGACAACAGAGTGTGGGATACGGGTGACATGCAGCCCGGCGTAAGCCGCACGACGGACTTTAATACACCAGGGACGTTCAGGTTTCACTGCATCTATCATGACACAATGGGAATGGTTGGAACAATCACTGTTCAGTAGAGATAGAGAAACTCATTCTGCTCAGACAAGACTGAGTTTAACTTCAAATCAATTCACTTCCAAACAATTCAAAGGAGTACCTCGATGAAGACAGTTGTAAAACACAGCCTGGCGCTGTTAACGATTGCCGGATTGTTCACGGCGTGCAGCGATGACCAGACGCCGACGCAACCGCCGGTGACTGAGTCAGCCCAAGCCCTCCAGGCGTACGCGCAGGGCAATACATCGGATGATGGGGATGATGGGGATGATGGGGATGATGAGGAGGTTGTTGTGTTCCAGGCGGCTGGGCCAACCGTAGCTTCGATTCAGGGCACGGTCGATGCGTACCGCGCGGCTCTGGGGGACCCTAACAACGGCATTGCGCCAGGGCCACTCGCCAGCGGTCGCCGCGAGATCAACTGGGACGGCGGCGGCTCCGCAACCACCATCACGGGGACGCCGTTGACCAACTTCCTGAACGCGCGCGGCGCTCTCTTCACCACAACCGGGACGGGTTTTGTGCAAGCTCCACTCTCCGGGCTGGCGGACACCTTTCACAACCCGACCTACGAATCCATCTTCCAGCCGTTCAGCCCCCAGCGGCTCTTCAGCGCGATCGATAGCAACGTCCACGAGACACAGTTCTTCGTGCCCGGCTCCAATGGGGGGACTCCAGCAACGGTCAGGGGCTTCGGCGCAGTCTTCACCGACGTTGACAAGCGCGGAAAAGGTAATGCCAGCACCCGGATCGAGTACTTCGACGCCGACGGCGATCTACTCTTCAGCAGATTCGTCCCGGCCTTGCGGGGCGATGGCAGCCTTTCCTTCTTCGGCATTGTATTTGACGACGCGCGCATCTTCCGGGTGCGGATCACGAGCGGCAACGTTGCCCCAGGGCCGGATGATGGCGGGAGACGAGACGTCGTTATGATGGATGACTTCCTTTACGGCGAGCCGCAAGCCACCTTTTAAATAAATCGTGGAGTCGGGCTTGCTGATGCACAGCTTGTGAGGATATGATTTGAGACGAGCCCGACTTTACTTATGTGAAGAACATGTTTATGAAAAAGAAAGTTTGCATTGCGAGCCGGTTGATCCACGCTCTCCTTCTAACGGCGGGATTCACCACAACAGCTTTCGCGCAAACCGATTTTTGGGAACTTCTCAAGGGGCCTTTGACCGGACCGGTTGCTGCGATTGTCACTAACAGAAACGATGTGATCTTTGCCGGAACCTTCGTTGGGATTGGGCGCTCCACCGACGACGGCGCTTCATGGAAAGTCGATTTATCCGGAATCCCGGTCTTCGCGCTGGCCATCAACAATGCCGGACATATTTTTGCCGGCACACTCGGTAACGGCGTTTATCGCTCCACCGATCAAGGCGAGACGTGGAACGCCGTCAATGACGGCTTGACGAACAGTGCCATCTTCGCGCTCACCATCAACAGCGCCCAGCACCTCTTTGCCGGGACGTTTGACGGCGGTGTGTTTCGTTCCATCGACAATGGCGACAATTGGGCACCTATCAATGCTGGTTTGACCGAAAGCTTTGTCACTGCACTCGCGACCAACAGGGCCGGGCATCTTTTTGCCGGCACCAACGCCGGCGTGTTTCGCTCCATCAATAATGGCGATTCGTGGAGCTTCAGCAATGCCGGTTTGCCTGCGCGCTTTGTTTTTGCGCTGGTCGTTAACGCCGCGGACCATCTCTTTGCCGGAACGGCCAACGACGGCGTTTTTCGTTCCACTGACAATGGCGATTCGTGGGATGGCGTCAACGTCGGTTTGGACGCAGCAGTGGATGTTCGTGCGCTGACCATCAACGCCGCGGGCCACCTCTTTGCTGGAGCCACCGAACTGAATGGTGGCGGCGTGTTCCGTTCCCTGAATAACGGCGACAATTGGGAGGCTGTCAATGCCGGACTGACCCGACTTCACGTGCTGGCGCTGGGCTTCGACCGTCAGGTCAGGGCCGTATTCTGGCGGGTACGGATGGTAGCGGTGTATTTCGCAGCATTGGCACGATGACCTCTGTGGATGACGATGGGGGCGACGTACCGTTGTCATTTGCGCTCGCGCAAAATTATCCGAATCCATTCAATCCTGCGACGACCATTGCCTTTGATCTAACCGAGCGCACGCTTGTCAAACTGAGAGTTTTCGACGTGACGGGACGGGAAGTCGCTGTGCTGGCAGATCAAGTTTTTCAGGCCGGCACCCACAAGATCGTTTTCACGCCGATTGGCTTGGCAAACGGCGTGTATTTTTATCGTATCGAGGCCGGCGAATTTGCTCAGACGAAGAAATTGACATTGCTCAAATAATCTTAAGGAGATCATGAATTGCAAACAACTTCTTAGCGCATGCCTCGTATCAATTGTGCTTATGGCTCGGATTGACGCCGGTAGAAACTGGAAATCGCTCAGCACACCGCGTGGTAAATCGCAAGAGTATAATTTTAACCCACAAAAGAGCGGCAACCAACATAAGGTTCGTGACGATGGACTTGAGAAATATCCCCTTTAGTACAACCATTTGGTCGCAAATAACTTCCACTGAACACAAGGGAGAAACAGGAATAGCTTACTGGCGTACGCAGCAGTTCGATAATATTCGGGTCCGCCTGGTTGAATATAGTCCTGGTTACCTTGCCGATCATTGGTGCCAAAAAGGTCATATCCTGTTGTGTTTGGAGGGTGAGTTACATACTGAGCTTGCCGATGGCAGGAAGTTTCTTCTAACCCCAGAGGTAAGCTATCAGGTAGCTGACAATGCTGAGCCACATCGTTCTTATACCCCAACCGGGGCTAAGTTATTCATAGTTGACTGATGAAGGGTCGAGGTATTTCGATTCAACGAAGACTGTCACCAACAAGGATACTAATAACATGCCAACATGCCGCTGCCGCAGACGCGCTGCAGCGCGCGTGGCGTACCCCATATACGATGCCACAAGAAGGTGAGGCGAAACCATGAAGCCCGGTTTGACAATGCGCGTAGCCCGGCCGACCGACAATTTGGCAGGGATTACTGAGATGTACGTGAAAGGTCTTGGTTTCACTGTGCTTGCCCAATTTACAGAGCACGAGGGCTTTGACGGGGCCATCCTTGGGCATCCCCAGCAGCCCTACCATATCGAGTTCACCGCGCAACGAGGACACCAAGTTGGCAAAGCGCCCACCAAAGATCATCTGTTGGTATTTTACATTCCTGATACGGATGAGTGGGAGGAAAGCTGTGCGCACATGCTTGCGGCCGGATTTCGCGGCGTCCCATCGTATAATCCGTATTGGGATGTCCAGGGGAAGACGTTCGAGGACCTTGATGGGTATCGCGTCGTGCTGCAGAATACTGCGTGGACCACATAGGTGAGGCCACGGCATAACGCCTGCAACTGACGCCCTACAGCCTCCGCTTCGCTACGGCTTTCGGGGCGCAACTGAGGCGCAGCGTTAGGCATCAAGATCCTAGCTCATTCACATTATTCGAAGGAGGTTGGTATGCCATTAAGGCGGCGGGAATTTCTCCAGTTGGCTGCTGGAGGCGTTGTGGCGAGTACCTTGCTTTCGCCTCTGGGAGCACAGGCCGCTACACAGCCGCAGTTCAAGGCCATTGCCTTCGACGCCTTCCCGATCTTTGATCCCCGACCGGTCTTTGGGCTCGCCGAGACGCTCTTTCCAGGGAAGGGGACAGATTTAAGCAACGCATGGCGCACGAGGCAGTTCGAATATCAGTGGTTGCGCGCCTTATCAGGGCACTATGCGGATTTCTGGCAAACCACGGAAGACGGGTTAGTGTTCGCGGCCAAACTGCTGCAACTCGAGCTGACCCCGGAAAAGCGCGCAGAGCTGATGCAGGCGTATCTTGGGCTTAAGGCGTGGCCCGATGTCCCATCAGCACTCAGCGCACTGAAGGAGACAGGTATCCGGTTAGCGTTCTTGTCCAACATGACGACGAAGATGCTGGATGCCGGCATCAAGAATGCCGGCCTAGATGGGGTCTTTGAACACGTCCTGAGCACCGATCAGATAAGAGCGTACAAACCTGATCCTCGGGCGTATCAAATGGCGATTGATGCGTTTAAGCTACAGCGCGAGGAAATTATCTTTGCGGCATTTGCGGGCTGGGATGCGGCTGGTGCAAAGCGGATGAAATCCTGATAGCGCTGCTTGGCGGAAAAGACCGGACCTGGAACGATGCTGATCTTGACGTCGAGCGCTTTTTGATACAACCGCATCGCGTTCACCGTTTTCGGCAGCTCCGCCCACAAGATGAACCATCCCAGCGGTCTCGTTACTTTAGTTCCCTCTGAAAATATTTGCTGATCGCCCGCGCTGTCAACTGCACGTGTGTGGCGAATGCGCGCGCCGAAAGGCCCTGGCATCGAGTTTCTCGAATATTTGGCCCCACGTGACGGTCGGCCTTATCCCGACGATGCCCGCGCCAATGACCTCATTCATTGGCAAACCACGTTGATTTCCAATAACACTGAGGCATTGGCACAACGCGTTCGCGCCGCAGATAATTACGACTTTGTCTCGTCTGCCGCCGCGATTGCGATTCCAGAAAGCAAGCTCGGCTTCAAGAAAGGTTTCTTAGTGCGCGATCCGGATGGGCACGTGATGCAGGTGGTGGAGAGGTAGGAAAACTTTCGTAAGAATCCAGCGAAGCTCCACCTCAAACCGATAACAGACAAAAAAGCTAAATCTCCCCCACAGATTGAAGAACCCCACTGGTAGGTTATAAAAAGCGGTGGGATTTTTTAATCAGTGGGGGAAAGGCTTTGGCTTCGACCACTCCGCTTTCTTGAAAAGCTTTGGATATTCGGGGCACTTCAAATTCTCATAACCAATAAACCTTCACCTCTCACTCGCCAATCTCCCCAACATCGCCAGCGCCTGCTCCAGCTCGACTGACCACGGGTAGCCGCAACTGAGGCGGATGAAATTTTGATAGCGCTGCTTCGCGGAAAAGACCGGACTCGGAACGGTGCTGATTTTGGCGTCGAGCGCTTTTTGATACAACTGCATCGCGTTCATCATTTTTCACACTTCACTCTTGCAATTGGCGCTAATTGTGTTATAATAATCCCGAGGGAAAATTCACGAGTAAACCGTCAAAATATCATCGCGCGCAAACGCATGGAACACGTCTGGCAAGACAATGAGGAACGCTATCGCGACCTGTACGAAGAGGCTCCTATCGCTTATATGTCAGTTGGTCAAGATGGCCGTATCTTGAAAGCCAACCGCCGGGCGGTGGAGCTGCTTGAGTATCCGCTCGACCAACTGCTGGGCCGGCCGGTGTTCGATCTTATGGCCGATACGCCGGCGGGAAAAGGCCGGGGCCAAAAAACTTTCCAACGCTTTCTTTCCGGCGAAGAGATTCGTGGAGAGGAATTGGAATATCGCCGGGCTGATGGCGGCCAATTGTGGATCAGTTTGATGGCGAAGGCAGATTTGTCGATGTAAACCAAAGCGCCTGATGGAAAATGAGCAAAGAATTATTTGGCCCTAAGGAGCGAATGGAAGAGAAAATATATCCGAGCAACGCTGTGGCACCCCACCGGGCCGAAGACATTCTGCGCGAGAGCGAAGCCCGCCTTGAAATGTTTTTTTCCCAATCCCTCGACGGCTTCTTTTTCATGATGCTCGACGAGCCGGTGCGCTGGGATGAAACGATTGACAAGGAAAAAGTGCTGGATTATGTGTTTGCCCATCAGCGCATCACGAAAGTCAATGAAGCGATGCTGGCGCAATACGGCGCGACGCGCGAACAATTTCTTGGCCTCACGCCCGGCGATTTTTATCAACACAATCTCGCGCATGGCCGCGAAGTGTGGCGGCGCTTTTTTGATGCGGGACGGCTGCATGTGGAAACCGACGAGCGCAAGCTTGATGGCACATCGATGTCGATTGAGGGGGACTACATCTGCTTCTACGATTCTGAAGGCAGGATCACCGGCCACTTCGGCATTCAGCGCGACGTGACCGGGCGCAAACGCGCCGAAGCGGCCTTGCGCCAATACAACCGGCGCCTGAAAACTTCGCAGGAGATCGACCGGGCGATTTTGGCGGCGCGCTCGCCGGCGCAAATCGCGCAGGCGACGCTGCGCCACATTCACGAACTGGTGCCTTGCTTGCGCGCGAGCGTGGCCGTGTTCGATTTCATGGCGGGCAAAGCCGTTCTCATCGCGATTCATGCCAAAGCCCCAACCGAACTGGGCGTGGGTACGCAACTGTCTCTGGAAGCATTCGGTGATATCGGGCAACTCCGGCTGGGAAAAGTTCACGTGGTGGAGGACACGGAAACGTTTTCTCCGCCGAGCGAGACAGTTGCCTCCGTGCGCAGCGAGGGGGTGCGCGCGTATATCAATGTTCCGCTCCGGGCGCAGGGAGAATTGATTGGCGTGCTCAATCTGGGGTCGGAACGCCCGGGCCAATTCTCCGGCGAACAAATCGAGATCACGCAGGAGGTCGCCAACAGCCTGGCCGTCGCCATTCGCCAGGCGCGGTTGTACGAACAGATCGAGCAGCATGCGAATGAGCTTGAACAGCGCGTGGCGGAAAGAACGGTCGCGCTTTCCGCAGCCAATGCCAGCCTGAAAAATGAGATTGCCGAGCGCGAACGAATAGAAGCCGTGCTCAGAGAAAACGAAGAACGTTATCGCTCGTTGTACAACAACACGCCGGTCATGCTGCATTCGATTGACAGCGAAAAAAAGCTGGTCAGCGTCAATGACTTCTGGCTCAAAACCTTGGGCTATGAACGCCACGAAGTCATCGGTCGGCGCGTCACGGATTTTCTGACCGAGGCCTCGCGCCGTTTTGCGCTCGAGGTTGGATTTCCCAAATTGTTCCAGACCGGTTCCTTGAAAGATGTCGAAGTTCAGTTTGTCAAGAAGAGTGGCGACGTGATCGACGTTCTGGTTTCTGCGCTACTCAAGCGCGATGAACAAGGCAAGTTGCTTTGGACACTGGCGTTTCTTTTGGACGTGACGGAGCGCAAGCGTATCGAGCAGGCGCTGCGGGAAAGTGAGGAACGATATCGTGCCCTCTACGATGAGGCGCCCATCGCGTATTTCTCCGTCGGCATCGACAGCCGCATCCGCCAGGCCAATAAGCGCGCGGCGGAGCTGCTGGGTTGTCCAATGCCGGAACTGCTCGGCCGCTCCACGTTTGACTTTATCGCCGATACCCCCTTGGGGAAACCGAAGGCGCAAAAACTGCTTCAGAAGCTTCTTGCCGGCGAAGAAGTCCGTAGTGAAGAGTTGGAGCTGCGCCGCGCCAACGGCGAGCAGGTGTGGGTTCTCTTATCCTTCAAGCCAATTCTCGATGAACAAGGCAAAGTCATCGCCGACCGTTCGCAGTTGGAGGACATCACCGCGCGCAAGCGTTTGGAGGAAGCGCTGCAACGATACTCCGAAAAGCTGCAAGAGCTCGTCGATGAGCGCACGGCCCAGCTTCGCCAATCCGAGGAACGGCAACGCGCCTTGCTCGAAATCAATAACGCCATCATCTCCAACCTCGACCGCGACTCCTTATTTGCGGCCATCGCCAAAACCCTGCGCTCCATTCTCTCTTTTGATCGCCTCAGTCTTTACATTTATGATCCGGCGAGTGATCTTTTGAAAGGCTTTGCGGCAACCGGAATCGCAGCGCAGAAGACAACCCTCGGCGTTGGCATCGATGTTCCGCGCCAAGGGAGTCTAATGGGACGCGCTGTGGATGAGAAGCGGCCCATCATTGGCCGGGATTTGCGCGACGAGCGGCCAGCATCGGTGGATGCAGGCATTATCGCCAAGCTGATCGAGTTGGGAATTCGGTCGCTCCTCACTTTGCCTTTGATAACGAAAGGAAAAGTCATCGGCGTTTTGAATTTCACGAGTCTCACGCCCGACCAGTATTCGGAGCGTGACGCCGAATTTTTGCAAGAGATCGCGAAGCAGGTCGCTCTCGCTGTTGAGAACATGCAGGCTTATGAAGAGATCGCTCAGCTCAAGGCGCGGTTGGAGCAGGAAAACATTTACCTGCAAGAAGAGATCAAAACCCAACACAACTTCGAGGAGATTATCGGGCGAAGCCAGGCGATTAAAAAAGTGCTGCAGGCTGTGGAGACCGTCG
>JAKEEH010000545.1 GCA_022616725.1 Limisphaerales bacterium | reverse complement strand
TCGCCCGCCTCTGAAAACCTCCTTGCCTGCTGGCCGTTGTCCGAAGAGCGGGGCGGACAAGTGGCTGATATCTCCCGGCATAAACGCCACGGCAGAATCATCAACAACGCTACTTGGATGATCGGCGGACCGTCGTTTGATGCCAACGTGCCGCGATTCGGCTTGTACGATCCGAAGAAAGATCCAACCCGCGGACACGCCCTGCGATTTGCATCGGATGATCTTTATGATTGTCGCTGGAGCGCTACGAAAACCTGTCGAGTTCCGGCAAGCGCCAAACCGGGCCTTTACGTCGGCCGTTTCGAGTTCGATCTTAATGGCAAGCCGCATCGCTACGACGTCACGTTCATTGTGAAGAAGCCTGCGCGCCGGCAGAAGCGACCGATCCTGGTTCTCTGCGCCACCAACACCTGGCGCGCCTACAGCGGCACCCCGTTCGCCGTAAACGATCCGAAACTCAAACAGGTCTGGGGCACCGGCGGAGGCACGAACTCGCCCTGCGATCCTCCTGCGTTCAATTTCTATCGCGCGCACGCCGCCGGACAGGGAACTTTTCAACTCGGCTTGCGCATGCCCTGGCCGGCCGCCGGACCGTACATCCTCTACGGCGGACCGACCGATTACAGCCACCTCATGCGCGCCGACCGCTTCGCGCACGTATGGCTTGAGCAGAGCGGTTACGAGTACGATGTTATCGGCGACCTCGATTTGCACCGTGACCCGGACCTTTTGCGTGGCTACAAGGTTTTCGTGGTCAACGGCCACAGCGAGTACTGGTCGGTCCCGATGTATGAAGGCCTTCGGCACTACCTGAACGGCGGCGGAAACCTGATCTGTCTTTCCGGCAACTCGCTCTTCTGGCGCGTGAGTTACAACGCAGATGGCACGATTCTCGAATGCCGCAAAGTGGACGCGCCGGGCGAACAACTCCCGCATGAACGTCGCGGCGAATGCTGGCACAGCCACGATGGGCTGCGCGGCGGGTTGATGCGCGAGTGCGGTTACCCGGGATGGAAACTCGTCGGGCTCGAAACCCTTGGCTGGAACAACCAGGGCAACCCGGAGCAATTCGGCCCTTACCTCGTTGAGCGACCCGATCATTTTCTCTTTCAAGGCCCTGAAAAAGTTGATGTCAGGATTGGCGCCGCGATTGGCCAGGCGCCCGATGGCGGATTGCCTCGCGCCAACGGGCACGAAATTGACGTGCGCCTCTCCACGCTCGCGGAGCTTCAGGAAAAGCCCCCTCCCGAGGGCGCAACGCTCCCGGAAGAGCCGGCGGGAATCACGCGGCTCGCAAACGGAATCATCACCTGGAAGAAAGGCGGCGCGGCGTTCGATTACTTTTTCCGTCCGGTCAAACCCAAGACCGACCAAGGCGGCGAAATGATCTATTGGGAGCGCCCCGAAGGCGGACGCGTATTCAACACCGGCTCCATTGGCACAGGCTGGGCGCTGCTGGCCGACGCGAGATTGCAGAGTCTTCTCCGCAACGTGTTGCACCATTTCGGAGCGGATCCGCGATAACCATTTTCATGGCAACAATGCTTGCTCATAAAACCGGCTCAGCGCCCGGACACGGGCACCTGGTAGGCGACGATGAAGCCGGTGACGATTATTAGAGCAGTAACAGAGATAGCTCCAACGCTTAGCTGTGTTCGTTCACGAAAGAAGGGGCAAGTTAAAGCGTACGCTTAAGGGTCAGCTTCGACTTCTTGACTTCGCCGCGCTCGAATTTACCGCACGGATCAAAATGCAAATCCAACGTGTAGTCCCTTGCGTATTCCGAGTAGCCGCTGCCGCCACCGTAACCTGCAAAAACAGCTGCAAACAGGCCCAAGCGGATCTTCTCCCACCGATAGCTCATGCTCAAATCATCCTCAGTTACGGCGTCCGGCTCGCCCAAGCGCAGCAGGACTTCCTCGCGTGTCGTTTGGCCCGGAACCAGCCAGAGAATGTCATCGGTCTGCACATTCGTGCGAGACGCCGCGGTGTGGTGATTGACCGGGACCGGCACTATGACGCAGCCGCTAACCAGGCATGAAGCCAGAACCGCCGACGCGCCCGCCCAACTCCAACAAAACCAGTTCCTTTTTGAGAACGTTGTAGTTGACATCAAGTTCATCGCACATTTACCAGTGAGTGCCTCTGCAAGACACCTTGTTCATCCAGCACGAGCACCAGGCTGTGCCGAACGTCCGCCCACCCTTCGCTTCGAGTTTCCTGGACGAAGTATCCCTGTGGGCTCTGTCCCAACCGATAAAAAAGGACGCGCTCGTTCTCCATCGTGCGCGCAGGGGGACCTAGCTGCAGCACGATTTCCTCGCGCTTGGTTTCTCCATCGCGCAGGAGGCCAAGCAAGTGCGGGTCGGGCCTGTACGCCGGAGCTTTGCCCAATTGCGGCTCCGTTTCTGCCAATGGGCGCGGGTCGGGGGAAGGCTGGTCCACTGTCGCGCACCCGGCCACCAACACTGCGAAAGCCAGCAGACTGGCCGTCGTGCTCCTACGGGTGCGGGCTAGAAGCGGCTTGTTCACCGTGGCGGCCCCTTCAATCGGACAGTGTATCTCCTCTCTTGGTCGCTCCATCCCTTCCTTATACTCGCGCCCGTGTTGTGATTAGGAGGAGGGTATCCGTGTTCTCCGATCACGTTTGCGACGGCATTTCGCATGGTCTTCCATTTGGTACATACGAAATCGGAATGCACATTCTTTCACCGAAGCGATTTTGAATTTTTCGCAAACAGGTCAGAAGGATTAGCGAGCGGCCGAGTCAATCGTTTCATAGAGCTGGATCAGGACGCGGACGCCCGCTAAAGCCAGATCGATGTAACCCCGGAGCGCAGAAGCCACACGTCCTCGCCCATTTTGGCGTGAAACCAGGTTGACCACGGATTCACGCGGGCCGCACTCATCGCGCTTCACTTAAGATGCGGCGGCTTCCGGAATACAATTACGTGTTGCCATGGCAGCACCGTTGACGTCTCGACCCACTCGAGCGGCTGAACAGCCATTTCCTTTTTCACCTGCGCTTCAGACATTTTGTGCACCGCTTTGATCGGGACTTTTGGGTCTTCAGCGCGGAATTCCACAAAGACCACACGCCCGCCGGGCTTCAGGCTGCGGCAGATCGCCTCCATCATTTCGAATGGATGCGAGAACTCATGATACACATCCACCATCAGCGCCAGATCGATAGACGCAGCCGGCAGATTCGGATTCGTGATCGTCCCGAGCACGGGAATAACGTTCGTGATTGTCAACTCCGCCATTTTATTGGTCAACAGCGCGAGCATTTCCGGTTGCACGTCCACGCCGTATATCCGTCCCGACGGACCGACCTTCGGCGCAAGCCTCCGCGCGTGATAACCCGTCCCAACCCCGATATCCGCTATCACTTCTCCGGGCCGGACCTTCAACGATTGGATCAGCAATTCCGCCCGTTCCTCCTCCTCCCGTTCCGGTCGTTCAAGCCAATCCGCCGCTTCATGCCCCATGACCCGCGCGATCTCCCGGCCCATGTAGAACTTGCCGATGCCGTTCGGGTCATGCGCCTGCCGGAACTCGTAGCGCGTCGCGGGATCGACGCAGTGACCGAGGATTGGCCCAAAGAACACCGACAGCCAAAAAAGTGCAGGTTGGCACGCTTTCATCGAATGGAGAGACTCTACACCCTACACTCTCAACTCTTCACCTCAAAAAGCCCTCAAGCTCAATCGACCAGGCCGGCTGCGCAACCAAAACACGGCAGCCTACAGCCATAAATGTGCATCCAACCCTTGACAGATGGCCTCGATCGGCGAAATTAATGCCTGATCCGCTGTGGGGGCGTACTGGTTTCGACTTGTATGATGCGCCAGAGGCGGCATGCCGAGGATGGTTCGTTGGCCTCGTTAATCATCGGACCAAAACATAACTGCTAACGATGAATTAGCTCTCGCGGCCTAATGCGCCGTGACGTTCGCCACTGGACGCCTGCTACGGTGGACGGACGCAACAGCAGGCTGGGCCGAGCGCGGAGTGGGCGCGCGTGAAGCCGAGAAAAATTCATGCCGGCTGGGACGCTGGATTCGCGTCAGAACGTTATCCGGCGGCTAAGACTCTCTTCTGACTAAGCATGTAGTCGCGGCTGGTAATTCGAACAAGGACGCGGGTTCAACTCCCGCCGCCTCCACCAGTGTTTCAAGGAATTGTGGCGGGCCAACTCCGTTTGCGAACTTATGGCCGATGTAATTTGTTCAGAAGCGACCCCGTCCTGTGCAAAGCGGAGTGGGTAACGTCATTTCTTCGGCGAATTTCGTGATTGCGTAATTGTCGTGGCCGTGAATGAATGGGCCTGTCACCCAGGTATTCGGAGTCAGTGGTCAGGTAATCCTATTATGAAAACGAACGTCCTTCTTTCTTTTTGTTTCCTTTTATGGATCGCTTTGGCGAATCGCGCCGCGGCGCAAATGAATGTCGTGCAGCCCGGTGATCCGATCATTCTGGTCAATGGCATGAACGACGGCGATGCCGACTCCGGCCCGCCCCCTGCGGCCGAAGGAGTGGAGCACGCGATCGACGGGGTCACGCAAAAGTATCTCAACTTCCTCGATCTCGGCTCAGGCTTTATTGTGAGCCCTTCTGCCGGCCCGACGATTGTTAACGGCCTGCGCTTCTACACGGCCAATGATGCGGAACCGAGAGACCCGGCCAGTTACGTCCTGGAAGGTTCCACTTCGGGCACTGGCGGCCCCTGGACAACCATCTCGTCCGGCAGCCTCAGCTTGCCTTCGGGCCGAAATCCGGGTGGAAATATTCCAATCAATCCAGCGGTGCACTTCAACCAACTGGTCAACTTCCCTAACACGGCCGCTTTCACCAGCTATCGTGTCACCTTCCCGACGCTGAAAAACGCTGCGTCGGCGAATAGCATGCAGATTGGCGAAGTGGAACTGCTCACCACGCGCATCAGCGTGGTGAGGCAGGGCAGCGGATTGATCATCAATGGAATTGCCACCGAGCCGGCGAACCTGGCGTTGGAAGCTTCAACCGATCTGGTCAACTGGGCGTGGCGCGCTTACCTGACCGCCGACATGAACGGTGCATTCCAGTTCGTGGAGCCGGACATCACTGCGCCCCCACAGCGATTCTATCGTCTGGTGTCAGCAGGGCAGTTTCCTGCCGGGCTCGTGACGTGGTGGCGCGGGGAAAACAATTACCGTGACAGCTTTGGGCCAAACCACGGCAGCGCATTTTCCAATGCCGGGCCAACGTTTGTCGCCGGGCAGCGGGGGCAGGCGCTGAATTTCAACGGAACGACCGAAGCGATGTTCATCGGCAGCGCACCCATACCGAGCCCGTGGACGGCTTGCTTCTGGGTGAGACGGCAGGACGCGACGGAGGCTTCCGCCGCGTTGCTGACCGACCCCTCCGCCGGGCTGAAGATGGAACAATGGATGTTCACGCGACAAGTTGGCTTCACGGCGTTTGGCGTGGC
>JAKEEH010000544.1 GCA_022616725.1 Limisphaerales bacterium | reverse complement strand
GGGTCCTGCCGCAACAGTCGCAAGCCGCGGCACGATGCGACGCTGGCGCGCATCGGTTCATCCTTCGGAAATGTTTGCAGCACCGCGTCGAGATCGATGTCAGCTTGCAGGTAGTACGTCAGCCATTCCCAATGGGTGATTCGCTCGGCGGTTTGCACATAAATGCCTGCGTCAAGCTGCTGCAATCGGACCCAACGTCCGCCGACGACTCCTTCCCAGGCGTCGCCGCAGCGTTCCCATCTGAACGTTTGGCCGGAACTGAGCGTGGCCGCGAGATCGTAATCACGCACTGGAATCAACGTCTCCGAACCGCTCATCGCAAGTTACGGCAGGCAAACAGGTGAACCCGCCGGAAAATCCGCCCGCGATATTTGACGTCGTGAATTCCCATGTCCGTCACAGACTCAAAATCTGCGCCGAGTTCCGGCGGCAGGCCCGTCTCCTCCGGGGGCAGGTCCCAATAGAGATTCTTCTCGCCCCGTAACCACTTCCACCACCAGCCTGAGGCAAGCCGTGGCGGCCTCACCTGTCTGATCATCAATGCATTTTGTCCCCGGCGCTCCTGCCGGTACCCGGGCCAAAAGTAGAACTGATTCACCGGGCGCGGAGTGGGACGGCAGTAAACCAGCGCCTGGTTCGTCCTTATGGAGGCCTTTGCGTCTGGCATGTAGAATGACAACTGTCCGGCGAGGCCATAGTGGTCTGCGACAACAAACACCGGCTTGCCTTCGCGCAGAAGTTCCTCTCTCGCGCTGCTGACAATATTCGCCGTCTCGGACCAGTTTCGCACTCGCCGCAACGGATCACGGCCCGCCGGCAGCGTGCGGCCGATCACCTTCTGCGTCAGATTGGTGTCATGCAGTAACACCACAATAAACGCGCCAAGTCCCAGGCCGACAGCGAGCCCCCTTCGCGGTAACCGCCAGCCTTCCGCGCTGCGTTCCTGCCAGTACAACACCATGAGGCAAAACAAAGGCACGACCGCGGGCGCGATCCAATTGGGGAATACGCGCTTATAAAGGCTGAAACACATGTAACCGACAAACACGGGCGCGCCCATCCAAAAGCAATACTCCCACAACGCGTCCCGCCGGCGTGCGCACCAGGCAATCATCGCCCAAAGAGCGCCAGCAAAAAAGACCGGATTCAGCAACATAAATTCCGCGCCCAGGAACTCTCCGAAATATTTCAGCGTGGGCCGCCATGCGTCCGCGCGTGTCGCGTTGCTTGCGACGTGTTCGACCGTGATCCATTGGTGCTGCGCGTTCCACACAAGGACAGGCACCGTGCAAATCAGAAAAACTACCAGCGCCAGGTACGGCCCCGGTCGGCGCAGGTGCACTCGCGCTTCCGGCCGAACCGCCAGGTAAATAGCGAAGCAAATAATCTGGAATGCCGCCGAGTATTTGCTGAGAAACCCGAGGCCAAGCCACAAACCCACCCACGCCCATTGTGAGGTTCGCCCGCCGGGCTGGACGGCCCCCCAACCGGCGACCATGGCGGCGGTCCAAAACAGAACCAGCAGCGGGTCCACTGTGAGCAGAGTGCCGCCAACCGCAAGCATGGGCGCGCAGTTCAGAATCAATATCAGCCAGAATCCGGCGCGCGCGGTTGAAGTCCTTGCCAGAAATCGTAGCAGCATCCAGCTCAAGGTCGCGGCAATCACCGGCGACAGAAACCGAACGCCAAATTCCGTGTCTCCCCAGATCGATGTGCCGAGGAACTGCGCGTAGGCAATCAGCGGCGGCTTGCTGTAAAACGAGAGCGCCAGGTGCTTCGACCAGAGCCACTGGTACGCTTCGTCTTCGCTCAGCTCAATATTTCCTGACGCGATGTAAATCAGCCGGCCAACGAGCACGGCGGCGATAGTGAGGTAGCCGATGCGAACATAGCTGGTATCGCTGAGGCGAAACGTAGATCCCGGTGCAGACCGGGTCGGGGCGTGAATCAAAACCGGCGTTTCTCGAAACCATTCTGCGAACCACGCTGGACCCCAACGCCGCCATACCAATTGCGCCGCTGACAATCCCGCCGCGGCGTAGCCGGCGCCGAGGATCGCTCCGACAATGACGTCACTTGGATAATGGACGCCTACATACACTCGTGAAAACGCCATCCCGATCGCCAGCGGCAACATGAAGAAGACGCTGCGGCGATAGAACATGAATGCTATTAACGTCGCTGCAAACCAGGTCGAAGCGTGTGAAGAAGGCATGCTTGCGCTGCCGCCGCGGCCCACCAGCAAATGGATATTTTCAACCGCATGAAAGGGCCGCGGTCGGTTGAGCGCATGCTTGACCGTATTGATCACAAAGGCGTCGCCCAGAGCGATGATCAACGCGAGCAACAAGACGAAGATCCGTCCGCGGGGCCCTCCCTTCCAGAGCAGTCCAATCGCGAACACGATGAGGCACGGAACAAAGAATGCATTCCACGCAAAGATCGGCATTGTCGCATCCAAAAATGGATGACTTAAACCGACGTTGATCGCGCGGAACAGGCCTATGTCAAGTTCGTGCAGCAGCGTCACCAAGCCACTTTGAAAAACAGGCCGCAGGATTGCCAAGCAAAACCGCAGCCCGGCTTCGGCTTATCGGTAGATGTCCACCAGAAAGATCACCGCCTCCTTTCTGCCGGCGTTGATGATCGCGTGCGGCACGTCCGCGCGGTAGCTGGCCGAATCGCCGTGGCTCAGAATCTCCCCTTCATCTGCCGACTCCACCCGCACTTTCCCCTGTTGCACCGTTAGAAATTCTCGCGTGCCCTCAAAATGGGGAGCGCTTCGCAAGGCGCCGCCAGGCTGAAGCCGGACTTCATAAAACTCGACGTCCTTTTCCAGGTTTAAGGGACTAAGCGTGCGGATACGGCACGCTCTGTCCGAACGGTAGTGGTACGTTTTGTCCTCGGCGCGAATCACAGCCACGGACGATGCCGCACTCGGCGTTTCGAGAAGATCTGCCAGCGTCATGCCGAATGCCTGGGCGATGCGCAATGTGACCGCCAGCGTCGGGTTGGCCCGTTCGCGCTCGATCTGGCTGAGCATCGAGCGACTGACCCCGCTCGCGCCGGCGAGGACCTCCAGTGACCAGCCACGCTCGTTGCGCAATCGCTTGACCCGGTGTCCCAGATGCCGGCTGATCGCATCGGCGCGGGCTAGCTCAACTGTTCCCCGTGATGGGGAGTTGCGGCGCACCCTCATGGGAGGGAGGATGTGCCATCGGGTGTACGGTATATTGGAAAAACATCTTGCATAATGGACTTCGGGTGGTTCTAATTTACTGCACAACCTCCAATATCCCGGAGGCCGGCAGAAGGCGAGAAAAAATGAAAACCATGCAAGCGCTCATCAAGGCGGAGGCCAGGCCCGGCCTCACGCTGACTGATGTCCCGGTGCCGCAGATCGGCATTAATGACGTCCTTATCCGCGTCCAGAAGACCGGTATTTGCGGGACTGATCTGCACATCTATAACTGGGACGAGTGGGCCCGAAAAACGATTCCGGTGCCCATGACCGTGGGCCACGAATTTGTCGGTGAGGTCGTAGAGGTCGGCTCGAACGTCGCTGACTTTCACCCCGGGGACATAGTCAGCGCCGAAGGACACGTTGTTTGTGGGCGCTGCCGGAACTGTCTCGCTGGCCGGCGTCACCTATGCAAGGACACCAAAGGGATCGGTGTGAATCGCCCCGGCGCCTTCGCGGAATTCATTTCTGTGCCTATGACCAATGTGTGGCATCACCGCAACGGCGTGGACCGCGAGGTGGCCGCGATCTTCGATCCATTCGGAAATGCTGTCCACACCGCGCTGTCGTTTGATGTCCTCGGCGAGGACGTGTTGGTCACGGGCGCAGGGCCCATCGGGATGATGGCCGCTGCCATCGTCAAACACGCGGGCGCGCGTTACGTGGTGATCACGGACGTCAATGAGTATCGGCTTGAGCTCGCCAGGAAGATGGGTGCAACCGTGGCGCTAAATGTCAAAAACGGCAATCTTCGCGAAGTGCAGCAGCGGCTCGGCATGAAGGAGGGCTTCGACGTGGGCCTCGAAATGTCCGGCATCCCTGCGGCCTTTAGCGACATGATCGACAACATGTGCCACGGCGGCAAGATCGCTATGCTCGGCATCCCTTCCGGACAGATTGCCATCGACTGGAACAAGGTTGTCTTTAACATGCTTACCATTAAAGGCATTTATGGCCGCGAGATGTATGAGACCTGGTACAAGATGACTGTGATGCTCGAAAGCGGTCTCGACATTAAACCGGTGATCACCCACCGCTACCACTACATCGAATTCGAAAAAGGTTTCGAGGCGATGCTCAGCGGCCAATCAGGCAAAGTAATCCTGGACTGGACGCGATAACCGCATCTACCGATTTAGCTTTGCCAATGTCTCCGTCCTTCCAACAACACGTGACGCGCCAACTGGAGGAGATTCACGCCGCGGGCACTTACAAACGCGAGCGTGTCATAATCACCCCGCAGGGCACAATCATTCGCGTCGCAGACGGCAAACCCGTCTTAAATCTCTGCGCGAACAATTACCTCGGGCTGGCGCAGCACCCTGCCGTCGCCGCGGCGGCTAAGGAGGCGATTGACCGTTGGGGCTACGGCATGGCCAGCGTTCGTTTCATCTGCGGCACCCAGGGCGTTCATAAGCAGCTCGAACAAAGGATCACGCAGTTTCTTGGCACGGAGGACACAATCCTCTACTCCTCTTGCTTCGACGCCAACGGCGGGCTGTTTGAAACGTTACTCGGCCCGGAGGACGCGGTCATCAGCGACGAACTGAATCACGCCAGCATCATCGATGGCATTCGCCTCTGCAAAGCCTCGCGCTTTCGCTATACCAACAACAACATGGCCGATCTTGAGGCCAAGCTGAAAGAGGCAAGCAAGGCGCGTTTCAAGATGATCGCCACGGACGGCGTTTTCTCGATGGACGGCTATCTCGCCAACCTGCGCGCAATCTGCGATGTGGCCGACCGATATGAGGCGCTGGTAATGGTTGATGATTCGCACGC
>JAKEEH010000543.1 GCA_022616725.1 Limisphaerales bacterium | reverse complement strand
GGTTGCTGCGTTGACAATTCCTGAGGGACGGAGCGACGCCGACTTTCAGGTGGAGCTAGCGCGGATGCCAGAGGGACGCTATCGTCTGGAGTTCGCCGTTGGTGACGAGTGGGAATTACCAAGCTTCCCGGATGCATACGCGCGGAGTATTCAAGAGTTAGAGATCGCCGGCAGCCAGGTCCGCCTTCTGGACTCGCAGGCGCGGCATTTAGAAGACTTCTTGGAAGCCGTTGATTGCGGACTTCCGATACCTGAGTTTTTTGATCCGAGAATCGCCAAACTACTCGTGTCACGCCCTGAAGTCACTCAGCGCTTGTGGGAAGCGCTTTATCGGGGCTGGCGTCGGAGAGACGATTCGGCGCAGTCACCCGAAAGCCAGCCGGATGGTCCAATCGATCTGTTGCGTTACATCGTGACCCATGCCGACGAGGATGAAGTAACGTTGTTGGAAGCTTTCGCGCAAGCACTTGGTCATGTCCAGGAACAAGGGAATCTCGGCCTGGCGGAATGGGGCGGTTCAGCGGTTGTCTACCTCGGCGCAATGCAACGACCTTGGGGATCCAATCTTCGGGAGTTGTTTTCGGCTCAGCTATTCTCAGCATCCGGCGGGAGAGCTGTACCGACGCTAGCTGCCGTGTACGATCAGATCACTTGGACGAACTGCTCTGTGGCAAGGCAGTTCTTGAGCGAGTTGCTAAGCGCGTCCCGCATCGTTAGACACCAGAGTCTGCAAGTTTGCCATATCCAAAAGCATCATCCGAACGCCAAGGAAAATGAACTCATCATTGTCCGCAAGGCGAAACGCCAGGTCGGCGTGCCACGGGGCGTGGTAATGGATAACACGTCAACTGCGTTTGTCCCTCTTGAACGATGGCATGCTGTACGACCTGCCAAGGAAACACCAAATGTCATTTGTCGTGTACTCGCGTTCTTTCAAAGAGCGCTCGCTTGGGGTGCGGCCTGTTGCTCGGAGGATGCATACAACGCGATCGACACGTTGGGCAAGCAGACCTTTCGAATTGATCCGCGAAATTACGTTCGAGAGTTGCTTCGTGCCGATTCGGAATTCCGATCGTTTGCTGTCTCGCCGACAAGAGGTATGACCGATGAGTCTTGATCCGATGCGCACCGCACACGCTGTGCGGGATGCATACCTACGTTACCTGAAAACGGCATTTCCCTTAAGAGATCAGTCCCTATCGAAACAGTTCGCTGCGCTGCTTGAAGACCCATCGAAATTCGTCAAAGGCCCCTATCTCGAGGCAACTCCACCTTTCCAGCCGGGCGCATGTCTCAAGGACTTGGTGGAAGAGCGTCTTCTGGCGCCAACCTTTGCGCGAATATGCAGCGACCATTTGCCTTACGAGAATCGCCGCCTCTACATCCATCAGGAGACGGCTATTCGTAAGACAGTGGGTCGGGGCCGAAACGTCGTGATCGCAACCGGCACAGGGAGCGGCAAAAAGGGAGAGCTTCTTGGTCCCGATCCTGAATCATTTGCTTCGTCAGGAACAAAGCGGCGAATTGGGGCCGGGGGTCAGGGCATTACTACTCTATCCGATGAATGCGCTTGCGAACGACCAGTTGAAGCGCCTACGTTTGGTGTTGGGTGGCTATCGGAACATTACCTTCGGCAGATACACAGGAGAGACCGAAGAGAGACCGCGCCAAGCCGAGGAGCGATTCCGGACGAACCACCCCGGCCAAAAGCGTCTTGAGAACGAGCTACTCTCGCGCGACGAAATGCGCGAATCACCGCCGCACATTCTGCTGACGAACTACGCGATGTTGGAGTACCTTTTGCTCCGGCCGCAGGATTGCGAGTTTTTCGAAGGGGAATACGCGAAACACTGGCGATTTCTCGTCCTTGACGAGGTTCACACCTACAGCGGCGCTGTCGGGATCGAGATGGCATTGTTGCTGCGTCGCCTAAAGGACCGGGTCGCATTGAGCGAAGAAGGTAAGCTGCAATGCATTGCCACCAGTGCCACCTTGGGACGTGGCCGGGACGACTTTCCGGCGGTGGTCGAGTTTGCGTCCAAACTTTTTGGAGAACGATTCGAATGGGTGCCTGACGACGAAAACCGCCAGGACGTCGTTGAAGCCGTACGGATCCCTGCCTCGTCCTTAGGAGATTCATGGGGACAGCCGGACGGCACCTTCTATCCCGCAGTGCGCGAGGCAATTGAATCTCTGACCGATGATGCTGGTTGCTGCGATCGTTTGGCTGAAATTGCGGTAGCGCATCGGATTCCAAAAAGCGTGGTGCGACAAGCCATCGACGCCTCGAAGGCGGCGCCGGCGGGGCTCCGTGTTCACGCGTTTCTCTTCGTCGTCCTTAGAAGTGACAAGAGGCTGCAAGAACTTCGTGGGCGCCTGGAAGCGGGGCCAGCCTTACTCACTGAACTTTCCACGGCAATCCTCGGTCAGGGAAACGAGCAGCAGCTTGTCGCGCTGATCGACTTAGCTGTTCGCGCGCGGCCAAGCGAAGAGTCGCTGCCGTTGCTTCCGGCTCGTTATCATCTGTTTGTTCGCGCTTTGGAAGGGGCCTACATCGCACTGTATCCGGATCGTAAACTCTTGCTGGATAGAAGAGGACAGATTGAGTACCAAGACCTGACTGTCCCTGTATTTGAGGCCGCTACTTGTAAACGTTGTGGACAACTGTATTTGGTGGGCCGCATCGAAGAGTCGGACGCAACTCGCACGTTGCGACACCCTGTCAATCTGTCGGAGGACAATCGCGACGATCCGCAATTCTTTTGCGTGTTACAGCCAGAAGTAGAACTCGAAACACGTTCGGATGAGGATGAAGAAGTAGCAGCGGCTGAGTCGGACGTCATCAGCAGTGATGCTTGGTTATTGTGTGGGCGATGCGGCGCGATTGGACCCGAAGGTGGACTTTTCGCCGCCTGCGACTGTCCGCAGGAGAAAGCGAGGTCGTGGCGCCTTCAACGGGTACCTTCGAAGAATCGACAGGTCAAGCATTGTCCAGCATGTGGATCACGCAGTCCCGGCCTGGTTTTGCGCTTTTTAACGGGACAGGACGCGCCGGCGGCCGTGCTGGCAACGGCCCTGTACCAAGAGCTGCCTGCCGCCAAGCGAGAAACGACGAGAATCACCGCCGAACAGGATGACGAGTGGGGTGGGGTGACCAAGGGCATCCCGCAAGCTATGCCCGGAGAAGGGCGAAAGCTATTGGCGTTCGCCGACAGCCGCCAAGATGCCGCGTTTTTCGCCTGTTATCTGGATCGGACCTATAGTCAGATTCTGCGTCGCAGGCTGATCGTGCAAGCCCTCGAAGCTCACCCTGAGGCCATGTCGGAAAAATGGCGCATTTCGGATTTGGTCATCCCAGTGAAACAAATCGCCGAGCACGCGAACGTCTTCGACGGACAGTTGGGTTCAAGGGAGCGCGAAAATGAGGTTTGGAAGTGGCTCCTCTTGGAATTGCTGGCTTTTGATCGACGAAACAGCTTGGAAGGCCTAGGGATTCTTGCTTTCGAACCTGTCCCGCCCAGCGACTGGCAACCTCCACCACCACTTCTCCGCCCTCCTTGGAACCTGACCAGTGAAGAAGTGTGGACTCTCTTTCGGATTCTGCTAGATAGTTTCCGCATAGATGTTGCTATCACCTTTCCAGACGGCGTGCCGCCAACGGACGAGGCTTTTGCGCCGCGTAACCGCGAGAGCTACTATCGCAATGATGGTGCGTCGCCAAAACATGGAATTCATAGCTGGAATTCGCCCTCGAGTCGGAAAGAGAATCGCAGACTGAATTTCGTGCGCCGACTCTGCACGAGGATCAACGGCCCTGCAGGCGACGAGGGCGTGATCCGAGAAGCCATTGCAAAGATTTGGGAGAAGCAACTGACAGGCAATTCTCTCTTCCGGCATCATCTTCATCAAACAACCCTTCCCGGTGAGGGTGTCGTTTACCGGTTTTCTCACAAGATGTTTCAGTTGACGGGATTCCGCTGCCCTGGATGGTTCCGCTGTGACCAGTGCGGCAACCTGTATCGTAACAGTATTCGTGGTTTGTGCCCGACCTACCGCTGCGAAGGGACTCTGCGCGAGTGCGATCCCAGCCAAACATTTGCGGATAATCATTACGCTCAGTTGGCTCTGGGCATCAAGCCTATTCGGATGGTCGTCGAAGAACACACCGCCCAACTCACGAGCGATGCAGCCTCGAAACTTCAGGAGAGGTTTGTTCAAGGCGACGTGAACGTGATTTCGTGCTCGACGACGTTTGAGCTCGGCGTGGACGTGGGCGAACTCGAAGCCGTACTGTTGCGGAATGTTCCGCCAGAGACGGCTAACTACATCCAACGCGCGGGGCGCGCCGGCCGACGGACAGACTCGACGGCATTCGCACTGACGTTCTGCCAGCGTCGTTCACACGATCTATCCTATTTCCTTGGCCCTGAGCGTATGATCGCCGGTCGGATTCGACCGCCGTATTTCGAGCTGGAAAACGAAAAGATCGTGCGGCGACACGCTCACGCAATCGCTCTAGCTTGGTACTTCCGCCGTCGCCCGGAGCAGTTCGGCTGGGTGCAAGCGTTCTTTCTCCCAGGGCATGGGGAATCGACAGGCACAAGCGAACTTGAGGCGATGCTACGCCAGAAGCCCCCAGAACTGCAAGCGAGCTTGAGCCGCGTCATACCAATGGACATGCACCAGGATCTCGATATAAGCGGATGGTCCTGGGTCGAGCGCCTGTTCGATACGCAAGGGATGTCTTTGCGACGGGCGGAAGAGTTGGTGCGCGGAGATGTCGAACAGCTGGAGCAAGTTCGCCAGCAGCTCTTCAAAGAGGGAAAGCCTGTCGATCATCTCCGACGGGCGATCAACACCATCAAACAGAAAGACTTGATAGGATTTCTAGCGAATCACAATGTGCTGCCAAAATATGGCTTCCCCGTGGATGTCGTCGGATTGGATTTGCTTCACCACGGCGAAAAAGCCCAGCAGCTGGAATTGCAACGCGACCTTCGCATTGCGATTTCCGAGTACGCGCCAGAAAGCCAGGTCGTTGCGGGTGGCCGATTGTGGGTCAGTCGCGGCTTGAAGCGGCTGCCCAATCTTGAATGGGACAAGTTCAGCTATGCCATTTGTGAGGGGTGCGGTCGATTTCATCGAGAGCTCTTCGAAACCGGCAGGATCCCGGAAACATGCAAATCCTGTGGTGCGCAGTTGCCGCGCGGAGGACGCAAGGCGGGAAGATTCCTGGTTCCGATCTTCGGCTTTGTAACCGACAACCAAGAACCAAAACGTCCGTCCGAAACTCGGCCGGATCGAACTTACGCGAGCCGTGTATTCTTCGCCACGGAGGGATACCCGGTCGATGAACCCTACGAGTTTTCCGCAAACGGCGTCGCGCTCCGCGGGCAGTTTTCCCGGTCCGGCAAGTTGGCTGTGATCAATTGGTCGAAGTTCAGGATTTGTGAATTGTGCGGTTTCGCCACACTTTTGGACGGCGCTAGCAAACACAGAAAGCCGTGGTCGGGCGGCGACTGCAAGGGGACTCTTCAGCTTTGGGATTTGGGACACGAGTTTCTAACCGATCTTTTTGATCTGCGAGTCGACGCGCAACAGTCTACAGAAGCCTTCTGGCGCGCGTTGCTTTATGCGCTGTTAGAAGGTGCCAGCGAAGCCCTGAGCATTCGTCGACAGGATTTGGACGGGTGCTTGTACCCCTACGCCGGCAGCTCGGCCGCGCCGGCGCTGGTGCTTTACGACGATGTGCCCGGCGGCGCAGGGCACGTGCGACGCATAGGCCAGAACCTCGAAGCCGTGCTGCGCGCCGCGCGCGACCGCGTCGACGGACGTTGTGGCTGCGGCGGGGGTCCGAATGGTATGGGCGAAACAAGTTGTTACGGCTGCCTTCGTAACTACCGAAATCAATGGGCTCACGACCAACTCCAGCGTGGGCCGGTATTCGAGTTCCTGCGGAACTTGCTGGCAAATCCGTAGTTCGAGAGAATGACCCAGCAAAATACAATCGAAATCCACGCCAGAAGGCCGATTTCCTCAACGAGAGCTTATGGCCGGATCAATTCGAGTGGTTGCGCCAACGGCTGGAAACGATGCACAAGGTTTTTGCTCTCATCGTGAAGGGCTTGAACCGCGCCAATGCGGTAAGGCAAGCGACGCACATTCGGGAGTTGCGGTCGCGAAAGGCCAGCAGCTAGGATTTCGCACCCGCCCGTTTTGGCATCACGTAGAGAGAATCTCCTGGCGCTCGAACAGCCGCAAGCCGATTCCGATTCGTTCGAGGGCTCGGCTTAGCGTGTCCAGGGCGAGGTGTTTGCGCCCGGCCAATACGTGGCTGACGAGGTCTTCGCCAAGACCTGTCGCCTTGCAGAAGGCCCGCTGCGTCTTGAACTTTTCTCGGATCAAGGTCTCGAGCTGGTCACGATAGTCGGGCAGCCGCGCGTAGCCTTGGATAACCGCCAAGCGGCTGCCCAAATCCTGGGCCAGGCGGAAAAGGGGAGTTTGGCTCACTTCCTTGCGCGATAGGCCGCGCGGCTGGTAAAGGGCCGCGATGCGCTTGGGCCAGACATTGCCGAATTCCGTCCAGTCCGGCTTGGTTCGGAAGAGCGCCGTCAGCTCTTGAAGAAACTCTTTTTCTTTGCGGTCGAGGCGATTAAGGGGAATGGTCTCGCCCTTGAGCGTCAGATGCGTGGGCTTCTTATTCATGATCTCCCTCGACAAACTCGACGGTTCCGGCGACGCTCAAATAGATGCACTTTTGCTTGAAGACCCTGCAAGCCTCTTTCAGCAGCGCACGAAGACTTCGAACTTCCCTGCGCGTGACGGCGACGGTGAACTTCTTCGATTCGTCCCGCACCATTTCCTGGGTGTCCGGGTCGGCGTAGAAGCCGGAGTGAAGGCACTGCGCCTCGGTTGCGCCCTCAAATTCGATGAAGAGCTGCTTTTCCAACCATTCCCAACACTCCAAGTCATGGATGGCTCCATCGGACAGCAATCTGTCGCGCCTGATCGGAATGAAGAAGGAGCACTCGATCAATCCTTTGCGGGACATTTGATCTGCCGGGTTCCTTCGTTTGAACGGCAGGCGGCCCGGAGCCCCGGCCAGAGACAAACTTGACTTTACCGCCTTCAATCTCCATCATGTTAGCCGACTTTGACCATTAGTCAACTTTTTTCGCCTCGTTCCCAAACGGGAGTTTGGGAACGAGTCAAAAAACTTGGCGGTCCAGTCCGGCATCCGCGAGCGCCGACTGGGTTGACGAAAGCCAACGGCTTTGAACTTGGCAACATTGCCACATTTTGGAGGCCGTGAAGTAAGATGGCCACTTTTTGGCAACGTTGCCAAGATTTGGCAATGTTGAATAAAATCGCGCAGCGAAGGCGACGCTTCAATTTCCCGCTCAACACTCGACCTCCATTTAGTAGTTAGGACACGATAACAATGCAGGGGGGGTATGCCTATGCACGAGTTGGCACTGACGAGGATTCTCATAATTGCAAGTTATTCATAGTTAAGCATTTATCTCCATGCTCCCGTCAGTGCCACATGGTCGATTTTTGTGGCACTGACGAGCGTGAGTGCCACATGAAAGTTCCCCTCACCCCCGACCCCTCTCCCTCAGGGCGAGGGGTGACAGTTTCTCTCGCTCGCGCGTCGGGCTTGTGTTGATGTTGCGGGGGGGGGTGTGATCGATTTGCACAGACTTTTGCACAGACTTTTTGCCCCTCGCCTCTGCCCAGAGGAAGTGGGACTGTCGAACCCTCACTCACGCATCGGGCACCGCGTCACCCCATGACCCCGTAGTCGTAGGGCGTCTTCACCGGGTCGTTTTCGTCGAAGCGGGCCAAACGCAGCGGGGCGATGTCGAGCGCTTGGGCCTGGCCGTCCACGATCATCTCGGCCATCAGTTGGGCGACAATGGGGGACATTTTGAAGCCGTGGCCGGAGAAGCCGACGGCGCAGTAGCCGCCTTCCAGGCCCGGCAGGCGGTCGAGGATGGGGTGCCAGTCAGGCGTGATGGCATAGAGTGCGCCGAAGCCGCCGCGGCCATAGCTGCGATGCATGGCGGGATAGCGGCGGCTCAGGCGTTGCCTCACTTGCGGCAGGAATTCGCGGTCGGCGGCTTCGTTGT
>JAKEEH010000542.1 GCA_022616725.1 Limisphaerales bacterium | reverse complement strand
GTTTATCGAAAGCAGTTTTCACGCTGCACGAAAGCTCTTTTAGGCGCCGCAATCCTGCTTCATTCGCCGCGCATCTTCTCTGGATCAAGACCGACAGCCAAACACCAGTCCCGATACGCGAACGGCGAAATCTCCGACGGTTTGATCTCGCTGCGGCCGCCCCAGAAGACGTTGGTGTAGCTGACCGGGATGCCGCAGACGTTCAAATGTTTGTCAATAGCATTTTTGTGCTCGAGGACGGTCGCTTTTTCGCTGCCGTGGACGACGCCCATGATGTTGACGTTATGGAACTCCGGTCCGCCTTCGCGCCAATAGGCGTGGGTCATGATGTGGTGGCGGCCGACTTCGCGCCCGGCTTCGATCTCGCGGCCCGGCGGGACGGCCCAATGAAATAGCGCGTTAAAGCGGGTGACGCGTTCACCGTCCTGCAGCGGTTTGACGTGTTCGAGGAAGGTCGAAAAGCGGCCAATGACTTTGCGGCGGTCGAGGCCCTCGGCGACTTCGTAAAAGGTTTCCAGCGGTACGCCAGCTTCGTCGGCGCGCGGTCGCCAGAGGTCCGGTTTAAGTTCCTCGGGCGCGAACTCGCGCTTCAGGGCGACGAGAACGCGCCACTCCAGATCATTGAGCCGGACGACCGAGACTTCCGTCACGTCGGCTGGGACATCGGCTTTGCTGCCCGGCGGCATCCCGCGGCGTCGCGTGTGTCCAACACCGAGGACGAACAGACGCTTGGCCGGCATAAGCCGGAAATGCTTCGCGCCGGTCTGCCGGGCGAGGAACTCGCAGTGTTTGGTCATCGAATAACCCTGCGGCACTTTGACCGTCGTCCAAAGCTTGTAAGTCGATCCGGCACTGGCGGCATCGGTCGAGCGTGTCACCACGTGGCCGGAGAAGGGATCCTGCCGGAACATGTAATCGAATGCGGCGTCCAGTTTTTCTTGCGGAACCTCCCACGCCACGAGGGCCCCCTGGGCAAGGTTCGTCGCCAGCAAGGTTTGACGCACCCGCCGAATGGTCCCGGCGCGAAGCATCGCCTGAATTCGTTCAATGACTATTGGCAAATCCACGCCGGATTGGCGCGCAATCTCCTCGAGTGGCTGTCGCTGAAATCCCTGGATTTGGTCCTCGGAGATTTCAAGAATCCGCGCATTGATTGGATCGCCGAACTGGACTGGGATATCGGCCACGCTCATCGCTTTGTCTTGTAACCCCGACGTAAGGGGCTTTTGTTCCTACAAACCTACGATATACCCGAATCTGGCACGGAAATCCTCGGGTTTCATCGAGATCGTTGAGGCGAGCCGCGCCAGCCGCTTTGGTTCTTCAAAATCGCTTCGCTCCAATCGGATCATGTAGCGGCGGGCGCACTCGTATGTCTCGCCGTCCACGTTGACTCGCCGCACCCGCATCCGGCCAGTCTTGGGGTCGATCATTTCGTCGAACGGCAGGGGCTTCATGCGGCCTTCGGCGTAACTGATAACGGCACCATAATTCGCCGCGGCGTCGGAGCGGATGAATTTGACCGCGCCATAGCCGAGGTCGCGAGTATATTCCGCGTCGAACGGAATGGGATCAGCGCTGCGCAATTCGTAACCAAGATCCTTATCCACAAAAGCCATTTCCAGCCCCAGGTGTTTCAACCGCTCCGTCAACAAATCCTTAATCATCCGTCCGAATTCGATTTCACCCAGGCGCAGGTGCCCGTGATCGTCGCGGACGACTTTACCATAACGGCCGAGTTGTCCGCTGTTCACCGCTTCTGTCAGCGTTTTCTCATCGATCGCTTCGATCAAGCCTTCGGCCAGCACCACCACGCCATAATGGGAGTTGTTGGCCCGCCGCTTAATGATCGACCCAATTATAATATCGCACAGCTCGTCAAATGTTACCTGCCGTCCGCGGAATTCCTCAGGGATAATGGTCAAGGTGGCCGCGGCGGCTTTCCCGAGCCCCATCGCAAGGTGCCCGGCAGCCCGCCCCATGCTGACTACGAGATACCAGCGCGAGGTGGTCTTGGCGTCTTCCGCCAGATTGCGAACGATAAACACGCCGAGGTGCCGCGCGGTCTCAAACCCGAAGGTGGGCGCCGACCCGGGCAGTGTCAGGTCATTGTCAATGGTCTTGGGCACGTGGGCGACGCGAATTTTCCCACCGCCGGCCCGATAAACGTGGCTGGCCGAGTACGCCGTGTCATCGCCGCCAATCGTGACCAGCGCACTGATATTCATTTCTTCGAGGACCTTCAGAACGTTTTTCATCTGAGCTTCAGACTTGGTGGGATTGGTCCGGGAAGTGCCCAGGATCGAACCGCCGCGCAGGTGAAGTCCGCTAACGTCGTCGATATGCAGGATTTTGTGGCGGTCGGATATGCCCTGCGAAATCCATTTAAACCCGTCGCGAAAGCCGATCACCTCCATGTCGTTATTTACCGCCTCGATCGTTACCGCGCTAATCACCCCGTTAATCCCGGGGGCCGGGCCGCCGCCCACGAGGACGGCCAGCCTGCCGGTTGGAAATTCCTGTGCCATAATCGTATAACTTAAACCAGGTCGAAAGTCGGGGGCGAGTGTGGCGATTTTTCGCCAAATTATCAATAGTCCTTTGCCCGATGTTTGCGTTCTGCCCGCACGTGCCGTTTTGTCCCATTTTGGATTCCCCCGCCCTGCTGGCCCCGAATTCGCTTTTTTCGGGTGGGAAATGGATGGATTTTGGATGGGTTTTCGAAAGATTGAACCGTCGGCCAGTCGGCGAGACGCCGACTGGAGCGACCGAGACGGTCGCGCTCCCCCCCCAAATGTTCACGTTTGGCCTGTTGAAGGGATAAACAGCCAGCCCCGAGTGCGGGGGAAGGTTTTAACTGATACACCCATCCCCCATTTGTATACCAGTTTTGTATCACTTTTGTATCAGTTTTCATAGATCGACCGGTCGGGCGGTCACGCCCCCGTCATTTCCTTTCAACTTCTTTCAATTTTTTTCAACTTCGTTCAATTTTGTCCCATATCGTCCAGTTCGCCGGCTGGCGCGGTGTCCCGCGACGTGGTCCACCCACGCCAGCCCAGATGGTGGGTTCCGCGCCCGGAGCGCCGGCCACCGTTATACTTTCCAGTATCATGCAGGTATTATATCACAAATATTGATATAGTGCAAGACGATATTTATATATGTTAGTTAAAACAGTTAAAGGGGTTAAATAGGATAGCCGTTGAATCGTTACATCGTTGAATCGGGAAAGAGCGCGGAGCGTTGAAGAATTGCGTGGTAACAACAAAGGCGCGAAGCCGCAAAGAAGAAGGAGTCATAATATGAACTTGTGATCCTTCTTCATGCCTTGTTGTCAATTGAACGCTCGCAATTGGCCGCCAGCGCGCTTTAAGCCACATCGAGGCGCTCGCGGACCATTTTCGTCAGCGCATTGGGCGGGTAGGGTTTCTGCAGGAAATTGACGCCTTCCTGCAAGGTGAAACCTGGGCTGACGGCGTCCATGCTGTAACCGCTGGTGTAAATCACCTTGAGAGAGGGTTTTTCGGCGAGGAGTTTCTCGGCCAGCTCGCGCCCGGAAATGCCCTCGGGCATCATCATGTCGGTGAGGAGCAGGTCGATGGTTTGGCGCCGCGCTTCCCAGAGTTTCAGCGCCTGCAGGCCTGTGGCGGACTCGAGGACGTTGTATCCCTTTTTCTCAAGAATCTCGCGGACGAGCTCGCGCAGCGGCGTTTCGTCCTCGACGACGAGGATCGTCTCGTGTCCTCCGGGAACGTTGATCTGCGTTGCGGTGTCGGCGACGGCTTTGGGGCGCGCCCGGGAGCTGGCGGGCAGGAAGATCGTGAACGTGGTGCCTTTGGCGATCTCACTGCGCACGTCGATCCAGCCCTGGTGCTGTTTGATGATCCCGTAAACGGTGGCAAGGCCCAGCCCGGTGCCCTTGCCGATCTCCTTGGTGGTGAAAAAGGGTTCGAAGATTCGGCTCAGGGTTGAAGAATCCATTCCATGGCCGGTATCCTCGACGCTCAATCCGATGACGTAACCCGGTTTGGCTTCCGGGTGAGTGGCGACAAATTCGTCGTCAATTCGGCGGACGAACGTGCGCAGAGTGAGCGTGCCGCCGCGGGGCAGCATCGCGTCACGCGCGTTCACGGCGAGGTTCACCAGCACCTGCTCGATCATGCCGGCATCGGCGTTGACCGCCGGTAATTCAGGGTTCAGTTCGCGGCAAATCCTGACCTGCTCCCCGACCAGCGCGCGCAACATTTTGGAAACGCTCCGGATCACGTCGTTCAGATCCAGCAACTGGGGCTGCATGGTCTGGCGGCGGCTGAACAGCAACAACTGACGGGTCAGGGTTGAAGCGCGTTCAGCGGCCGCCGAAATCTGCCGCGCGGACTCGGCAAAACTGCCGCCGATTTTCGGGTCCGCAAGCATGAGGCCCGCATGGCCCTGGATGACCGTGAGAATATTGTTGAAATCGTGAGCCACGCCTGCGGCGAGCTGCCCGATGGATTCCATTTTCTGGACCTGCCGCAATTGCGCCTCGAGATTGCGGCTGGCAGTGACATCTTCGGCGTAACAGTGCACGACTTGGTTGGCAATGACCGGAAAGAAGGACCAGGAAATGGTGCGGCCGTTCACGAGCGTCTCGAGGTGCAAGGTGTTCTGTCCGGTCGTGAGGCACATTTTGACGATGGTGGCGATGTTGAGCGGGAGGATGGCTTCCGGATGTCTTTTCAAGGATTTGGCCATCTCGAGGGCGGCAGTGTTGAAATAGGTCAGCGAGCCGTCGGCTGAGAATTCCAGGACAGGGTTGGGATTGAACCGGGGGAAGGCGGCCAGTTTCCGAATCTCACGTTCGGCCTGCTTGCGATCAGACGTGTCACGGGAAGCGACAAGCGTGCGTTGGGGCCGGCCATGGTCGTCAAAAATGAAACTCACGACGGACTCGAAGAGCTGCCAATGATCGTAGGCATTGCGAAAGCGCAATTCGGCTGTCCGCCCTTCCTTCAGGAAGAGGGCTTCGTCGAGGGTATTACGCCATGTCTGCGCGTCGTCGGGGTGGATAACGTCGGAAATGCTTTTTGCCAAGAGATCGTTCGGAGCGTAACCGAGCACTGAGCGATGGGAGGGGCTGGCGTAGAGAACCGTCATTTGCAAATCGATTATACAAATGAGATCGCGTGTGTTTTCTGCGATGAGCCGGTACTGTTCCTCGCTGCGCCGCAGGGCTTCGCGCGCCGCGCGCCGCTCGCGTTCCCCGGCGCGTTTGCGGACGGCATTGAGGACGGCCGAGGGGAGCCGGCGCAGGCTGTCCTTGAGGATGTAATCCTCGGCCCCTTCGCGCATGCATTCGACGGCAACTTCTTCCGAATGCGAACCGGTGACCAGGATGAGCGGCACGTCACTGGAAAGTTCCTTGAGGAGGCGCAGGGCTTCCAGGGCGGAGAAATGGGGCAATGTGTAGTCAGCCAGTATGACGTTTGGACGAAACTCGCTTAGTTGCGCGAGGAAACCTTCCCGTCCATCCACGCAGCAAGGGACGAACAGGATTCCGGCTTTAGTGAGTTCACGCTGCACCAGAGTCGCATCGGTCTCGACGTCCTCAAGCAGCAGAA
Source organism: Limisphaerales bacterium (assembly GCA_022616725.1). GTDB lineage: Bacteria > Verrucomicrobiota > Verrucomicrobiia > Limisphaerales > JAKEEH01 > JAKEEH01. The sequence continues at coordinate 416 of JAKEEH010000542.1, read as the reverse complement.
TCTTAAGCTTCTGCTCCATCGTCCGCTCCGGTCAAAGTCATCCGGGGGGATTGCGTAGCAAAAACAGTTCCAGTTTGCCCATTTGCCGGGCAAATTTGTCCAGAATTTGGACATTCATGAAGGGAAATGCCGGGCCATTTGGTCCACGATTTGGATACTCACGAGGGCGTCGGCGGCGGAAGCGTGAAGTAAAATGTCGCGCCCTGGTTGACTTTGCCATCGGCCCAGACACGCCCGCCATGGCGCTGTACGATGCGCTGTACAATCGCCAGCCCGACCCCCGTCCCGTCAAACTCTTCCGCCCGGTGGAGCCGATGAAACACCTGGAAAAGCTTATCAGCGTAGCGCGTGTCGAATCCGACGCCATTGTCGCGCACGAAATAGATCGTGCCTGCCTCCTGGCGCGAAGCGCCCAC
>JAKEEH010000008.1 GCA_022616725.1 Limisphaerales bacterium | reverse complement strand
TTTTCGCCCCTTGCACCCGCTTTTGCAGGTTCGGCGCGTTCTGGTTGCCCGCCAGGATCGCCACGGTCCCTTTTTCGCCCATCACTTTCGCCAGTTCGTGCATGACCTGCTCGCCGCATTTGACGTCATCCACGCCGTGCGTGACGAATCGTTTGCTTGCGGGCGCGTCGGAATCAAACGTCGCCACCGGCACGCCGTTCCTGACCGCGGAATTGATTGCGTCGGTCAGTTTGTTTGCGTCCGAACAGCTCACGGCGATGCCCGAAGCGCCGGCCAAAACCAGTTGCTCGATCGCTTCGGCCTGTTTCTGGGCGTCTTCCTCATTGGGCGTGCGCCAGTCAACTTTGATCCGGATATTGTGCTTTTGGCCGAGGTCTTTGGCAGCATCCATCGCCCCAACCCGTGCGGCCTGGAATACCGGGTTGCCTTGCGACTTGGCCACCAGGCCGATGGTGTACGATTTTTGAGCCTGGACCACGCCGCTGAACACAAGAGAAAGGAGGGAGATCAAGAAGCAAATTCTCATGGCCGGGATGTTACGCGCCAGGTCGCCGCTTTCAATCTTTCAAATCAGCAGCGATTCACGACGGCGCGGTTGATTGCGAACCGCGATAAGTCAGTTTCGTAACAGAATCGTAACTTAAACGACGCAATTGCGTAACCGTTGTCACCAAAACTCAACCCGAACGAAACATATGGCATCGCATTACGAAGCGACATTACAGCGCGATATCGACCTCATCCGGTCCAAGGTGCTGGAAATGTCCGCCCTGGCCGAACGCGCTCTCAAAGACGGCTTGCAGGCCGTTGTTGCCCGAGACCGCCAGGCGGCCTACTCGGTCATCCTGCGCGACCAGCGGATCGATGAGTTGGAAAAGCAAATCGACCGCCTTTGCCTGGAGTTCCTGGTTCGCCAGCAACCAGTCGCCGGGCACCTGCGCTTCGTCTATGCCACCATCAAGATTAATGCCGAACTGGAGCGCATCGGCGATTACGCCGAAAGCATTGCACGCCAAAGCTTGAAGGTGGCGCATCTGAACCCTGTTCCGGCGTCCGCCCGGTTCGTCGAGATCGCCAATTTCTCCATCCCGATGCTCCACGACGCGGTGAAGGCTTTTACCGAGCAGAACGCCGAACTGGCCCGCAGCACGATGGTCGTCGAGGAAAAGGTCGATGAATTGCGCAATCGGATCAACGCCGAGCTGATCCAACTGCGCCAGGAGAACAAGTTCCCGCTGGAGGCCTTGACGCCGCTGATGACGATTGCCCGGCGTTTCGAGCGCGTGTCCGACCAGGCCAAGAACATTTGCGAAGAGGTGCTTTACATGTGCACCGGCGAATACAGCAAACACAAGGGCACCGAAGTGCTGCGCGTGCTCTTTGTGGACGAGCACAATTCCTGCCGCAGCCAAATGGCCGAAGGCATTGCCAATTCCCTGGATCAACCCCGGCTCATGTTCACCAGCGCGGGGATTGATCCCAGGCCCGTCGATCCAGGCACCGTGAAATTCCTGGCCGAAAAGGGGATCGATATTTCGCGCCAGAACTCCAAGTCGGTCGAGCAGGTGCCCAATCTGGAGCACTATCAGGTCATCATTGTACTGGCCAGGGAGGCGCAGAAAGTCCTTCCGCCTCCGCCCACAAAGACGGTCGGCTTGGAATGGACGGTGCAGGACCCGTCAAAGGTTACCGGCACGCCGGAGCAGGTGCGCACGGCCTACGAAGTGACCTACCAGTTTATCTGCGACCACCTCAACGATCTCACAGAAGCCATTCTCGGAGACAAAATCGATTAGGAGAACAAATCATGAGCAAAACAAAATTCGCAAGATCAACCATTTTGATTCTGACCATCGCGATGGCGGCTTGCCTGACGCAGCCCGGTTGCGGCAAGCGGGACGGCGCCGGCGGGTCCGGTTCGGTTAGCAAGACGACCGTTCAGAACATCGGCTCCGACACTATGGTGAATCTTGCCCAGGCCTGGGCCGAGGAATACGCAAAGGTCGAGCCCTCAGTCTCAGTGGAAGTCTCCGGCGGCGGGTCCGGGATCGGCGTCGCAGCCCTGATCAATGGCACGGCCGAGATCGCTAACTGCAGCCGCAAGCTTGAACCATCGGAAATTGAAAAGGCCAAAGCGAAACATGGGTCCGATCCCAAGGAATTCATGGTCGGCTATGACGCGCTGTCGATTTACGTGCACAAAGACCACCCGCTAAACGAAATCAGCATCGACGATCTTGCGGAGATTTATAAGGAAGGCGGCACCATCACGAAATGGAGTCAGCTCGGCGTGCAGGCAATCCCTGGCGGCAAAGGGGACGACATCGTGCGCGTCAGCCGCCAAAACAACTCCGGCACATACCATTATTTTCGGGAGGTGGTGATTGGGAAAAAGGGCGACTTCAAAGCTGGCAGCGTGGACCTGAATGGCTCGAAAGATGTCGTGGAACTGATTGCTAAGACGCCAAACGCGATTGGCTACAGCGGCCTCGGCTATGCGACGCCTGAGGTTAAAATCCTCAAAGTCGCCAAAAAAAAGGGCGAGCCGGCCATCCAGCCCAGCATCCCGACCACGTTGGATAAGACATATCCCATCGCCCGCCCGATGTTCATGTACACGCCCGGCAATCCGCCGCCACACATCCAAAAATACCTCGACTGGGTGATGAGCGAGGCTGGCCAAAAGATTGTCAAGGACATTGGCTATGTCCCCCTGCCAAAGTCGTAAGTAGCCCGTGGCAACAGAACTGCAAACAGAGCTCGCCCCCGAACGCGCGGCCCCCAAACCCGCCCAGCCCGAGAGGGGCTCGGCGCCCGCGAACAAGCCAGCGCGAGCGGGCCGGGGCGCGCTCGCCATCGCGGGCGAGAAGCTGATCGAGTTCGTTATCCGCTTGTGCGGCATCAGCGCCATCATATTCGTCTTCAGCATTTTCTTCTTTGTTTTCCGCGAAGCCGCGCCCCTGTTCTTTCAAAAGCATGAACCGCCGGCGCAACCGGAAGCTGTGGTCGAGCGCCACGCCGATGACCACAGCCCCGCGGCCAAAAAGTTCGCCCTCAAGGAGTTTTTGTTCAGCAAAGAATGGTACCCGACCTCGCAGAGCAACGTTCGTTTTGGCGTGTTGGCGCTGATTGTCGGCACCCTCAGCGTCACGGCTTTGGCGATGATCATCGCCGTCCCGTTCGGGCTCGGGGCGGCAGTGTTTGTCTCGGAGTTTTGCGGCGGTAAAATCAAGGAAACACTCAAGATCGTAATCGAACTGCTTGCGGCCATCCCGAGCGTTGTCTGGGGCTTCATCGGCCTCACCGTCATGAACCCAATCATTCAAGATCTCTTTCATGCGCCTATCGGGCTCAACATGCTCAACGGCGCTATCCTCCTGGCGCTCATGAGTGTCCCGATCATGGTCTCCATCGGCGAGGATTCGTTGAAAGCCGTCCCCGACTCTTTTCGCGAAGCCGGCCTCGCCCTCGGCGCAACGCGATGGCAGCTCGTTTACCGCGTTTTGCTGCCCGCGGCCAAGAACGGCCTTCTGGCCGCCGTCCTGTTGGGAGTAGGCCGCGCAGTGGGCGAGACGATGGCTGTCCTTATGGCCACCGGTCACGCCGTGAACATTCCCTTCGTTACGGCCGATGGATCATTCAACCCGTTGTTCATCTTCGAGCCGGTAAGGACCCTCACCGCGACCATTGCCGCCGAACTCGGCGAAGCCTCCGAAGGTTCCCAACACTATCGCGTGCTCTTCCTCATCGGCGTGTTGCTCTTTTCTATGACGTTTATCGTCAACCTCACCGCCGACCTGATTATACGCGGCATTAAAAAACGATGATTGCAGAGACGACAAATCGCCTCTTCGCTGAAACGCCGCTGGTCCGCAAGAAGCAGCGGCGTGAGTGGGTCGCCCGGCTTATCTTCGGGATGATGGCGGCGGCGATGATCATCCCCTTGCTCCTGATTATAGGTTACCTCGTCTATCAGGGCGCGCCGTTGATCTCGTGGGATTTTCTGACCACCAATCCCGTCGGCGGCATGCGGCGTGGCGGCATTTGGTCGGCCCTTTTGGGCACAATCTGGCTGGTCGGCGTGTCGCTTCTCATCGCCGCGCCGATCGGCGTCATGGCCGCGGTTTACCTCAACGAATACGCCAGGGATAACTGGTTCAACCGCATCATTAATCTCGCGGTCATCAACCTCGCGGGCGTGCCGAGCATTGTGCACGCGCTTTTTGGCCTCGGGGCATTCGTGCTCTTCGCCCGCATGGGGCGTTCCGTCCTTGCGGCGTCGCTCACGCTGGCCATCATGACCCTGCCCGTCATCATCGCCAGCACACGCGAGGCCCTCGCCTCCGTGCCGCGCACCTTTCGCGAAGCCTGCTGGAATGTCGGCGCCACCCGCTGGCAAACGATCCGTCGCATCGTGCTGCCGAACTCGATCAGCGGCATTCTCACCGGCGTCATCCTCCAGGTCAGCCGCACCGCCGGCGAGACCGCGCCCATCATGTTCACCGGCGCCGTCTTCTTCCGCAGCATTTCCGAAGGCGATTTCTTCGCCTACGGTCTCAAAGAGCAGTGCATGGCTCTTTCGATGCACCTCTACACCGTCACCACTCAAGTCACCGGCGCGCCCAAACCCCTCCCCTACGCCATCGCTGTCGTGCTCCTTGGCACCGTCCTCCTGGTCAATGCCACCGCGATTGTCCTGCGCGTCTATCTGCGCTCCCGCAAAAAATGGTAAGCGCATGCACCCGCCGGCCAAACACGTCGAAGTCTCGAATCTTCGCCTCTCCTACGGGCCGAAGGAAGTCATTCACGGCATCACCTTCGACATTTTCAAAAACGAGATTCTCGGGATTATCGGCCCGGCCCAATCAGGCAAGACGTCGCTTCTCCGCTGCATCAACCGGACCATTGAATTCAGCGCCGATGCGAAGGTCCAGGGCACGATCAAAGTCGAGGGTGTTGATGTGCGCCGGCAAAATGTTTATGCCCTGCGCCGCAAAATTGGAATGGTCGCTCCCCTCCCCGTCGGTTTGCCCCTCACCATTTATGATAACGTCGCCTTCGCGCCCCGTTGCGCCGGCGTGACCGCCAAAAGCGACCTCGATGGCGCGGTCGAAAAGTGCCTCCGCCAGGCCGCCCTTTGGGACGAAGTCAAGGACCGCCTTGACAGCCTCGGCACCAAGCTCTCCGGCGGCCAGCAACAGCGCCTCACCATCGCCCGCGCCCTGTCGCATCAGCCCGAAATTCTCTGCCTGGACGAGTTCTCCATCGCCATCGATCCCGTCACGACCATGCGCATCGAAGATGTTCTCAAAGAATTGCGCAAGGAAATGACCATCATCCTCGTCACCAACCTCACCCAGCAGGCGCGGCGTCTCGCCAATCGCACCATGTTCCTCTGGAACGGCGACATCATCGAACTCGACAGTAACCAGGTCATGTTCTCCGACACGCCTGCGAATCGGAAAACATACGAATACGTCAACGGCATTTTCGGATGAGCGATCCCCAAAAGCTGGCCATCACCACCCGGGCCCTGAACCTTTGGTACGCCAAATTCCAGGCCCTCATCGATGTCACCGTTGACATTAAGCATGGCATCATTACGTCGCTCATCGGTCCTTCCGGCTGCGGCAAGACCACTCTCCTGCGCTGCTTCAATCGCGTCAACGAGCGCTACGGCTACGTCACCACCACCGGCGAGATCAAGCTCCACGGCAAGAATATCTACGATGACGATGTTTCTCTCGTCGAACTGCGCAAGTCCGCAGGGATGGTGTTCCAACGGCCCAACCCCCTGCCGATTTCCGTTTACGAAAATGTCGTCTTTGGCTTGCGCATTCACAAGGAAGGTGGCGACCTCAAGCGATCCGTCTTGGATGAAGCCGTCGAAGTCGCGCTGACCGAGGTGGGGCTCTGGCAGGACTTGAAAGATCGCCTCGACATGCGCGCTACCAACCTGCAACTCGAGCAACAGCAAAAGCTCTGCATCGCCCGCCTGCTCCCGCTCAAGCCCGAGATCATCCTCATGGACGAACCCTGTTCGGCGCTCGACGTCGAGGGCACACGCGCCATCGAGGAACTGATGTTCGCGCTCAAAGGCCGTTACACCATCGTAATCGTTACCCACAACATGGCCCAGGCTCGCCGCGCCAGCGACGAGTGCATCTTCATGCTCCTCGGCGAATTGATCGAGCACAGCCGTACCGAAGAGCTCTTCCTCACCCCCAAAAACCCCAAAACCGCCGATTACATCGAAGGCCGCTACGGCTGATTCTTGTAGCGGCGGCCGTTGACAGTTCCGCCAGGTCGTGGAGTGCGCCTGTCCTCTGGCGCTTTACATCCTTTGTGTCCTTTGTTGCCTTCTGCAACAAATTCAAATCTTGTCAACCAGAAAACGAAACTTTTTTGTCACTTACTGGCGCGTATAGTCACATACTGGCGCGTATTGGCATGTTAAAACGCCCCTCCTCGCCCGGACCGCCCAAAACCCATGGTATAATGTAGGCGTGAAGAAAGATATTTATTATATATGTCTAGCGCAAACCTCCGCGCCTGCGATTTCCAGCGGCGTCTCCCCGGCGGGACCCATTCGCCTCCAAAACCCATCCATTTCCCATCCGAAAAACGAGATTTGGACTTCGCGACGGCCAAAAGTGGACAAAACTGGACATTTCTGGACGGAAACAGGGGAGGGGTGTCCAGAAAACCGAATGAAACCGAATGAAACCGAATAGAATTCCAAGAGGCAGCCGCTGGCGGTTTAGCGGTTCAACGGTTCAACGGTTCAACGATTCAACGAGTCCTCGGTGGCCTGAAACCTTTCTTGGACTTTTCCGGTCAGTCGTTGTAGAAAGAATAGGCCGGTTATGATAGAGAGGCTCCTGCAGTCACAATTGGAGCCGGTCGCCCGCCGCCAGCGCCAACTGCGTTTGTGGCGCTCGCTGGCAGCATGTTGGGCCGTCACAGCCCTGGCGGGGGTTGTTTTCCTCTGGTCGTCTTCAAGCTTCTCGCTGGATCGGCGATTTGCCCTCATTGCCATCGCCGTCATTGCCCTGGGCGGCTTCACGGCAAGCCTGCTCTACGTCCGGCGGTGCCGGCGCGATTACCGGCAGATTGCCCGCCAGATAGAACGGGAGCACCCGGACCTGCATTCGCTGCTCATCACGGCCGTGGAGCAGCAACCGGATCCGAAGACCTGTCAATTTAACTATTTGCAGGCGCGAGTCATTCGCGAGGCCATCTTGGAAGTTCAGGCGCGCAAGCTAATCGCCTTCGAACCGGGCGGGAGCCTGCGACTGGCCCAGGTGGCGCATCTGTGCGCGCTGGCAGTCGCCATGACGATCGTGGCGATGCTCGCGACGACCGAGCGTCCCGGCGCGGGTATTCTGGCCACTCGCGGAGCAACCGCGCTGGCATCGGTAGAACCGGGAGATGTGTCGGTGGAGAAAGGGACGGCGTTGTTCGTGATGGCGCGCTTTTCAGGGCCTCCTCCTGCTTCGGCGACTTTGGTGATCGCGGAAGACGGTCAGGAGCCTCGCCGGCTGTCGCTGGAACGGACTCTGGCCGACCCGGTTTTCGGCGGCAGCATTCCCGAGGTGAATTCAGCCCTGAGTTACGCCGTTGAATATTCCGGCAACCGCACGCGGGACTATCGCGTCAAGGTGTTCGAGTATCCAAAGCT
>JAKEEH010000541.1 GCA_022616725.1 Limisphaerales bacterium | reverse complement strand
GGATTCGACACCAGGTTCGACAGCATGTACGTGTTCATGCTCATCCCGGCATAAACTCCAATTGGACGCTCTTCGCGTTCCGTGTCGTAGCCCGCATCCTCGAGCGCTTCCCACGCGCATTCAAGGAACACCCTGTGTTGCGGGTCCATGATCTCGGCTTCCTTCGGATTAATGCCGAAGAAGGCCGCGTCAAATTTGTCCGCATCCTCCAGCACCCCGCGCGCCTTGACCTGGTGCCCGTGATTCCGGCAGAAGTTGAAGCCGCCCTCTTCGTTGTCGCTGTCGCCGAAAAGCGAGATCACTTCCACCCCGTCGCGCAGGTTTCGCCAGAACTCGGCAATGTTCCGCGCTTTGGCAAAGCGCCCCGCCATGCCGATGATCGCAATACCTTCGTTCGGGGGCGTCTCGCTCATGCTGCTGCTTTCGCTGATGGCCGCGTCGAGAAGAGTTGTCGTTGCAGGCTCGCTCGGTCCCGAATTCTTTCCCACTCCGTCGGCTCCGGCCGCGGCTCGCCGATTAGCGACGCCATGGCTTTGACGGTCGAGTTCTGAAACAATCGCAGGATCGGGATCTCGACCCCCAAAGCCGCCTCCATCCGAGCTTGCAACTGAACCATAAGCAGCGAATCCCCACCCAAATCGAAAAAGCGATCCGTCAAGCTCACGTTCGGGACACGCAGGAGCTCACACCAGATCTTTGCAATCGTCTCTTCGGTCGTCGTTCTCGCCGCCGCCCGCGGTGCCACAGCGTGGTTGCGCAAACCCGCCGGTTCCGGCAAAGCTTTGCGATCGATTTTGCCGTTCGGGGTCAGCGGCATCGTGGGCAAATAAGTGAAGAGCGCAGGCACCATGTAGTCCGGTAGCCGTGACATCAGCCAGCGCCGCAGTTCTGCCGTTTCCAGCATCCTGTCCGCCACGATATAGGCCACGAGACGCTTGTCGTTCGTGCTCAACTCCTTTACTGCCACTGCTGCGTCCCGCACGCCTTCGCACTGCCGCAAGCTCGCTTCAATTTCGCCGAGTTCAATGCGGAACCCGCGCAATTTTACCTGGTGATCGACGCGGCCGAGGAACTCAATCGTTCCATTCCTGCGATACCGCACCAGATCGCCAGTCCGATACATTTTATCTCTGGCCGCGCCCGTGAGAGTGTCAGGCACGAAACGCTCCGCCGTCAGCTCGGGACGATTCAAATACCCCGCCGCAACGCCCGCGCCGCCAATGTATAATTCACCCGGGACACCCACGGGCGTTGGCTGTTGGAATCGGTCGAGAATGTAAACTCTCGTATTCGCAATGGGTCGTCCGATGCTGATCGGCCTGCCGGGCGCAATTACTTCGCACGTTGACCACACCGTTGTCTCGGTAGGGCCATACATGTTGAGCAGTCGTGTGACACCGGCCAGTTGTTCCGCCAGCGCGGCGGGCAAAGCCTCGCCGCCCAAAAGAAGCGTTTTGACTGAAGCAACGGCTTCGCGCGCGCCCTTTTCCTGGAGGAGCATTCCCATCAAGGATGGAGTGCATTGCAGGTGAGTTACGCCAGCGCGTCGCATTTGTTCAGGGATGGTGTAGCCATCCGGGTTCAGGTTCGTGCGGTTTCCTCCCGATGCGCGCAATCCGCCCTCTTCAGACTGGATCACGACCGTAAAGCCGCGTGTCACCGTCCAGAGCAGTTCCAGAACTGAGATGTCGAAGCAAATACTTGTGAGCGCAAGCCAAACACCCGGCGTCGGTCCCAACACCTGATCCATCCCAGCGAAAAAGTTTACGACATTCCGGTGTTGGATCATTACACCTTTGGGCTTTCCCGTGGAGCCGGAGGTGTAGATTACGTAGGCCAGATGGTCGGGGGTCGCTCCCGATTTTGGGTTGTCGTCGCATTCGATTCCTTCCACGGGCACGGTTACCGTGTGCACATGCCCGACTCCGTTTGCCAGTCGCTCGGTCGTGAGCAGCGCGTGGACTTGCGCGTCCTCCACCATGAAGGCCAGCCGCTCGCGCGGGTATGCCGGATCCAGCGGCACATACGCAGCGCCGGATTTCAGAATCCCCAATAGCCCTGCAAGCATCTCCATCGACCGGGGCACGCAAATCCCAACTCGCACTTCCGGACCGGCGCCCAATTCTCGGAGCCGGCGCGAAATCCCATTCGCCCGTCGATTCAATTCGCGATACGTGAGCTGTTCATCTTCGAAGATCGCCGCCACGGCGTCCGGCGTGCGTTCGACTTGCTCCTCGAACATTTCATGCACGCACCGGTCGTGTCGCACATGGACATCGGTAGCATTCCATGTCATCACGATTTCCTCGCGCTCCATGGAAGTCAGGAGCGGCAATTTGCCGATGGTTTTCTCCGGGTCCGCGATCGCGGCTTCGAGCATGGTTTTTACGTGACCGCACAAATGTTCGGCAGTTGCCCTGTCGAAAAGATCTGTGTTGAATTCAACGTAGCCTCGCAAATCCCCCTGGTCCTGTTCGACCACCAGCGTGAGATCATATTTCGCCGTGCCGGTGTGAATCTCGTTCACGCGGCATGTGCACCCTGGAATCTGAGGGATGGTATCAGGCCGGCTTTTTGTGGCGAACATTGCCTGAAAGACCGGCGCACGGCTGAGGTCACGCTCCGGATGCAGAACCTCCAACAATTTTGCAAACGGCAAACGCTCGTGCGCGTGCGCGCCCCGCACTGTTTCCGAAACCCGAACCAGTAACTCGCTGAATCGCGTGTCGCCGGTCACATGCGTGCGCAATGGCAGCACATTCCCAAACGCTCCAATTAAATCTTCCGTCCCGGCAGCCGCGCACCGCTCCCTCGGCGTGCCGACAATTACATCTTCCTGGCCGCTATAGCGATGAAGGACAGCTTTGAAAACCGCGAGCAGCACGTTCGCATCTGTCACCTCGTGCTCGCTGGCGAATGCGCGCAATCTCTCTTTGACATCTTTCTCAAATGCCATCGCAACCGTGCTTCCGTTATGCGTCTGCACCGGAGGTCGAGGCCGGTCTGTGGGCAAGTCCAGAACCGGAAGCTTGCCTCCCAGCTTTGCCGTCCAGTAGAGAAGTTCCCTTTTCAGCGCAACGACCTCACCTCTCTCGGAGAGGATCGACTCGGCATAACTCCGGGTGCGATTAGTCCATGCATTGGATTTATGGCCGACAATCGCCTTGTAAATCCCCGCCAGTTCGCGAAGAAAAATCCACACGGATGGTTCATCCGCCACGATGTGGTGCATCGCCAGAAGCAACTCGTTTTCGTGAATTCCACGTTGCAGAAGTTTCACTCGGATCATCGGTCCATTCGCCAGATCGAATGGCTCGCCAGCAAATGCGCGTCGAATCTGCTCGGCTTCTGATTCCCGCTCTGCTGGCGAAAGACGTTTCAGGTCTGCTTTTCGGAGACAGATGTTCAATTCTGAAGCGACCTTCGCCACAGGCAGCCCGGCCCCCCGCTCGAAGCGCGAACGCAAGCTGACGTGTCGTCGGACCACTTCATTGATCGCATGGTCCAGCGCCTCTATGTCCAGCGGCCCTTCAACCTCGATCCGAAAAACATTCTGATTTACTGCACTGGGCCTCACGACTTGTTCGAATAGCCAGATGCTCTCCTGCGCGAACGACATCGGAAATTCTTCCTCTTCCCCGCGGGCAGGAGCCCTCCCTTTCCGGGACCGTTCATCCTGTCGTGGGGAAATCGGAAAGGCATCAAACTCTTTCCCGAGTTTGTCATCGCTCGCCATAGTGAGACCCTAGGGTAAACCGCACCCGAAACCCGCTTAAGTGGGTGAAAACTCCAGAATGCCAACCCGCACACCTACGTAGCAATGCTCCCCGTCCCCGCAAGGGACTTTCCCCATTCCGTCTCGCTGTTTCTCGGAATTCACTCAGCAATGTGTGGACGAATGAGCATATCACCGCCGATGGCACCGTTTCGGAGTTCGCCGAACCCCTCCTAAGACCCGCTATTGAGAGTGTCGCTAATCGGACTACGGTTCCACGTGAGAATCCTCCAATTGCGCTTTTTGGCATCCGCTTTGACAACCTGACCGTCGATCAAGCGATCAAGCGCATCGACGAAATGATCGCCTATGGAAGTCCGCATTATGTCGTCACCGCGAACGTCGATTTCTGCGTCCAGGCGATGGAAGACGTCGAACTGCGCCGCATTCTTTTCGATGCCCATCTGGTGCTCTGTGATGGGACGCCCCTCGTTTGGGCCTCCCGACTTTTCGGGAACCCGCTTCCCGAGCGCGTCGCGGGCGCTGACCTCGTACCACTGCTGCTTCAACACGCTGCCAGGACCGGTTACCGCATTTTCTTCCTCGGCGGCGCTCCCCAGGTCGCGCAGCAGGCCGTGGCCCGTTTGCAAGGGGAACATCCGAATCTCGTGGTTGCGGGCCGGTATTCACCGCCTTTTCGCCCGCTTCTCGACATGAATCATGAGGAGATTTGCCAGCGTATTCGCGCCGCGAAACCCGACGTGCTGCTCGTCTCTCTCGGGTGTCCCAAAGCGGAGAAATGGATGGCCATGCATTACCGCTCCCTCCGCGTGCCGGTCTGCATTGGGGTTGGCGCCACGATCGATTTTTTGGCCCGTCACATCCGCCGGGCGCCCGGATGGATGCAGCATTGTGGACTCGAATGGCTTTTCCGGCTCGCTCAGGAGCCTCGCCGCCTGGCCGCCCGCTATGCCAGGGATCTCCGCGCGATCGGAGCGCCTTTGATCAGCCAGCTTTGGGCTCAGCGGCTCTCCGCCGCCCGCCCGCGCCGTTCCTCACCCGCGGCAATCACAATTTCCGAATCCACTTGGGCCCGCGTGCGCGCTCCGGAACGCTTCGACTACGCTTCAGTTGTGCGGGATGCTGACGTTTGGCGGCAAATCGCAACCCAGCACTGCCTCCTGGACGTTTCAGCCGTCGAGTTCTTTGACAGCAGTGCCCTCGCTCTGTTGATGCAACTTCACCACCGTCTTCAGCCATTCCGGCTGATTCTTATCGCCCCGAGTGCCACGGTTCGGCGCATCCTGCACCGCTTCAAGCTCGACGATTTCTTCACTGTCGCCAGCGATACCATCCACGCGCGCGAACTGGTCACCGACGACCCGCCACCCCCGGCGCCGCCGGAGTTCGCTCATCCCGTTCCGCCGCTGCTCTGGAAAGGCGAACTTACCGCCGCCAACGCGGAGGACGTTTGGGCTGCGACGCAACCGCAAATCGATGCCCTCTGCAATTCCGGCAGCGATGCCATCATCGATCTGGCTGCCTTGCGTTTTATCGACAGCACCGGGGTCGGACTCATGATCCGCGCCAAACGTTACACCCAGAATCTCGGAGCCACGCTTCGATTTCGTAATCCCCACCCAAACGTTCGGAACGTCCTCCGCATGGCCCGGCTCGAATTGTTCCTCCTCTTTCCATGAAGATTGGTTTCTCGACGTCCGTCATTCAACGCGGACAGACGGGCGTCGCCCAATACATCTTTGCGCTGCTCCGCGCTTTTGCCCGATTCCAGACTGGCCACGAATTCACGCTCTTTGTTCTGCGGCGCGATCTCCCGCTTTTCGCCGATTTACAGGAATCGATGCGTCTTGTGCCGGTCGCGGAATGTTTTCGTCCGCCTGTCGCGAACGTTTTCTGGCATCAAACGTGCCTCCCACGACTCGCGCGCGCGCATGATTTGGATCTGATCCACATTCCAAGCTACCGCCGCATGCTCTGGCCGCAGCCCTGTCCCCTCACCGTCACAATCCACGATCTGGCACCCTTTCACGTGAACGGTAAATACGATCCGCTCCGCACGTTCTATGCTCGCAAGATTGTCCCACCCATTGCGCGGCGTCAGAACTCGATCATCGCCATCAGCCGCAACACCGCGCGCGATATTCACCATTTTTTCGATGTTCCGCGCCATCGCGTGCGCGTCATCTACAATGGCCTCGATCACAACCGGTTCTCACCCGATCCTTCCGGGGAAGCCTGTGCGCGGGCGATTAAGCTTTGGAGGCTCGAACGGCCTTTCTTCATTTACGTCTCGCGGATCGAGCACCCGGCCAAAAACCACGTTCGTCTCATTGCCGCGTTCGATCACTTTAAAACCACCACCGGTTCGGACTGGCAGCTCGTCTTCGTCGGCAAAGATTGGCATGGTGCCGGCGTCGTTTACCAGGCGATTGCCGCTTCCATGTTCCGAAACGACATCCGACCCTTGGGGTTTGTCGCAGACTCGGATTTGCCCCTGCTTTATCGCGCCGCAGGCGGCTGCGTCTTTCCATCCCTTTTCGAAGGCTTCGGTTTGCCCCCCTTAGAAGCCATGGCTTGCGGCTGCCCGGTCCTTTGCTCTGACCGCGGCGCTCTGGCCGAGGTGACCGCTGGTGCCGCGCTCATCGTCGATCCCGAGGACGTTCCGGACCTCTCACGAAAGCTTCGTGCCCTGGGTTGCGACCCCGATTTGCGGGCGCGCCTGCGGGAACGCGGCTTGCGTCACGCCCGCCGTTTCGATTGGAGCGAAACAGCGGCTGCAACTCTCGATGTTTACGAGCGCACGGCGGCCGTTCATTCTGGCCGGAACTCCCTATCCGGCGTATATTGTGGCTGCGCTTGTGAAGCTTGCTCTGATTCTCGAACAGATCGCCGATGCGTGCCTGGTGCTCGATAACATCGGGCGCGTGATTCTCGTCAACGAACCGGCCGCCCGCTTGTTCGCGCGTCCTGTCAAGGAATTGCTCGGTGCTCCTTTACCCGCGCAACTGCCAAATGGCTTTCCCATACACTCCCTCTGCGACGTTGCTGCCAGCGGGCGGCGGCCCGCCAGCGCTCATCATTTCGCCCGCGATTCCCAACGCTGGTACTACGTGCGCGCCAGCCCCGCCGGCGATTGGATTGTCGTGTTCTGCTTTGAAGTGCCGGTAGGCCCGGCCGAGGACATTGCCGCGATCGAGGAACGCCTGGCCCGTTTGGCCGCCCAGCTCGGCGATGCCACCCGCGAACTTGAATCACTGAGTTACGCCGTTTCACATGACCTTCGCGCTCCGCTGCGTCACATTGAAGCTTTCAGCAGTTTGCTTGAAGGCAACCTCGCCGGAAAACTCGATTCCGATACCGCCGAGTACATTGCCATCATCTCTCAATCAGCAAAGCAAATGAGCAAACTCCTCGACGGCGTTCTCTCCTATTCCCGGCTCTGCCGGCGTGAACTCAATCGCACCGCCGTCAGTCTCGACCAGGCTTTGAAATCCGCTCTTCAAGATCTGAGGCTTGAGGCCGAAGGCCGTCAGGTCGAATGGGAGATTTCGCCCCTGCCCGAAATCCAGGGCGACCCCTGGATGATTCGCGAATCCCTTTATCAACTCCTCTCCAATGCCCTGAAATTCACCCGCGCCCGCGAACCGGCCCGGATCTGCGTCTCTGCCACAGCCGCGCCTGGTGAAATCGTCGTGCGCATTCAAGACAACGGCATTGGCTTTGACGTGCAGTATGGTGACCGCCTCTTCAACCTCTTTCAAAAGCTCCACTCCGACCCCAAATACGAAGGCGCAGGCATCGGCCTGGCCCACGTCCGCCGCATGATCCAGCGACAGGGTGGCCGGGTGTGGGCCGAGGGCAAACCGGACGCCGGCGCCACTTTCTACATCGCGCTTCCGAATTAGAGCCTCGCTCGCCGGACTGGTTTTTTTTGCGCTCGCAAAGCCGCTCAGCCTAGTCAGCATGGACCAGGACGCGACAAAACGGGATTGGCGCGTCGGTCGCGCTCGCAGTGTCCTCGCACAGAACCCGTTCCCAAACGGTATTAATCTTCGTGACATTGACGACTCCGCCCGGCGAGTCCGAGCGCGAGAGCTCAGCAGAGAACTATTCATAGGAATTGCCTTGACCCGCCATCATGATGCATAATTGCACTGCCTTTGTGTTTGAGCTAAAGCGAGAGCGATGTATTTGCGCCGGCCGCAGCTGTCCCCTGCTGCTCATGGCGGGATTGCTTCTGTCTTGTTCCAAAAGTGGAGATTCCAGGCGGACCGAGCCTGCAGAAACACCGCGCCCTGTCCATGTGGCGCGGGCCGAAATGCGCCTGCTGGAACGCGTCGTGATTGTCACAGGATCACTCGCGGCACACGAGCAGACCACACTGAGCGTCAAGGTGCCGGGACGCATCGAAACAATCGCGGTGGACCTGGGGAGCGTCGTCGAGAAGGGCGACTTGATCGCGCAACTGGAGCAGATCGACTACGACTTGCGCCAGAAGCAGGCCGCCGCCGCTCTCGCGCAGGCGCGCGCGGCACTGGGATTGCCACTGGAGGGAACGGACGACACGATCAATACGGACGAAACCAGCACCGTCAGGCAGGCCAAAGCCGTTTTTGAAGAGGCAAAAAAGAATCGTGACCGCGTGTTGAACCTGACTCAGGAGGGCATCAGTTCCAAATCAGAGCTGGATACGGTCGAAGCGGCGTTTACCGTTGCCTTAAATCGGTATGACGCGGCGGTGGACGAGGCGCGCACGCGTTTCGCAGTGTTGAATCAGCGGCGAATCGAATTCGAGATCGCCAAGCAAGCGCTGGCCGACACGAAAATTTCCGCGCCGTTCGACGGCGCCATTCAGGAACGCACTGCCTCGGTGGGCGAATACGTCCAGGCGGGTTCCCCGGTGGCGACGCTGGTGCGGAACGATCCTTTGCGCCTGCGGCTGGAAGTACCGGAGCGGCAGAGTATTCACGTGCGCGGCGGGCAAACGGTGCGCCTGAGCGTGGAAGGCGATACGAATAATTACGCGGGCGCTATTTCCCGTCTGAGTCCAGCTCTCACCGAAGACAACCGCATGCTCGTGGTCGAGGCGGATGTGCCCCAGCGCGGCATTTTGCGGCCGGGACTGTTTGTGCGCGCGGAGATTGTGACGAGCGCGCATGATGCCGGCATTACGATTCCGCCGGCGGCACTCGTCACCTTTGCGGGGCTGGAAAAAGTCTTTGTCGTTGTGGACGGCAAAGCTGCCGAGCGCAACGTAGTGACGGGGCGCGCGAATTCTGAATGGATTGAAATCAAGTCCGGCGTCAAACCCGGCGACCTGGTGGTCCTTGATCCCGGTAATCTGCGGGCTGGGCAGCGGGTGAGTATCTCCGCGGAACGGCAGGCGACTTTGACGACCCAGGCCGAACCCCCGGAAAGCGCGCATGCAGCGTCTCGCTGAAATCTGCATCCGCCGGCCGGTCTTCGCGACGATGCTGATTCTGTCGCTCGTGGTCGTAGGTGCGGCCAGCTACTTTAATCTTGACGTTGACCGTTTCCCGTCGGTGGACCTGCCGATGATTCGCGTCTCGACGCGGCTCCCCGGGGCATCGCCAGCGGAAATCGAAGCGCAGATTTCGCAGCCAATCGAGGAAGTCGTTAACGCCATCGAAGGCATTAAGGAATTGCGCTCCGTCAATGGCCCGGGCTCCTCGTTCATCATCGTCACGTTTGAGCTCAACCGGGACATCGACGCGGCGGCGCAGGACGTGCGCGACCGTGTGGCGACCGTTTTGCGGGACCTGCCGCGCGACGCCGATCCACCGATCATCACCAAGTCCGACCAGGACCTTTCGCCGGTGATGACCGTGGCCCTCTCCGGGGACCGGTCGCGGCGCGAGTTGACGGAGATCGCCGACAAAATTGTCAAAGTCCAATTGGAACGTTCGCCGGGTGTCGCGGAAGTCGAAATTCTGGGCGGCCTGGAACGGGCGATCAATGTTTGGGTGGATGCCGACCGTCTGGCCGCGTACCAGATTCCGATTACGGCGGTGCGCGAGGCAATTGAACGCCAAAACGCGAATATCCCGGGAGGCAATGTCACGACGGCGCTGCGGGAGGAGACGTTGCGCACGATGGGCCGCATCTCGGACGCGAAGGGATTCAGCGAACTGGTAGTCGCGACGCGAAACGGGTCTTCGATCCGCATTCGCGACCTTGGGTGGGCCGAGGACGGGACGAAGGAACAGCGCTCGGTCTCGCGTTTGCAGGGCGTGCCGAACGTCACGCTGGAAGTGCAACGCCAATCGGGCGCGAACACCGTTGCGGTCATCGAGGCCGCGAAGGCAAAGCTGAAAACGATCCAGGCGCAACTGCCGCCGGATGTGCGCATGGAGATCATCCGGGATCAATCGCGCTACATCTACGAAGCGCTGCACGAAATCAACCGGCACCTGATCCTCGGCAGCATCCTGGCGTGCCTGGTCGTGCTGGCGTTCATGCGCAACTGGCGGGCCATGGTAATCGCCGCGGTGGCGATTCCTACTTCGGTTATCGCGACGTTTGGGATGATGAAGGCGCTGGATTTCACGCTCAACAGCGTGACGATGCTCGCCCTTGTGCTGATGGTCGGCATCGTCATCGATGACGCGATCGTCGTCCTCGAAAACATTTTCCGATTTATCGAGGAGAAAAAGATGAAGCCGTTCGAAGCCGCGAAAGCGGCCACGGCCGAAATCAGTCTTGCCGTAATGGCCACGACGCTGAGCCTGGTGGTGATTTTTGTGCCGGTATCATTCATGTCCAGCATTTCCGGGCGTTTTCTCTACCAATTTGGCATCACCGCGGCTGTGGCCGTTATGGTGAGCCTCCTGGTCTCGTTCACGCTCACCCCGATGATGAGCGCGCGGCTGTTGCGCGTACACGCCAACTCCGGCGCCGCCCCGAATTCGCGCCGTGGCTTCTATGGCTGGATCGACCGCCGGTATGGCGCCAGCCTGGGCTGGGCGATGCGTCATCGGTGGATCGTCGCCACGGGAGCGCTCGGGGTCATTCTCAGCTCCGTGCCTCTCTACAAGATGGTCAAGCAGGAATACGTACCAACCAATGTTGATGAAGGGGAATTCGATATCAGCGTGAGCGCACCCGAGGGCACCAGCCTCGAAGCGATGAACGAAGTCGCTGAGCGGGTGGAAGCGGAACTGCGAACAATCAAGGGAATTCGCCTTGTGCTCGGTTCCGCTGGGGGAGGAGGCTTTCTCGGCAGCGTCAACAATGCGCGGTTTTATGTTCGTTTGGCCCCGCACTCCGAGCGCGTCTTCTCCTGGACGCGCCTGTTGAGTTTCACGCCCTGGCGCGCCTTCCAGGACAATTATTCCCAGCGCGACGTCGTCCAGGAGGTGCGCCGGCGACTGCGTAAATTCTCCGATCTGCGGATTTCAGTGCGCAATCCGCAGACGATCAGCCTCGGCGGCCCCAGTTTCGATGTCGATTTCTCGCTGCTCGGCCCCGATCTCGAGAGCTTGGCCAAATACGCCGATCAATTGCGCCAGCGAGCGCCGCAATTGGGCCTGCTCGACGCCGACACGACTCTCAAACTCGACAAGCCGGAATTGCGCGTCGAAATCGATCGCGAACGCGCGGCCAAACTCGGCGTCGATACCGAGGATATCGCTGAAGCATTGCGCATCATGATCGCCGGCGACCCGCGCGTTTCCAGATTCCGCGACGCCAGCGTGAACGAGGATTATGACGTGCAACTCCGCCTTGCTGAAGCGGATCGGAATGATGCAGTCGATGTCGGGCGCTTGTTCGTTCCGCGGCGCAATGGCGGTCTCATCAGGCTCGACAATCTCGTGCAGGTGGTTCCAGCACGGACGGCCACGCGCATCGACCGACTCGATCGCCAACGGCTTGTGGCGCTGCGGGCGGCCGTTGCTCCGGGCTTCGCGCAAGCGGACCGCATCGCCGCGCTTCGCACCGAGGTGGCAAAAATGAACTTGCCGCCCGCCTACTCGACAAGAGTTTCCGGCCGGGCGCGCGAACTGGAGACCACCTTTCGAGAATTCCTCTGGGCGTTTTTGCTCTCGGTGATTTTGATGTATATCATTCTCGCTTCCCAATTCGAGAGCCTCACGCATCCGTTCACCATCCTGCTTTCGTTGCCGCTTTCGGTGCCATTTGCGCTCTTCTCGCTTTGGGCTGCCGGATTAACAATCAATCTCTATTCCGCGCTAGGCATGCTCGTGCTTTTTGGCGTGGTCAAGAAGAACGCCATTCTTCAAATCGATCACATGAATACGTTGCGCCGGCAGGGCATGGATCGGCTGGCCGCTGTCCTCCAGGCCAATCGCGATCGATTGCGTCCAATCCTGATGACCACGTTCACGCTCGTTGCGGGAATGATCCCCCTGGCGCTGGGAACTGGTCCGGGCGCAGAGGAGCGACGCGCGACCGCGATTGTGGTCATCGGCGGCCAAACGTTGTGCCTGCTGCTGACCCTGCTGGTCACGCCCGTCACCTACACTTTGCTGGACGATTTGCGTGACAAGTTGCGGCTGCGGGCCTTTCTGAAAAGGCCTGAACCCGCCGGCGCAGCCGAGGTGCCGGCGAAATAGACCGCCAGCCGCTATGCCTGATTCAGCCGGCTGGATTTACGGCTGTACAGAAAATAAATCAGGAGTCCCGCCACGAGCCAGATGCCGAAGCGGGTCCAATTCGTGATCCCCAACTGGGTCATCAAATAGAAGCAGCTCAAGAGCCCGAGAACCGGAATCAGGGAGAGTCGTTTGAGGAAGGAAAGCACGACTACCGCGGTGGAAACAGCGATGAAGAGGATCATCGGGACCTTGTGCTTGAAAAGGTCCCAACCGGATTCAGTTTGGCTGGCCTCGTTGGCGCGCGGGGCCATGCTGAAGAAGGGATCCCAAGCCTCGGCCTTGAAGTAGCGATAAGTCACAAACACGACTCCGAGGTACAACAGCGGCACGATGTAGCGACCATTGATGTAGGGGGTTTTGAATTTTGGGCGCGCGGGCGGATTTTTGGAGTTTTCGAGCACCAGCACGCCGCCGCAGACGAGCACAAACGCGAACAAGGTGCCGATGCTGCTCAGGTCCACGACTTCCTTAAGATTCATGAACAGCGCCGGAATTGCGACAACGAACCCGGTGACGACGGTCGAAAAAGAGGGCGTTTTGTATTTGGGATGGATGCGCGAGAAGATCCGAGGGAGGAGACCATCGCGGCTCATGCTCATCCAAATGCGCGGCTGGCCGAGTTGGAACACGAGGAAGACGCTGGCGATGACAAAGATGGCGCTGAACGCAATCACGCCGCTGAGCCAGGGCAGCCGTTCCTTGAAGATATGAGCAAGGGGATCACCAACGTCGAGTTCTTTGTAGTTAACGATACCGGTGAGCACGAATGAGATCAGCACATACAGGGTTGTGCAGATGATCAGTGTGTAAAGGATTGCCCGAGGCAGGTCGCGCCGTGGATTCTCACATTCTTCGGCGGTGGTGGAGATGGCGTCGAAGCCGATGAATGCCCAGAAAACTGCCGCCACGCCGCTCAATACGCCTCCCAAACCGTTCGGTGCAAAAGGAGACCAATTGCCCGGATCAACATAGAAGAATCCGATGGCGATCACCGCAAGAATAACAGTTAGTTTCAACGCGACCATCAAGTTCGCGGCGTTACGACTTTCCCGGATGCCAACATAAATCAAAGCCGTGATGGAAACCGTGATAAACAGGGCCGGCACATCGGCCACAAAATGAACCGGGCCAAGCACCGGAGCGTTGGTCCACGCGTTATAGGCGTCCTTCAACTGGGGTTGGTCCGCGAGAATCTGTGCCAGCGTCTGCCCTTTTGCCAGCAGCGCTTCCACAACGCCATGCCCGCGTAGCGCAGTGAGGAAATCCATGGTCATGTACTCCGGAATCACTATCCCAAGTCCAGAAAGAAAGCCGGTGAAGTAATCCGACCACGAAATCGCAATGGCGATATTGCCAATGGCATATTCAAGCAACAAATCCCAGCCAATGATCCAGGCGACCAGTTCGCCAAACGAGGCGTAGGCGTACGTGTAGGCGCTGCCGGAGATCGGAATCATAGAGGCGAACTCGGCGTAGCAAAACGCCGTGAAGCCGCACGCAATCGCGATGAACACAAACAGCAGCGAAACCGCTGGGCCGCCCGCGGCCGCGGCCTGCCCGACCGTGCTGAAGATGCCAGCGCCGATAATGGCGGCTATGCCAAAAGCCGTAAGGTCAACCGCACGAAGCGTGCGTTTGAGCGAACCACCATGTTCGGCTTCCATACGGCCCGCTTCAGATTCGCCCAGGATGCGTTCGACCGACTTACGGCGGAGTAATTGGTTCAGCATGTTCGGCTGCCCGTAGAGTTCAGGCAGCCGAGCGCGATTTACAAGTGAACAATGGAGACTTAATCGACCGCGTCTTCGTCCGCGACGGCCGCCACGGGGCTTTCGACTTGCGGCGTGAGGACTTCAATCGCCTTGTCGAGTTGCGGGTCGCGTTCGGCCAGCCAGTCCTCCGGAGTCAACGCCACTGCGATGTCCGGCTTTTCTCCCTGATTTTCCTGGTTGGTGCCGTCGAGGCGGTAAGAACCGGTCTGGGGCATGCGGGCGCTGGTGCCATCGACCAGGCGCAGCGAATCAGTCCAGATGACATAGCCGGGCGTCGTGCGTCCGACGAGCTTGCCAAGGCCCCGGGCGCGGATGGCATACGGGAAAATCTCTGCATTCGAGTAACTATGCTCATTCATGAGCACGACAATCTTCTTGTCCCAGGCGTGGTAAGGAGTCGATTCGCGCTCAGCATCGCGGGGGCGGACAAAGCCGTGCGGCTTGCGTTCGAGCCAGTCGATGAGCGTGTCGGCGATGTTGCCGCCGCCGTTGAATCGCACGTCGATGACCATCGCGTCCTTGCCCACCATGTATTCGTAGGCTTCGCGCTGGAATTGCGTCTGGTTGTTATAACTCATCGCCGAAATATGCAGGTAGCCGATGCGCCCGCCGCTGCGGTCCTCGACGTAACTGCGGAGGCGCTCGATGCGGTTGCGGTAGTTCAGATCGTTCCATTCATCCTGCGAAAGGACTTTGTACTTGACTAGACGCGCGCCCTCTTTATCGGCGTTCGTGTTGACGAGAAACTCGAAGATGCGGTCCTGTTTGTCATTGATGAGCTTGTAAAGATTCTCGTCGAGAGTCACTTCCTTGCCGTTGATCTCGAGGACATACTCGCCTTCCTTGATTTCTGTTTTGTTATACCACCCTGGCGCGCCGGGCGGGACTTTCGCCACACGAATTCCTGGCCCGCAATACGTGTAATCGAACGTGAAACCCAGATGCGGAGTGACCGGAGACGTCACGCCGCTGGAAGCGGGATTCACCTCGGCGTGAGAGGTCTCCAGCTCGCCGACCATCATTTGCAGTAGCAGCGCAAACTCGTCATTGGTCTCGACCGCTTCGAGGAGCGCTTCATATTTGTTGCGGATGGCGACCCAATCGCGGCCATGGAAATGACGGTCGTAAAACCCGCGATGATACGACCGCCAGAATTGCGTAAACGCCGCCTGGCGCTCGGCGCGCACATCGCGTTCCCAATCGGCGGTGAACGTCACTTTCTCCGAGCTCTTGCTGTCGAGGTTCAGCGTGTGCATTTCCCCGTTCTGGACATACGTCGCCTTCTTGCCCTCCTTGATCAGGCGCAAGGCGGATTTGCCGCCGCCAGTCGTCAAGCGCTTTGTTTCCTTCCCGTCATAGGTGGCCGACCACACGTCATTTTCCGAAATGAACACGATCAGACCCTCGGGTGTCACCGTCAGGTCCGCTTGTGGCTCCTGTGAGGTGACCTTGCGGATGCGCCGTTGGATGTTCTCAAATTCGATCTTCACCGTGACCGCATTGGTCGATTTCTCGAATTTGATATCGGTATCCGCGCTGCGAATCGACTCCGCCGTCAGCGGCAGTACGTAAAGGCCGCTGCCGTCGCGGTTGCTCTCGAAAAACAGATATTTGCCATCAGGCGACCAGGCCGGTTCGCCGTGGTGAGCGTAAAGCCGGGTCACGTTGACCGGTTCGCCCCCTTCAGCCGGCACGATCCACATATTCCAGGCGCGGCTTTCACCCCGGCGCGAGTAAGCGATCCATTTCATGTCGGGCGACCAGGCATAGTCGCCGCCGCCAACCCCGCGCCATTGCGGCCCCGGCACCCTCACGATTCGGCGCGGCTCCTCCGAGCCGTCAGCGGGCATGACGTACAAACCCCCCTCGGCGCCGGATACCCAGAAACTCAGTTGCTTGCCGTCGGGCGAAACGCGGAGTCCCGTGATGTCCTCGTTGCGGTTCCAGAGCGGTTTGGCTTCGAGCGATTCGAGGTCCAGTTCGTAAAGGCGCGTATTGAATTCGCGGTCGGACGTGAAATAGAGCTTCTTTCCATCCTTTGACCACGAGAAGTCAGAGTCGTCGCCGACCCACTCGGTCAGCCGGCGGGCAAATTCGGCGTTCTTGGCCGCGATCCCTTTTGGCTTCTCCATGACCACGGTCCAGATATCCCCGCGCAACCCGAACGCGACAGTCTTCCCGTCCGGAGACGGCTCGGCTTCAGTGACGCCGCTGGTCAGCTTCTCGCGGCGGCGGCTGGTTTGTTTCTCGTCACTCGCGACCAGGAGTTCGATCTTGGCCGGCTTGCCCTTGCCCTTCTTCATGAAGTAAAGATCCGGGCCGTATTCGAACGCGACGTCGCCAGACTTCGACGCCACTGTAGGCCAGCGCACCGCCCCGCCGGTGAATTTCGTGATCTGTTTGCCATTACCCTCGAGGTCGAACAGCCACAGGTTCGGCGTTCGCTCCGGGTTGTCTTCCACTTTGGTCAATGGCTCGTCAATGGTTCCCGAATTCGGCGTTACCTCGCCCACCGTGACCGTCACCAGGTGTTTGCCATCAGGCAAGAAGCGAGGCCAAAGGTGCTGGAAATCATTCGTCGTCAAAGCGCGGCGATGGTTTTGGCTGGCGACATCCAACAAGTGGATTTGCGCGGCTGCGGAGCCCTGGTAGCGCGGGCGCGTCCAATGGAACCCGTAGCGTCCATAAGCGACCGTGCGCCCGTCCGGCGAGTAATTCGCGTATTCGATTTTCGCATAGTCCTCGCACAGGACCTGTGGCCGGAGCGTGTTCACATCCAGCGCATACAAAGCGTAGTTCGGCGTGTCGCGTTTGCCCGAAAAAAGCAGATACTTCCCGTCCGGACTCCAGCCATGGGCTATCTCCGCACCGGAGTGATAGGTGAGCTGGCGCGCGCTGCCCCCGTCCGCTGGAACGGCGAAGATGTCCCAGTTGCCGTTGCGGCGGCTGGCCAAAGAAACCCATTTGCCGTCCGGTGAAAAAAGCGGGTAGGCGTCGGTCTCGATGTGCTGCGTCAACGGAGTGGCGCGTCCGCCGCTGGCGGGGGCCGTCCAAATGTCGCCGCGGTACACGAACGCGAGCCGCTTGCCATCCGGGCTGAGCGCCGGCATGCGCGCGCCGACGATCGGCTGCTGCCCCGGCAAGGACAATTGCGCGAACAGTGAACCGGAGTTCACGCCTGTGACCGTGGCGCACAAAAGCAATAGGTGCTGAAGTCTCACTTTTGACACGAGAGCCATGGTAGCATATTCGACGCGCAAGGAAAGACGCGACTTCAAGGGAAAACAACCGCGTTGACCTTGCCCATGCGCCCGACGTAAAGCGCCGGAGGCCCGTGCCATTGCGCTTGCGTCGTGGAGTGCGCCTGTCCTCTGGCGCTTTAGTCCCTTATGTGCACTTCGATTTCCCGACGATCTGAACGCGCCGTAATCCGCTCCCTCACAGGAGCTTAAACTCGACCCGCAAATCCCCATTGGTTGTTTCCAAAATCGCCACGCTGCGCGGAAGCGCGAACCGCGTTTTCCCAGCGTAGCCGGGATTCAGATAAAGCGTTCCGTTAATCCTTTCCTGAAATGGTTTGTGCGTGTGCCCAAAGACCACCACGTCGGGCTTTTCACGAGCAATGCGCCGGGCGATCGTTTCGTGCGGCGCATCCGGATTCACGATGTGATGCACGAGAAATTTCCGGCCATCGAGTTCAGAGACTTCCGTTTCGCGAAGTTGAAGGCCCAGGTCGGTGTTCCCGATCACGGCGGTCACAGGCGCAATCTCTTCCAGTTTCAAAATCAGCCAGGGCATCCCGACATCGCCGCCGTGCAGAATGTGCTCGACGCCCTGGAAAAACTCGAGGACGCGCTCGTCGAGAAAATCGTGTGTATCCGAAATAACTCCGATCCGCATAGCTTTGGCGCGATTCAACGATTCAACGATTCAACGATTCAACGATTCAACGATTCAACGATTCAACGATTCAACGATTCAACGATTCAACGATTTAACGATTTAACGATCCAACGACTGGCCAATATTCACGCCTCCGTCTTTTCCGGTTCTGCGGTTGCTTCGGGTTCCTCCTCCTTCTCCTCTTCAGGTTCCATCGCTTCCGCCAGCTTCATCGCGCCCGCAAACAGTCCAGTAAACAACCCGCCGCTCAGCAATGTGTTGCGGAAAAACTCCCAGGTGGGCGGGTAGCCCGCGGTGCCTTTGGTCAGCGCCCTAATCCAGCCTTCCAACGTTTTGGTGTACTCCGGATTATTGAACGGGTTGAAGAACCACGATGCCGTGTTCGTAATGAGATAAAAGAGAATTGCGCCAAGCAAGCCGCCTGAGACGAGCTTCCACCACGCAGCACGTGGACTAAAGCGCGTGCCCAGCCAGATCAATACAACGGCGGCTGCATAGTTAAACAGGAGGTGAATCTGCCAGGCGTCGTATCCCTTGGCCGTATGATAAATATTGAGCAGCAAGTCCGTCACAAAGAGCGTCGTCAAGGGCAGCCACCACGCCAGCTTGCGCGGCAGGAACACCCCGCCGCAAAACGCCAGCGCGTAAAAGGCGCTGAAATTCCACGGCAACAGACCCGGCCACCGGCTCAGCGCAAACGCGGCCATTAACAGAATCGGCAGCCATTTGGTCCACTTCTCTCTCATCACTTCCCACTTCAACCCTTCACGCTTTCCCCTCACGATTCAACGATTCAACGATTTAACGATTTAACAATTCATCGATTCAACGATTCACGGTTCAACGCTTTCAACGCCTCCCCATCATAGTGCAAGCTCCCCTCGTGGCAAGCAACCCGGAGCCGCTGGTAAACGTTCTCCATGAAGACGATGCCTTACTCGTCGTGAACAAGCCGGCGGGTCTGGTCTGCCATCCGACCAAAGGTGATGCGTTTTCCAGCCTCATCGGCCGCGTTCGGGTTTATTTGGGCGAAACCGCGCACCCTCACCTGATCAATCGCCTGGATCGCGAGACCAGCGGCGTGACTCTCATCGCGAAGAACGACGCGACAGCGCTTGGACTCCGCAAGCTTTGGGAGCGCCGGGAGGTCAGGAAAGGTTATCTGGCGATTGTGCACGGCCACGTTCGTGAAGACCACGGCATCATCGACGCGCCCCTCGGAAAGGACAAAAACAGCTCCGTCGCGATCAAGGATTGCGTCCTCGCTGGCGGCGCGCCCGCCCAAACCGCGTATGCGGTGAAATGCCGCTTCAGCCGTGCCGAAGGCGACTTTTCATTGCTGGAAGTGGAACCGCTCACCGGACGCAAGCACCAGCTCCGCATTCACCTCGCGCACATCGGCCACCCAATCGTCGGTGACAAACTCTACGGTCCAGACGAACAGATTTACCTCGATTTCGTGAACTACCGCCTCACAGCCGAACAGCGCGCTCGACTGATCCTGCCCTGTCATGCTTTGCACGCCTCAGAAGTAAACCTTGCGTGGCGCGGCAAGCCTTGGAGTTTCGCTGCCGAACCGGAGCCGGGGTTTCCGGAGTTCATACCCTCTCCCATCCGATGGCATCGCGCAGACTGAGGGCAACACGAGAGCCTCAGTGCAAATTGTGAGGAGAGCCCTTTCATTCCGCCAGGTCTTGGAGTGCGGCTGTCCTCTGCCGCTTTCACAGTTGCCATCGATTGCGCGCATGACAGATTCGAAACATGTCCCAGCGAGAAATCCCGTGGCCGCACGCGCCTTTGCATCAGCTCACCCAAAGCGGCACCTTCATCGTCACGGCCGCAACCTACAACAAGGAACATTGCTTTCGTGGCGCCAAGCGCCTCGCCGTTTTGCACAGAGGTTTGCTGAAAGTCGCGCATGACTTTAACTGGCGGCTGGAGGCGTGGGCGGCATTTTCAAATCATTACCATTTTATCGGACACTCACCTGATGCCGAGGCCAAAAACCTATCAGAAATGATCAGTACTTTACACGCGAAGACGGCAGGGTGGATCAATCGCCTCGACCGCACGCCGGGCCGGCAGGTCTGGTTCTCCTCGCTAATCAATATCCGTGGTGCTCAGCGCGCTGGTTTGAACGGAGCGCCTCCTCGGCCATGGTCAATGCAATCTATCGATTCAATATAGATCGAGTGCAGGTCACGGACGACTATTCGCCAGCGCCGGAGTTCTGAGTGGGAGAAAGCGCCAGAGGACAGGCGCACTCCACGACGCAAGCGCAACAGCAAGGGGGCTTGAAAGTTCCGCCAGGTCATGGAGTGCGCCTGTCCTCTGGCGCTTTCGTCTTTCAACATACGACCTGCTGGAATTTGAGACGTCGGCGTGCGGCAATCGCGTTAATTGCGTCAAATTCACGCAATTAAGCTTGAAATCCGCTCTGGAATAGTGTTCAATTCCACATTCCATTAGCTGATGAGGGCATTGCGCCTCCAATACTATGATCGATGCCCTC
>JAKEEH010000111.1 GCA_022616725.1 Limisphaerales bacterium | reverse complement strand
TGCGCACGGAGTTTCTGCTCAATTGGATTTCGGATCTGGAACTTCGACGAGTGACGACCGGCTCGTTGAATAAGAGTGAGGATTTCAATCGCTTCTCCCAATGGGTGGCGTTCGGCGGACGATTGTTGGCCGAAAACGATCGCGATGAGCAGCGGAAGTTGATCAAGTACAATCATCTGGTGGCCAATTGCCTGATCTTCTATAACGTGTGCGCGATGACCAAAGCTCTCCACCAAATGAGGAAGGAAGGAATGAGGATAGACGCCGATACGTTGACCCGTCTCAGCCCTTATTTGACCGGCCACGTAAACAGATTCGGCGAGTATCGGTTGGATTTGAGTCGGCAACCGCCGCCGATCGACTATCAACTTCCGATCCTCGGATTTTGAATCGGCTGGACCCGGCGCATGCTGGAATCATAAAAGATTAGAGAAGTGGAGAATTCGGAGCCGAATCGTTGCCATACCCGGAATTATTTCAAGCGGACGCCTTCACCCTCAATGAAGCGGGCGATGAATTGCGTTGCCCGAACGGAGAGACGACGCGGGCCCGCCACCGCGACGATAAGGATCACGGTTGGGTCTATCGTTTTAGCCCCGGGCAATGCCGTGATTGTCCCTTGCGAGAGCAGTGCTTGCCGCCGGGCGCCAAGCGTGGACGCCAAGTGAGCAAGAACGATTTTCAAGCGCAGTACAAAGCTGCCCAAGAACGAGCGACGACCGAAGAGTATAACCAGATTCGCAAAGAACACCCTGCCATCGAGAGGAAACTCAATGAACTGGTGCGCTGGCATGACGGGCGGCGGGTCCGGTATCGAGGCCGACTGCGCGCCAAAGTGCAGTACCTGATTCTGGCCGTCGTCGTCAATTGCAAACGCATCGTTCGCCTCTTGTCGGCTGCGCCCGCCGCGCAGCCCGCTTGAAGTGCGGGCGAGGACGACGGTGTAGATTGCGCAATCACAGTCCGTGTGCGGACTTTTTAAGCGATCTCTGAAAGGGCGTCAGACCAAGCCTCGTCTCTCGCCCTTTCAGGGCTGGGAGGCCTTTCGGCCTTGTTTCCGGTGGTTCCGCAAGGCTCCACCACCGGCTAATCTCCCGCCGTGCCTCCGGCACGAAGAGTTGTGTAGATACCAATGGCCGGCAGCTTGTCGGACATTCAGCTTAGGTCAGTGTTGCGTGCGCTGAGCGCAGCTTCCGCACAATGGAAATCTTCGCCGGACAACGCGGCTCGCATTCGCCGCAATCGGTGCAGCGGGCGGCGTTATTCAAGACCGGCAGTCCGGTGTAAAGCCGTCGCGCCCGCTCGCGATGTCCGTAATTGTCGTGATACGTCATAAACCGCAGCACGTCGGGTATCGCCACTCCTTCCGCGCAGGGCAGACATTTATTGCACATCGTGCAGTAATCACCGCCGACCGCGCCGGCGTAAAGGGCGAGCAGCTTCTCGTCTTCTTCGCTCATGCGGGCGCCGGACATGGCCGTGTCCTCGATGACGTCGCGTTCGAACTCCATGCCGATGACCAGGCTGGCGACCTGCTGGTTCGCCAGCGCCCATTTGATGGAAGCGCGCGCGTAGTTGCTTTGATTGAACTTGAGCTTCAACTCATCGAGCCTCGCATCTCCCGCCATCTGCTCCCAGGGCTTGAAAGCGCCGGTCATCGGTTTGATCACCAGCGCGCCCACATCGAGCTTCTTCGCCAGCGGGAAGAGAACTTCTTCCGGGTTACGAATGAGATAGTTGTACGGGATCATGAAGGTATCGAAGTAACCGGTCTTGATCGCCTCGATGTGAATGCCGACGTTGTGGCCGCTGAGGCCGCAGAAACGCACTTTGCCGTCTTTCTTCAACTTCTCGCAGGCTTCGAGGAAACCCGGCTTGGTGAAAATCTCCTCCGGCGTCCGGTAGTGGGCGTGTTCGTGCAGGATGTCAATGTAATCCGTCCCCAGCTCGCGCAGGCTCTGTTCGACTTCCTGGATCAATTTGTCGCGGTCGAGCGTCTCGGCTTTGTCGGCGAGATAGACCTTGTCACGGCGGCCCTTGATCGCCGCGCCGACCACTTTCTCAGAGAAGTACGTGGGGGCCGTGTCAATCAGATTGATGCCGCGCTCCAGCGCCATTTGAATAATCCGGGTGAGCTTGTCGAAGTACTCCGGCTGCGGCGTCTTTTGTCCCTGTGGCGAGCAGCCCATCGCGATCTCCGAAACCATCAGCCCGGTGCGCCCCAGCCGCCGGTACTTCATGCCGTGCGTGGAAGTCCGTGGCGATAAAGCCGACGTGTCGCCGAGAGCGTTGGCGCTGTTGAGCAGACTGCCGCCGGCGAGCGCGCCGGTCGAAACCAGCGTCATAAACTCCCGGCGATCCATCTCCTGCGGTCTTCTCTTCAGGTGGTTATTCGGCATCGCAAATTCTCCTTTGTCCATCATCATTCGCAGCCCTGACCGGTGGCGGCGTTCGATTTGTGTCCCAGAAACAAGTCGCGGCCTTTGACCAATGAGGCGATCTTGCGATCCGCAATGGAACGTTTGTTCATCCAGAAACCGCAATCAGGATGCACCCAGGTGATGCGGTCTACGCCGACAATGTTCGCGGCTTGTTCAATCCGCCGCGCCACGAGCTCAGGCGTCTCGACCGTGTTGACTTTGATGTCAATCACGCCGAGGCCCAGCCCCAGGCGCGGGTCGAGTTCCTCTTTGAAGTAGTGCAGCTCATCGTAGCCGCGAAACGCCATTTCGAGCACGACGTGATCGCAATGCAACGCATTCAAAAAGCGCAGCAGTTGGCGCCATTCGCCGCGTTGAATGCTTTGCTTTTCGGCGGCGGCAAGAATCGCGTCGACGTGCCGCCAGTAGGCTTCATTTGGCTTGAGGATGTTGTCGAGCGGCGTGAACGGCTCGTCACCGTTCACGTTCTTCACCGGGCCGGCCTCTTTGCAGAATGCGTGAGAGAGAACGGCGGTGAAGCCATCCTTCACGCGCCGGTCGAAGTGCTCTTCGGCCACCGCGAGCGAAGCGTTGCGCGGCAGCGCCCAAAGGGTGTCCGCGTGGAAAAAGAACGGCTGGCCGGCGGCATCCACGAGGTGGCGTCCGTTGGCGCTCGGCTTGAGGGGAAAGCGGGGCTCGGCGCCTTCAACTTCGCTCGGCAAGGCAACAACGAGCAGCAACGCGGCGAATAGCAGAGTGCGAGTATTCATGGATTTAATTGAGCAGCTGTTACTGGCGACCGGGGTGAATTGGTGAACGAAGGAGGCGATTGCACGCGGAAAAGGTTCCGGCCACCGTTTCCAGCCACCGTTTCTCCCGTTCGCGATAATGGCGATGACAACGAGAAGCTCTATCAACGTAAACGCCCTTGGCATGGCGCGAGGAAAAGCATGGCGCGACATTGGATCATTCCTCCCTTGAGCAAGTTGCTTCGGTATTCGAAATGAGGCGATCAAGACAACGCTTTGACGAGCGGCGAGATCATGGAGCGACGGGCCTCGACACGGGCAACGAAACAGCGGACTTTGGCAATGATCATCGATTCTTACTTCCCAGGCCGGTCCGGGCCTTGCGAGAGCATCTGCAGCCGATAGAGACCCTCGCGGGCGGCAATGTACAACAGGCGCTTGTCCTGGCCGCCAAACGCGAGGTTGAATGGCTGACGCGGCACGGGAATCGTGCCGAGATACTTGCCGCTGGCGTCAAAGACCTGCACACCGGTCAGCGTGGTGACGTAGACGCGGCCAGCACGGTCCAAGGCCATGCCATCGGCAATGCTTTTCTTCCCCTCTGGAATACCTTGCAAGCGCGCGAACGTGCGCTTATTGCGGGCGCTCCCGTCGGCCTGGATGTCGAAGGCGAAGAGGAGGTCTCCGAGCGAGTCGTCCACAAGCAACACCTTCTCATCCAGGGTCAGCGTGAGGCCGTTCGGTAGCCTAATGTCGTCTGAGACGAGCACGACACGGCCATCGGGACGGATGTAGTAGACGAATGATTTCCCTGGTTTGTCCTCCGGTACGGGATCTGTGAAGTAGATGCCGCCGCGCCG
>JAKEEH010000110.1 GCA_022616725.1 Limisphaerales bacterium | reverse complement strand
TCAACCTGAGCGTAATTCAGGATTGCCGCGCCGCGGGTCACCGCTGTCCTCGCCAACGCGATGGCCAGCCGCGCGTCATCGAACTGCGCGTCGTAGTACAACATGCCGCCGCGTAATCCATCGCCGTTGATGCCTGGCAAACGCCGTGCCACTTCCACGCTCGAAACGAATTCGGATCGGCGCAGACGATACTTGCCCGCGAGGAGATCGTATAGTTTGAGGCCCGTGCCGTAGAAGGCGGGCTCCCACCATTTGTATGCCGGCACGATAAAGGGCAATTCGTGGACAAGATCAGGCGCGTTGCGCAAAAGCAGGCCGCGTTCGCGCAGTGATTCACGAACGAGTTTGATGTTGCCCTGTTGAAGATAGCGGACGCCGCCGTGAATCAGCTTGGTACTGCGGCTCGAGGTGGCCTGACCAAAGTCTCCCTTTTCGACCAGCAGCGCGCGATACCCGCGCGTGGCCGCGTCCAACGCGCAACCCAGGCCGGTCGCGCCGCCGCCAATGATGAGAACGTCCCAGACAGCGGAACGCTCCGCCAGCCTGGACAGCATCTCATCACGATTCATGCGGAATCCAACTCTTCGAGCGATCGACAGCCCGGCGCCACTCTGTCAGGCGTTCTGGCGCGCGCGTATCCTGGGGCTGGAATGTGCGGTCGGGCTTCCAATTCGCCGCCAGGTCTCCCTGGTTTTTCCAGTAACCAACGGCCAGTCCAGCCAAACACGCCCCGCCCCACGCAGTCGTTTCCGAAACCGTCGGGCGGACGACCGGAATGCCAAGCACGTCCGCCTGAAATTGCATGAGTAAATTGTTCTGCGAGGCTCCGCCGTCCACACGCAGTTGCTGCAGGCGAATGCCCGAGTCAGCCTGCATGGCCTCCATCACATCGGCGGTTTGGAAGGCGATGCTTTCGAGCGCGGCCCGGGCCACATGCGCGGCGGTGCTGCCGCGCGTTAGCCCGACAATTGTGCCGCGCGCGTACGGATCCCAGTGAGGCGCGCCCAGGCCAACGAATGCCGGAACGAAATAGACGCCATCCGAGTTGGCCACCGAGGCAGCGAGAGTCTCAACATCGCTGGATGACTTGATGATTCCCAGCCCGTCTCGCAGCCATTGCACGACGGCGCCGGCGACAAACACGCTGCCTTCCAGCGCGTACTCGGTTCGGCCGCCGATGCGCCACGCGACGGTCGTCAAGAGCTGATTCCTTGATGCGACCAGCTTCGTGCCGGTGTTAAGAAGCATAAAACACCCGGTTCCATAGGTATTCTTCGCCATGCCCGGCTCAGTGCAGAGTTGGCCGAAGAGGGCGGCTTGCTGGTCGCCGGCTATCCCCGAAATCGGTATGCCGGCCAGCGGCCCCACGGAATCCCCGTAAGCTTCGCTCGAGGACTTGACTTCCGGCAGCAATGATCTCGGCACGCCCAGCATTTTCAGCAACTCGTCATCCCAATCGCTCGACTGGATATTGAACAGCAGCGTGCGGGAGGCATTGCTTGGATCAGTCACGTGTTTGGCGCCGCCGGTCAGCTTCCAAACCAGCCACGAATCGATGGTGCCGAAGGCGAGTTCGCCCCGCGCAGCGCGATCGCGGGCGCCAGGAATGTTGTCCAGGACCCAGGCCAGCTTGGTTCCTGAGAAATACGGATCGAGCACGAGTCCGGTGCGTTCGCGAAAAATCGCTTCATGGCCGGCGTCTTTCAAATCACGGCATCGGCCGGCGGTGCGCCGGTCCTGCCACACGATTGCATTGCAGATCGGCTTGCCTGTCCCGCGGTCCCACACGACGGTGGTCTCGCGCTGGTTGGCAATCCCAATTGCGGCAATCTCCGAGTTGGTGATCCCGGCGCGCGTTACGGCTTCGACGGCGACCGCCAATTGCGTGGACCAAATCTCCTCCGCATCGTGCTCTACCCAGCCGGGTTGCGGGAAGATTTGCCGGAATTCCTTTTGCGCCAGAGCACGGATCGCGCCGCTGTGATCAAAAACAATGGCCCGCGAACTCGTGGTGCCCTGGTCCAGTGCAAGCACGTATTTCATGAGTGGGCAGAATCTGGCACGCTGGCCATCCTCGGCTCAAGGCAGAAAGAAAAATGGCTTCCGCCGCCGCATAAATGCGGCCAATCATCGCATCCATTCGGGGTGGAGCGCCGTTGCGTCGAATTCGTGCGTGGTCTTGAATCCCTCGTGCTTGCCGGTGAGCGCAGCGTCGTGCGTGCGCGCCAGCAACTCCGCCACGGCTTCGCGATTCATCGGTTGAAACGTCCGGATCGCTTCCAGCGCCTGTTCGAGCCGCGCCATGCTGTCCATCCCGGTGATCACTACCGAAGCCGGAAGGTTTAACGCGTAATGCAGACATTCGATGCCCGTAACAATGCCGGTTTGAGGAATCGTTCCGCTGGCAAACGGCTTCATTCCCAATACGCCGATTTCGTTCTTTATCAGCAGGGGCAGGACATTTCTCTCGAAGCTACGGAAATGCGCGTCGAACACACTAAGAGGCATCTGGACGGTGTCGAACCGGAACCCATGTTGGGCGGCCACTTCGAGTGTGCGGAGGTGCACGACCGGGTCCTTGTGTCCCGTAAAGCCGATATACCGTATCTTGCCGGCCTTCTTCGCTTCCAGCAGCGCCCCATTTGCGCCGTTCTCGGAAAAGATCGCATCTGCGTCTTCCATCCGGATGACCTCGTGATGCTGCATCAGGTCGATGCAATCGGTCCGCAAGCGGCGTAAACATTCATCGACCTGCTTCGCGGCCAGCACTTTGGTGCGGCCATCGATCTTGCTCATGAGGAAGACCTTCTCGCGATAGCCATCGCGCAGTGCTTTGCCCATGCGGATTTCACTGCGCCCCTCGTGATAATCCCAGCAATTATCCATGAACGTGATGCCCTGATCAATTGCGCCGCGGACGATACGGATTGCTTCCTCCTCTCCCTCGAGTACGCCGATATGAAACCCGCCGAGCCCAATCGCCGATACCCGCTCGCCCGTTCGCCCTAATGTCCGATACAGCATCTTCCCCGTCACTCTCGTCATCTTATCACTCTCCTCCAGGTGACGGAAAACACAAATCCATCGGTATCTTCCCCAAAAAATTCAATGATTACGGTTTCATGAGTTCCGGAAAGTTGGTATAGCCTACGTAGAGCGGCGCATGTGAAGTACCGATTGCTCCTTCAATTCGCGGGACGCCAGCGGCAGGCGTTTGCGCTCATTTTAGCGCTGACGCTGGCCGGGTCCGCTCTGGTGGCCGTGCAACCGTGGCCGATGAAGGTGCTTGTGGACCACGTGCTTGGCCCGAAGCCATTGCCCGAATGGATGGCGGCGCTGGGCGCGCCGAGCTCAAAAGGGACGCTCCTGATCGTGGTTGTCATCGCGGGATTGGTCCTGTTCGCCTTGAACGCCGTGGTTGACGCGGTGCTAGCCTGGACATGGACGCGAGCGGGAAGACGCATGGTCTATGACGTAGCCGAAGAGTTGTTTGCCCGGCTGCAGCGGCGATCGCTGCTTTACCATCAGCGCGCGCCGGTCGGCGACACGATGGGTCGGATCACAGTGGACAGTTGGAGCGCGTATCAAGTGCTTGACACAGTTGTGGTCGCGCCGGGGCACGCGCTGCTGGCTATGGCGGCGATGATCCTGTTGATGGCGCAACTTGATCCGATGCTGACGTGGATTTCGGTCGCGATTGCACCATTGATGGTGGGCGCTTCATTTCTGGTCGGCAAACCGCTGCGGGCGGCGGCGAAGCTAAAACGGGAAATCGAAACACGAATTCAGTCGCACTTGCAGCAGACGTTGAGCGGTATCCCGGTCGTGCAGGCGTTTACCCAGGAAGAACGCGAGCACGAGCGGCTGCAGCAATATGCGGCGGTCGCCATCGGGACGCAGCAACGCGCGGCTCTCGTCGGCAGCATCAACAGCCTCAGCTCCGGCTTGGTGACCACGCTCGGTACCGGCGTGGTGCTGTGGTTTGGCGCGCGTCATGTCCTTGAAGGCACATTGTCCATCGGCGCGATCCTTGTCTTTTTGGTGTACTTAAATTCGCTGCAGACGCAGATGAAGACGCTGGCCAATACTTACACCAGCCTGCAAAGCATCAACGCCAGTGTAGAACGCGCCGTCGAAGCGCTTGCGACGCCACCGGAAATTTCGGACAAGCCCGGCGCGGGCGTCTTGGGCCGAACTCGGGGCGAAGTTCGCGTGCAGGGCGTAACGTTCGGCTATGAAGCGGGCCAACCGGTCTTGCGTGATGTGTCAATGGACATCCGTTCCGGCGAGACGATTGCCATTGTCGGGCCGACCGGCGCGGGCAAAACAACCCTTGTCAACTTGATTCCGCGATTCTTTGATCCCTGGGACGGCCGTGTACTGATCGATGGCGAAGATGTCCGCGACTTGCAACTGCAAAGCGTGAGGCGAAACGTCGCGCTGGTGTTGCAGGAACCGGTATTATTCCCGATGACAATCGCGGAGAACATCGCGTTCGGCAGACCCGATGCGACGCGCGCAGAAATTGAAGCTGCGGCACGCGCGGCCAACGCGCATGAATTCATCGAACGTCTGCCGGAGGGATATGAAACGGTGATTGGAGAACGGGGCGGAACCCTGTCCGGCGGAGAACGTCAACGAATTTCCATTGCTCGGGCCCTGCTCAAGGACGCGCTGATCCTGATCCTTGATGAGCCGACCAGCGCCGTCGATGCCGAGACGGAGAGTTCAATCCTTGAGGCTCTGGAGCGCCTGAAAGCGGACCGGACAACGTTGATTATCGCTCATCGGCTTTCGACCGTGAAGCGCGCGGACCGCGTCGTGGTGCTGCGGGATGGCAGAATCGAGGAAACCGGAACTCACGCGGAACTGATGTTGCGCGGCCAACTTTACGCCCGCTTTCACAATATTCAATTCGAGCGGCATGGACGGGCTGCCGCCAGAACGAGATGAGATCGCGCCGCGCCAGTCTATTCGAGGTCTCGCGCTGGGCGCTGGGCTACGCGCTGTGCCGATGGGCGGCGCTGCTGGGAGTCATTGGCGCGATGTTGGTCAAGGCCGGCCTGGACGTATTGAAGCCGTGGCCAATGGTTTTCCTCGTCGATCACGTGTTGCAAGGGCGAGTGCTTCCAGCCTGGGCCGCGCGATTGGTGGAGCAATTGCCGGGGCCGGCGACGGCGCCGTACTTAATCGGATGGAGCGTCGGCGCAACTGTCGCGCTGTTCCTGTTAAGCTGGGCGGCCGGGCTGGCTTCAACGTACGCCAACATAAGCCTTGGTCAGCGAATGGTGTATGATCTCGCGGCGGACCTGTACGCGCGCCTGCAAAAGCTTTCGTTGCGTTTTCACGCGCGCCGCGCCGTGGGGGATAACATCCGGCGAGTGACGGGCGACTGCGCGGCGTTGTCCATCATAGTTAAGGATGGATTGCTGCCCGTGGCTTCCGCGGCGATCAGCCTCGTGAGCATGTTCGTGATTATGTGGCGCGTGAATCCGTTGCTGGCGTTCATGGCGTTGGCGGTGGTGCCGTGCATGATTCTTGTGTTTCGCGGGTACGCAGGTCCGATGCTGGACCGAAGCTACCGGCAACAGGAACTCGAAGGGCGGATCTATTCGGAAGTCGAGCAAACTTTTTCGGGCCTCGCGATCGTGCAGGCGTTCGGGCGTGAAGACTTGAATGACGCCCGCTTCAGGCAATGCACCGCCAGCGCATTGCACGCAACTCTCGACCTTACGAACGTGCAGCTTCAGTTCAAAATGCTGATGGGCTTGACGACCGCCCTTGGGACCGCGGCGATACTGTGGTTTGGAACGCAGCAAGGGCTGGCGGGCACAATGACGGTCGGTACGATCCTGCTCTTTCTGTCGTATCTCGGCTCGCTGTACACGCCGCTGGAATCGGTGATGTACATCTCATCCACCATCCAGGGCGCCGCCGGGAGCGTGCAACGGGTTTGGGAGATTCTCGAGCTGGAGTCGGACGTGAAGGACAAGCCCGGAGCCGTGACGCTCGAAAGTGTCAAAGGGAATATTCTCATCGAGAACGTGACCTTTGGATACGAAGTGAACCGGCCGGTCCTGCGCGGCGTATCATTGGAGATCAATCCCGGTGAGACGGTTGCGCTCGTGGGGCCGACCGGCGCCGGCAAAACAACCCTCGCCGCGCTCCTCCCGCGCTTCTTCGATCCATGGGGGGGCCGGATCACGTTGGACGGGCGAGATGTGCGTGACGTGCAATTGAAATCGCTGCGCGGCCACGTAGCGCTGGTGCTGCAGGAGGCGTTTTTGTTTCCATTGAGCATCTCCGAGAACATCGCCTATGGCCAACCGCATGCCAGTGTGGCGCTAATTGAGGCCGCGGCGCGAGCCGCCGGGGCGCACGAGTTTGTATCCCGGCTTCCCCGCGGCTACCAAACAGTGATCGGCGAGCGCGGCGCGACGTTGTCCGGTGGAGAAAGACAACGGCTCGCCATCGCGCGCGCGTTGTTGAAGGACGCGCCAATTCTAATTCTCGACGAGCCGACGAGTGCCCTGGACGCCGAAACCGAGGCCGCCCTCGTCGAAACTCTGCGCAAGCTGAGCGCGGGCAAGACGACTTTGATTATCGCACACCGGCTTTCGACCGTGCGCTACGCGACGCGGATTGTGGTCTTGAGCGAGGGCCGGATTGTCGAGACAGGAGCGCATGAGCAGTTGCTTGCCGCGCAGGGTCATTATGCGCGATTATACCGCATGCAAACTGAGGGGAACGCGTGAGTGCCGGCGAATCCGGCAAATGGCTGGGTGGCGCGCTGCCTGCAAACGTACGAGTCGGCATGAACAGCGTCATCATCGGCGATCTGGCGTTCAAGCGGTTCCACAGCCGGCAACCGGAGGCGTTGTGCGTCGGCGCAAATTGCACGATGGACGGGGTACACTTCGACCTCGGCGACGCCGCCCAATTGACCATTGGCGATTATTGTTATTTCACAAATGCGGTGTTGCTTTGCGAACTGGAAGTCCGGATTGGCAGCTACGTTGTAGTGGGATGGAACACCACCATTGCCGACAGCGATTTCCATCCGCTGGCGCCAGCGCAACGCGTCGCGGACGCCATCGCCTGTTCGCCGCTTGGCAAAGGGCGAACCCGCCCGCCTGTGGTGAAACAACCAGTAGTAATCGAGGACGACGTTTGGATCGGCCCGAATGCGGCAATTCTCAAGGGGGTGCGCGTTGGCGCGGGCGCATGGATCGAAGCCGGCAGCGTGGTCACGCGCGACGTTCCGCCGGGCGCGCGCGTGCTCGGCAATCCTGCGCAGATCGTCGGGGAGGCGAAGTGAGTCTGCCTGCGCGAACTCTACCGTGGGATTGGCACGAGGGGGTCATCCCCCGCAATGCAAAGATCGATTCGACCGCGTACGTCGAGACGAGCTTTAGCTTTCGATTTTTTCGCAGCGAATTGGATGACGCGATTGAATACGGGCGCGGGGCGTCCACCTATTTAGGCACGATGTTCGACGTCGGACCGCGCGGCCGTGTGCGACTGGGAGATTATGCGCTTGTGCATGGCGCGCGGATCATTTGCGATTCGGAGATTACCATTGGCGAATATGCGTTGATCTCGTGGAATGTCGTTTTAATGGACACATATCGCCTTCCCGCAAACGCATCGGAGCGGCGGCGCGAACTGGAGCGCGTCCCCGGCCGAGATCCGCGCATCGCGTCTGGAGACGTAGTCGCGCGCCCGGTGCGCGTCGAGCGCAATGTCTGGATCGGATTTGATGCGTGTATTCTGCCGGGCGTCACCGTGGGCGAGGGTTCGGTCGTCGGTGCGCGCTCGGTCGTCATGACAGATGTCCCGCCGTTTACCATCGTCGCGGGAAACCCGGCGCGGATCATCCGCCCGATGTCGCAACAGGAAATGAATGGCGCCAACGCACAATAAAGGGCGGATCATTGTTTTCGGGATACTATTCTGGTACCCGCTGGCCGGTGTCACTTTTCAATTCCTCCACTATCTGCTGGGTCTGCGTCGTCTCGGTTATGATGTGTTTTACGTCGAGGATTCCGCACGTTGGATTTACGACCCGAACCTGAATGACCTCTCGCCGAACGCGACGGCGAACGTGACCACGATCGCTCGCATTCTGAAACAGCACGGCTTGGAGGACCGGTGGATATTTCGCGGCGCTTATGACGGCGGCCAGTGCTATGGCCAAAGCGAATCGAAATTGCGTGAGCTCTATAGCACGGCCGACGCCTTTCTGAACGTCACCGGCGCCCAGGAACTCCGGGAGGAACACCTGAAAATCCCGTCGCGCATTTACGTAGAATCCGATCCCTTTGCCCTGCAGGTGAAAGTCGCCCGCGGGGATCAAGGCACGATCCGGATGCTTTCACAACATGATGCGCTGTTCAGCTTTGGCGAATCGCTCGGCACGCCCAATTGTGCGGTGCCGATTGAAGAATTTCAGTGGCTTCCAACTCGCCAACCCGTCGTGACGGACCTCTGGAAATGCGCTGAATGCGGAGGCGACACTTACAGCACGATCACGACCTGGCACAACAAGGGAAAGGACATCGAATATAACGGCGACATCTGGTATTGGACCAAAGACCGCGAATTTGAAAAGTTCATCAGCCTGCCACGCGAGCACAACGTCCGGCTGGAACTTGCGGCCACAGTCGGTCCCGAGGTACAGCAACTACTGCGCGAGAACGGCTGGGCCACTCGTGACTCGCTCAAACTTTCGCAGGATTGCGAGCAGTACCGGCAATACATTCAGAGCTCTCGCGCCGAATTTACGGTCGCGCGCGACCAATATGTGCGGCCGCGGACCGGCTGGTTCAGCGATCGCAGTGCGTGTTACCTTGCCGCCGGCCGCCCCGTCATAACCCAGGAGACCGGCTTCAGCCGCCATTTGCCAGCGGGGCGGGGATTGTTCGCGTTCCAGACTCAGCAGGAGATCGTGCAGGCGATCGACGCCATCGAAGCTGACTATGCCGCACATTGTCGCGCCGCGCGGGAGATCGCCTACGAATACTTCGCGGCGGAAAAAGTGCTTGCCAGCCTGATGGAACGCGCGGGCTTATGAGGGCGGTAAGGGTTGACATGGAATGAGAATTGTGGTCGCTGGTACCGTCGGGCGCTCTGGTCTGGGCGGACAGGCATGGGCGTCGCTACAGTACTTGCTGGGCTTCCGCGCGCTCGGCCACGACGTGTTTTATCTGGAAGACTGCGGCCAGTCATCGTGGGTTTACAATTGGGACACGAACGAATGGACTACGGAGCTTGACTATCCCGCCGCGTATGTAAACGCCTGCCTTAAACCATTTGGTTTGGGCGAAGACTGGATTTACCGCACCGATGAGGGTTCGCGCGGAGCGTCGTTGGATCGTTTCATTAAATTTTGCGAGACTTCGGATGTTATCCTAATACGGGCGGTTCCATTGTGGGTTTGGCGGAAGGAATACTCGGCGCCAAAACGGCGCGCGTTCATCGATGTGGACCCAGGCTTCACGCAAATCAGCATCGCCAATGGCGACAAGGGTCTCGGCGAGGCGATTGCCCGCTGCGAGCGGCGATTTACGGTGGGACAGAATGTCGGCGCCGTCGAATGCCCGATTCCGGCAGCGGGCGGCCCCTGGTTGAAAACGCTGCCAACAGTGTTTCTTCCCGAATGGCCGTTTGCCAGCGGAGACGCCAGCCACTTTACGTCGGTCATGCGCTGGCAAGGTTTTAAGGAGGTTATGTTCGGCGGCATTAGCTACGGCCAGAGGGATGTTCAGTTCCCAAAATTCCAGGATTTGCCGCGGCGCACGAGGCAGCCATTCCGCCTGGCGCAGATGGGTGTGAATCCGAAATTGCTCGAAGCGCACGGCTGGGAGGTTGTGTCCGGGGAAATCGTTTCGAAAACGCCGCAGACGTATCGGGAGTTTATTCAGCAATCGCGGGGCGAGATTTGCATCCCGAAAGGCGGCTACGTGGAGATGCGCGGCGGCTGGCTCAGCGATCGTTCAGTGTGCTATCTGGCCTCGGGCCGTCCCGTGGTGATGGCGGATACGGGAGGCTTTCATAGTTCCACGGGCCTGATCCTGTTTGCCGACCTCGAGTCGGCGGCTGCCGCGGTTGAAGAAGTTAATGCCGAATATGAGGAGCACCGTCGCGCCGCGCGGCGCCTGGCTGAGGAATGCTTCAGCACTGAAAAGGTGTTGCCGCGCCTGCTCGAAGAGATTCTCAATTAATGCGCATCGCCCAGGTTTCAACACTTGCCGCCCCCGTCCGCCACGGTTCTGGCGGCAGCGTCGAGTCACTGGTATGGCTGCTGAGCCGTGAACTGCGCCGGTTGGGTCACGAGGTCACAGTGTTCGGGACGGGCGATTCCGATCCTGGCGGACCCCTCGAAGCAGTCCTGTCAGGCCCTTACGGCGCACCGGGATCGCTGGACGATTGGCATGTCTGCGAATGGCTCAACCTCGCCCGTGCCGTTGAGAAGTCCCGCGACTTCGATGTGATTCACACGCACGCTTATCTTTGGGGCATTCCGCTGGAACCTTTCTCCCGGGCGCCGATGGCGCATACCATGCACATCGTTCCGGACGAGACGAGCGCCCGTCTCTGGTCTCTGCGGCCGAACGCGTGTGTGACCGCGCTCTCCCGCCATCAATGGAACGCCTGGCCGGCATTGCGGCCTGCCGCCATCATCCAGCACGGGCTGGACGTCTCTGAATTTCCATATTGTGACGAGCCTGAAGATTACGTCCTGTATCTCGGCCGGTTCGCCTCCGGGAAAGGTCCATTGCACGCGATCAACGCCGCCCGCGAACTCGGCGTGCGCTTGATCCTGGCAGGACCGGCGAACGAGTACTTTCGTGAATGCATCAGGCCGCGTGTGGATGGCAAACTGGTCGAATATGTCGGGATGGTGTCGGGCCAACAAAAGCTCATTTTATTGGGCCGCGCGCGTGCGCTGCTTTACCCAATTCGGTTTCCAGAAGCCTTTGGCCTCGTCCTCATAGAGGCGATGCTTTGCGGCACGCCGTGTGTGGCAATGCGCCTCGGCGCCGTGCCTGAAATTGTGGATGACGCCGTGACCGGTCATACCGCTTCCGATGCCACGGAGTTCATTACT
This sequence comes from Limisphaerales bacterium, assembly GCA_022616725.1. Lineage (GTDB taxonomy): Bacteria > Verrucomicrobiota > Verrucomicrobiia > Limisphaerales > JAKEEH01 > JAKEEH01. Next base: position 9,079 of record JAKEEH010000110.1, on the reverse strand, counting down.
GCCATTCCGAAAGCATTCGCGCTTCCTCGCCCCGCCATCCGCGAACGCGCCGCCGCGCGTTTCTCCGCCGATCGCATGGCGCGAGAATATTTAGCGCTATATGAATCCATCACCGGCGGGGGCGGCAGGTGACGCGCGTCACTTCAATCTGGTGCTCGGGAAGCTTCCGGGGGAAGTCGTGCCGAGTCTCATTCAGGCGCATCCAGGCGCGAACGGAGCGTGTCCTTTGAAACCTCCCCTTCCCACCGGCTGATTGCCACGGTGGCCACGCCGTTGCCGATCAGGTTTGTGAGCGCGCGGCATTCGCTCATGAACCGGTCGATACCTACCAGCAGGGCCAGAGACGCGATCGGAATGGACGGCAGCGCGGCCAGCGTCGCCGCGAGAGTGATGAAGCCAGCGCCAGTTACGCCGCTGGCCCCTTTGGACGTGATCATCGCCACCAGGAGCAACTGGATTTGCTGCCCGAGCGAGAGGGGCGTGTTCGTCGCTTGAGCGAGAAAAATCGCCGCCATGGACATGTAAATGTTCGTGCCGTCAAGGTTGAAGCTGTAGCCGGTCGGGATCACCAGGCCGGTGGTCGAGCGGGCGCAGCCAAGGCGTTGCATTTTCTCGATCATTCCTGGTAACGCGGTTTCGGAGGAGCTCGTGCCCAGGACCAGGAGGAGTTCGTCTTTTATGAAGCGCAAGAATTTGAAGATCGAAAAGCCGCTTTTCCAGGCAATCGCGCCAAGGACAAAAACAATGAAAGTGATCGCGGTTACGTAGAAACAAATCATCAGATCGAGGAGACGCTGCAGTGAGGCCACACCGTAACTGCCAACCGTAAATGCCATTGCCCCGAGAGCGCCAAGCGGCGCCAACTTCACCACCATCCGCATCACAGCGAAGAACGCCTCGGAAATCCTGTCGATCGCGTGCAACAGGGGTGCCCCTTTCTCGCGCAAAGCCGTGATTGCGAACGCCATGAGGATGGAAATGAGAAGTATTTGCAATAGGTCGCCGGTTACGAACGGCTGGAGAAATGTCTCGGGAATGATGTGCAGCAGAAAACCGACGGCGCTCAGTGCTTTGGCCTGCTGCGCATATTTCTCCGTCAGAGAGGGATCGAGCGTCTGCAGATCGATGTTGAACCCAACTCCTGGTTTATAGGCATTGACGACAATGAGGCCTATGACCAGCGCGATTGTGGAAACGACCTCGAAATAAAGGAGCGCCTTGAATCCGAGCCGGCCCAGCTTCCTCAATTCGCCCATCGACGCGATCCCGTGGACGACGGTGCAGAAAATAATCGGCGCGATCATCATCTTGACAAGCAGGATAAACCCATCGCCAAGCGGCTTCAGGGCCTTGCCGGTTTCAGGAAATTTTGCCCCGATAAGAATTCCAATTACGACCGCAATGATGACCTGGGCATAAAGGTGGCGGTACCACGGTTTGCGCTTGGGAGCCGGTGCGGCGCTCAAAGCGGGTTCGTTGGGAGCCGGATCGACAACCGCGTTCCTCACGAACTGAATCGCTACGATTTGCTCTGGGCGGGAACCTCAGGCGCAATCTTGCGCAAATGCTCATCGAACCAATCCGCGAAGATGCGCATGTCTGCATCCATGCCAGACCATCCGTGGTCTTTGCCCTCGCGCACAATCAGTTTCGCCGGCGCGCCCGCTTCTTTGCAGCGCTGCACAAATATCTCAGCCTGATAGATTGGCACCAGTTTGTCCGCGTCCCCATGAATGATCAGCATCGGAGCGGCATTCGATGTGACGTAGTAAATCGGCGAAATTTCCTTGCCCAGCACCTGCCGCCCGTCAGCGGTTGCGTTTCGCGGTCCAAAGGCGGGGGAGAATTTTTCCAGCGTGCCCACGCCCACGGCATCGTCGCCGGGCTTGCCCCAATTCAGAAAATCCGTCGGCGGAAAGAAGCACGCCACCGCTTTCACCCGGCTGCTCTCCCGCTCGACCGGGTCCTTTGACTCGGGTTTGCCGTCATTTCCCTGAGTACCTATGGTGAGCGACAAATGCCCGCCCGCGCTGCCACCAGTGATCCCGAGCCGCTCCGGATCCACCCCATAACGCTGCGCATTGTGGCGAACAAAGCGCACGGCTCTATGGAGATCCAGTTGTATCTCTGGAATGTGAAACTTCGGCTGCGACCCGTGCACCACCGCAAACACCGTGTAGCCGCGCTCCAGAAAGGGCCGATACATCTTCTGGTTGATCGCCTCTTTGGCCGAGAAAAATCCCCCGCTGACGACAAAGACGATTCCGACGCCATTGCCCTTCTCTGGCTGAAACACATCCATCGTCAGCGCCGTGCCAAACTTTCTTCCATAAATAACATCTTCGGTCCGCTTGACATCCGGCTCAGCGGCAGTCGCAAAGAATACGGTCGCGCAAAAAAGAAACGTGGTGATAAATGCTTTCATAAGGTCTGTCTCATCGTAAGCTGACGGAAACTGCCGTAGGCAAGACAATTCCCGGCGTTGATTCCTGTAAACTTGATACGGCAACATCTATTTTCGGATATTGAGTTGGCGCGACGCCTGGAACGGGCTGAAGGGCACGCCAACGCTAAATTCGTCGAGGCGCGCGCGCGATTCTTCCCGCAGTCTGGTGCCGCATGGATTCAGGTAGGGGGCGCGTATGCGATGTATGACGGGGTATCCTCGCCAGTAACGCAGACGTTTGGCCTCGGCCTGTTTGAACAATTGACAAATAACGAATTGACGGCTATCGAACGCTTCTTTCAGGATCGCAAGGCACCCGTTTGTCACGAGGTTTGCCCGCTGGCCGACATATCGGTGACGGCGTTGCTTTCAGAACGCGGCTACACCCCCGTGGAGTTCACGAGTGTAACGTATCGTCGGATCCAAAAACGAATTAACCTTCACTGCTCGCTCAACAAAGACATCGAGGTTCGGCCGATTTGCGCAGGCGAAGAAAACCTATGGGCAGAAGTCGCGGCGAAAGGCTGGGGTCACGTGCCCGAACTGACGGACTTCCTTCGGGAGCTTGCCCCTGTAAGCACGTGCCGAGAGGACGCGATCTCGTTCATTGCCGAACTAAGTCATCAACCAATCGCGGTCGGAGTATTATGTCTAAATGGAGGCGTTGGCCTTTTGGCAGGAGCATGCACTATTCCGGAGGCGCGGAAACAGGGTGCACAGTTGGCGATGCTCGACGCCCGTTTGCGTTATGCCGCCGCGCATGGATGCGACCTCGCCATGATGTGCGCCGCGCCTGGAAGCGCGTCCCAACGCAATGCGGAGCGACATGGTTTCCGCATCGCCTACACGCGGGTGAAGTGGCAACTGCGCCCATAGCATCCGCCCTCGACGCCTTGGGGATTTTGACCTAAGTTTGTAATGGTGTCAGCGATCCTGGAGATCCCCGAAGTACGCCAGCGCGTCTCGCGGCTGTCGGTTGAGGAATATCATCGCCTTGACGAGTACAACGAGCACGGCAGGCGCACAGAACTGATCCGCGGAATTGTAATTGAAAAAATGTCGAAATCGCCGTTGCACAGAAGCGTCGTCAAACGTCTTTACGACATGATTAGCCGGATGCTTCCCTCCGGTTTCGTTGTCTTTCAGGAGGCTCCGCTGACGCTGCGCGATTCAGAACCCGAGCCTGACATATCGATTGTCCGCGGTGTCGAATCAGATTTTGCAGCCGTTCATCCGACCACTGCCGAGTTGGTGATCGAAGTCGCTGTGTTGAGCCCTGTGCTGGACCGCGAAAACGCTTCGCTTTACGCGGAAGCAGGGGTCAATGAATACTGGATCGTACTGCCGGGGCTTCGCCAGGTCGAGGTTTACAGTTCCCCGGTAGCGGGAAAATATCAGCAGAAGCGCGCGCTCGGTGCCGAAGATACTCTCAACTGCGCCACCGTTCCCGGCGTGACAATGCGCCTGTCGTCCTTATTAGAATAAATCGGCTTGCGCCAGCAGCCGGCATTGTTACATTCGCCCCGCATTTCTGGGGCGTTTAAATCCACCGTGGGCGGTGGGTTTTTGCTTTTGCCCCAGGCCGGCTGCAAATGAGAGCACTGTGAAGATTTTTAGCGGGACATCGAATCCGCCATTGGCGTCTGCGATCGCCGCCTCGATCGGAGTGGAGTTGGGCAAATCCACCGTCAGTTCGTTCCCGGATGGCGAGACGTTCGTCAAGATCGAGGAAAACGTCCGGGGCGAAGACGTGTTCGTGGTCCAATCCACGAGTCCGCCCACGAATCATCATCTGATGGAGATGTTCATCATGATGGATGCCTTGCGCCGGGCCAGCGCCTCCCGCATCACGGCCGTGCTGCCGTTTTACGGTTATGCGCGGCAGGACCGCAAAGACCAGCCCCGCGTGCCCATTACTGCCAAACTCGTGGCCAATCTCCTGGTCGCGGCGGGCGCCAACCGCATCCTGACGATGGACCTGCACGCGCAGCAAATTCAGGGGTTTTTCGATATCCCGGTCGATCACCTCTACGCGGCTCCCGTGATGTACGACTATCTGAAGCGGAAAACTCTGGACGAATTGGTCGTCGTAAGCCCCGATGTGGGCGGCCTCAAAATGGCACACGCCTATTCCCAGGTTTTGAATGGCGGGCTGGCTATTGTCGCCAAGCGCCGAAAGAGCGCTGCGGAGGTGGAATCAATGGCGGTGATCGGGGAAATCAGGGGTAAAAACGTCCTGATGGTCGATGACCTCACTGAAACGGCCGGTACCTTGACTAACGCCGCCACCCTCCTCCGAAAAAAGGGGGCCAAAAAGGTCTATGCCTGCGTTTCCCATGCGATTTTGAACGATTTGGGCGTCGAAAGATTGCGAAAATCGAAGATTGACGAATTGATTACAACTGATACCGTCCTCCGCCCTGCAATTGACGGGGTGAAGATCACCACCCTGTCGGTGGCGGGCTTACTGGGCGAAGCCATCAAGCGGATTCACAGCAATTCGTCGGTTACTTCGCTGTTTGAATTTAAGGGCGGGCGGACCAGCTAGGCTGGTGCCCGTCCAGGAAGATTGATTTTGAATGAAAACTGTTCCGTTGACCGCTTATCCGCGTTCCTTAAGCCGGCGCGCCGGGGCCAGGAAGCTTCGCAGCCAGGGCCGCGTGCCCGCCGTCATTTATGGCCGCCGGGCTAAACCTCAGAATGTCGAGGTAAACAGCAAAGACCTCCAGAATCTGATCCACCACGCTGCATCTGAGAATCTGCTGGTTGACCTGGCCATCGAAAAGGATGCCCGTCCCAAGCGGCTCGCGCTGCTGCAGGAACTGCAGCATCACCCGCTCACCGGCAAGTTAGTCCACCTCGACCTGCACGAAGTTTCCGAAGACGAAAAGGTCACGGTCATGGTGCCCGTCGAATCGGTGGGCGAAGCCGCGGGCGTGAAGACCAGCGGCGGTGTGCTCGAACACGTGCTGTTCAAGATCAAAGTACGCGCTTTGCCCAAGGATTTGCCGGAAATCATTGAGGTGGACGTCAGCCATCTGGAAATCGGCCAGTCGATTCATCTGGGCGATATCAAGCCGCCGCCGGGCGTGGAGATTCTCGGCGACAAGAAGGTGTCGGTCCTGTCCGTGGCGGCGCCAATCACCGAAGCGCAGGAGCAGGCCGCTCTCGAAGCCGCCGCCGCCGTTCCGGGCGAAGTGGAGATGATCAAAGAGAAGAAGGAAGAGGGCGAGGCCGGGGCGGCACTCCCAGCCAAGGGCGCGGAAAAGGCGCCTGCGGGCGAGAAGGGGGCGGCTGCCGAAAAGGCTCCCCCCACCGCGGCCCCGGAAAAGAAACCCGCGGCCGAGAAAAAGAAGTAGTTTTTTGCCCCGGTTCCATTCGGGAACCATGGGGCACTATGGCTTGGCGCCGGGATGGAGAATTTGCGCCTCATTGTGGGACTCGGGAACCCCGGCCGGGAATATGCGCGAAATCGGCACAACGCCGGGTTCATGGTGCTCGATCAATTGGCCGAGCGTTGGAAGGCGCGCTGGGGGCTGGAAAAGAAGTTTGCCGCGCGGCTGGCGCGTGTGGAACGAGACGGGCATCGGTTGATTTTGTGCCAGCCCAGAACGTTCATGAATGCCAGCGGTGAAGCGATCCGGTCGTTGGTGGCGTTCTATCAGGCGCCGCTCGAGGCGATTTTGGTGGTCGTGGACGATGCCGATCTGCCGCTGGGTGAGATTCGACTGCGGGCGCGCGGAAGCAGCGGCGGGCATCATGGGCTGGAATCGATCGAGCAGCACCTCGCCACACGCGAGTTTGCCCGGTTGCGCATTGGCATTGGCCGTGAGCGATCGGACGTGCGCCAGATCACCGGCCATGTGCTGTCGGATTTCAGCCGCCCGGAACGCGAGCTGATGGAAAAGGTTTTGGCACGGGCCTGCGACCAGATCGAATGCTGGTTGCGGGAGGGAATTTTGCAGGCGATGAGCCGGTACAATGGTGTCGTCGCTGCGTAATATTAGAAAGCAAATGAAACGATACGAAGGTTTGTTTATTTTGAATACGGCCGGCAAGGAAGAGGGGATCAAGGACATGATCGACAAGGTCTCTGCCGAGATCACTTCTGCCGGCGGGCGCATTGAAACCGTCCAGAAGATGGACAAGAAGAATTTCATGCGCGTCGCAGACAAAAGGTTTAACTCCGGCTTTTACGTCAACATCATTTTCGACGCCAAACCGGACAGCATCGCCGGGCTGCGCAAACATCTCGTGCTCAACGACGACGTCTTTCGCGTGATGTTCAACACCGCTCCGCCGCTGAAAGCCGCTGCAACTACTTAAAGCTTATGGCCAGCTTCAACCGAGTCATCCTGGTAGGTAATCTCACGCGCGATCCCGAACTGCGTTACACGCCCAAGGGCACCGCTGTCGTTCGCCTCGGCATTGCCGTGAATCGTCAATGGAAAAATGATAACGGCGAGGCGCGAGAGGAAGTAACCTTCGTGGACGTCGATGCGTTTGGCCGCCAGGCCGAAGTTATTGCCCAGTACCTGAAAAAGGGCCGTCCTGTCCTTGTGGAGGGTCGGCTGAAATACGAGACCTGGGATGACAAACAAACCAACCAGAAGCGCAGCAGGCTGGGGGTTGTGCTGGAGTCCTTTCAGTTCCTCGATTTTGGCCGGAGAGAGGAAGGCGCCCCGGCAGCGCCGGGCGCTGCCCCTGCCCGTCCTCGACCGGCAGCCGCCGAACAGCCGGTTCCTGAACCCGAAGCCCCGCCAGTCGATGACGACGTGCCCTTTTGAGTTAATACGATGTAACGGTTCAACGATTCATATTGACCATTAATTTTTTTAACAATTTAACTCCTTTAACTGTCCGCCCCATGTCTAAAACTGAAGTCATCCTCACCCATAACATCGTCGGCCTCGGCGCTGAATCCGACCACGTCAAAGTAGCGCCAGGTTACGCGCGCAATTACCTCCTTCCGCAGGGCTTGGCCGTTCCGCTCACGCAAGCCAATAAGCGGCGCATTGAAGCCCTGCGCCAGCGCCGCGCCGAACGCGAAGCCCACGAGTTTAATACCATGAGCGAGCTGGCAAAAAGCCTCTCCAAACTCACCTGCACGATCAAGGTCAAGACCGGCGAGGACGGCAAGATGTTCGGCTCTGTCACCAGCGGCAGCATCGCCGACGAACTCAAACACTTGTTCGATATCAGCCTTGATAAGAAAAAAATTCACCTCGAGCACCCCATCAAAACGCTCGGCGAACACGATGTCGAACTGCGCCTGCACCCCGACGTGACCACGACCCTCAAGGTCATTGTCGAGAGCACGACGCCGCTGCCACAGCCGACCGAGGCCGAACTGAAGGCCAAAGAAGCCGCCAGGGGCAAGGAACCGCGCGAAGGCGGGAGAGGACCGCGCGAGGACCGCCGCGGCGGCAGGCGTCCCGAATGGAAGACAGAGGCGAAAGCTGACACGAAAAGCGCCGGCAAAGCCGAAGCCAAGCCTGTCAAAGCCGAAAAAGGGTCAAAGCCGGACCGAAAACCCAAAGCCGAGAAGAAGTAGCGGCCGTTAGGAGCTGTGCCAGGGTAACTGGCGCCGGAACGCAACGGCCTACGGGCGAACGGGCGCCCCAAAAACCGAACGACTCGGATATCAATCGTCGTAAGTCGTTGATAATCAACGGTTCTGTTTGGCATTTTTTGCGAATCGTTCGATTTTGTTCGATTTTGCCGGAGCCGTGATGCATAGGATTCGGCTGCGGGCGGGCAATGGGCGATGGCCAAGGACCAGGGAAGGCCGAAATCCCCACGGCGTGCGTCCTGAAGAATGATCTTCATATGTGAAGATTGTATGCGGTCGGAGTGACAACCCTATGTCAGCAGCGATTTCAAAAAATCTTCAGCCTCGCATGAGAATTGGCATGGATTTTGACTGGCAATCAGGGAGGCAGCCCACGCGCGCTGTTTTTCCGGGCACGTTGCTAACGGACGCTAAGGCTCTTCTTCGACATTGACTGCGGTCATCTGGTAGATGCCGGTCAAATAACCCTGCACATAGATCTCGCCGACGCGCAGTGTGCCGCGCACTATATGGGTAAGCTGCGAGCCCGGTTCAAAGCCTTTGCCCGCCATGGTGACACGGATGTAGTGGTTCATTTTGGCGGCCGGTTCGAAACAGCACGCCGCTTGGTCGCGGAACAGGAGAAATTCGGTGACCAACCCTTTTTTCAACCGCAACGGCATGATGAATCCTTTGGCAGCGATACGCTGGCCATCCAGGGCTTTGACCTGGGGCGGGATCACATCATCCGAGCGCGTCAGGGGACGGCCGCCATTCACCTCATCATAGACGTCGTAAGTGTCATATTTGAAGTTGGAAAGCTGCTCGAAGCTCAGCCGGAGAAACTCTCCATCGAACTGATTTGTGGCCACCAAGAGCGGCGCCTGAGTGCGGTTTATAAGGGTATTAGCATTCGTGCGTGCGATCGCGATGGGTGTCCCGCGAACGTCATTTGTGTCCTGCGATGTCGTTATCCCGGCGTTGCGCCGGCAGCCGCTGGTCAGGGCGAGCAAACACGCCAACAGAACCGCTGCGTTCCGCCGGTCGGATCTCCCGTTGACGCTGTCATTCATGCTCACCGC
>JAKEEH010000540.1 GCA_022616725.1 Limisphaerales bacterium | reverse complement strand
TTTTGCAGTGCGGCGACGTGTCGCCACGCCCTGTTTTCGATTGCGCATGCGGCATTTTTGAGCTAAGAAATAGCCGGACTCCTCAAGAAGACGGAACGAGGATCGCTGTCATGCCCGGTTTGTTGTCTATGAGAACGATCAACTCATGGGTGGGCTGCGTTTGGCTGGCTGCCGTTGCCGGAGCCTTGGCCCAGGCGCAACCGCCGGTGCCTGCTCCTCCGCCCCTCCCGCAGAACATACCGATGGCGTTCCGGCCCATTCGGGTGCCGCAACTGGCGCCCATTCCCGCGCCACAGACCGCCCCCGACGTGCAAATCCCGTTGGCGCGTCCCGAACCCGTTCAGGCCCAGGCGCAGCGCGCCCCGCAGGTGCTGATGCCTCCAGGTGTCACCCCGCGGCCGGGCCAGCCGTTCCCGTTCAATCCGGGGTTGCCCCCGATGCACCAACCGCAGCCGTTGACGCTCAACCCACCGCTGCATCCGCCCAGCTACCTTGTTTTCGATGCCGAGCGCAAGGAGACCAACGCGGCCCCGGGGCAAGTGACTGTGCCATTTACGTTTTGGCTAACCAATGTTTCCCGCGTGGTCGTCTCGATCAACAGCGTGCGGACCTCCTGTGGGTGCACCGTCGCGCAACTGCCGGCGCAACCCTGGTTGCTTCAGCCCGGCTCCAGCGGGCCGATCCACGTCACGATGAATCTGGCCGGCAAAATGGGGTCAATTGAGAAGTCCGTTACGATCGATAGCTCGACCGGGTACCGCAACCTGATCGTTAAGGCCAACTTGCCCCAACCAGCGAACGCTCAACCCGTCGCGGGGGGGATCGACCTCGACCGGCTCAAAAACATGCAGATGGCGCTGGCGGATCGGCAGGTCGTCTTCAAAGGCGAATGCGCAAAGTGCCACTCGGAGCCGGCCGAAGGGAAGGCCGGAGAACAACTTTACGTCGCGGCGTGCGGCATTTGCCATGATTCAGCCCACCGCGCCGCCATGGTTCCTGACCTTAAGACTCTCAAGCACCCCACCAATGAGGAGCACTGGCGCAAGTGGATCAAGTCGGGCCGGCCCGGCTCCATGATGCCCGCGTTCGCGAAAGCCGAGGGAGGCCCGCTGAGCGATGAACAGATCGACTCATTGATTAAGTTTCTGACCGAGACGATCACGGCCAGGGCACAGCAGCCGCCCGTGGCGAAATCAGCGCAGCTGTCCGATCCGGCCCAGCCTGCCATCGGCGCGTTTCCCCTGCCGAAGGCAAACGTGCAATAGCCCAGGCCGGCCATGGAAGGTCATTTCATTACCTTCGAGGGGACTGAAGGGTGCGGCAAATCCACGCAAATTGACCTGCTCGCGACGCGTTTGCGGGAGCGCGGACTGACCGTGCGCACTCTGCGCGAGCCGGGCGGCACGCCCATCGGCGAGGAGATTCGCCACACGCTTCAGCACAGTTTGCACAATAACGCGATGACCCCCGAGGCGGAGTTGCTGTTGATCAACGCCAGCCGGGCGCAACTTGTCCGGGAAGTGCTTCGTCCCGCCCTCGCGGGGGGTGAGTTCGTGTTGTGCGATCGCTTCTACGATTCAACGGTCGCGTATCAGGGTTACGGTCGGGGGCTGGATTTGGAGAAGGTCCGGAGTGTCATCGACTTTGCTGTCGGCTCCACCCGCCCGGAATTGACCATCCTCCTGCACGTCTCCGTCGCCGTAAGCGAAGCCCGGCGCGAGAAGCGATTGAGCGGCGTGCGCGATCGCATGGAAGACCTGGATCGGGCGTTTTTTGAGCGGGTCGAGAAGGGGTTCCTCTCAATCGCTGCCGCCGAGCCGAAGCGCGTGCGGTTGATAGATGCCATGCAAAGCGTCGAGCAGGTTCAGGGTCAGATCTGGAAACTGGTTGAACCGTTGCTTTGATCAACGCGCCTCACCCCCGGGCTACTTCGTGGGAAGAGCGAGGAGCTCCTGCGCACTCCAGGCGCTGGTGCGGTCGGCAGTGGCATCGCGGATGGCCTTGACTTCTTCCGGTTTGACCGGTGGCACTTTGTTGCCCCAGGTGCTACGGATGTAAGTGGCCACAGCCGCGACTTTGGCGTCGTCCATGATATCACGCCACGGGGGCATGGCATTGTTGAACGGCTGGCCGTTCACTGTGATGGGACCCTGTATGCCATTGAGCATTAAGCGAATGACGCGATTCGGGCCTTCTTCGAGGACCCAATCCGAGCCGGCGAGCGGGGGGAACTGCCCCGGAATACCCATGCCGTTGGCTTGATGGCAAATGGCGCAGTACTGGCCATAGAATTTAACGCCCTCGGCCGCCCCGCCGGGGGGCTTGGGAATCTCGGCATAGCTTTTGAACGGGAAATAGACCATGGCCGGAAAGGCGCCCTTCTCGCCCCCGATGTCACCACCATGACGCATCACGTACAATTCGCCCCAGAACACAAGAGCTACCAGCAGCGCAATGAGCAGAACGGGAACCGGGCGCCTTTCGGCGACTGGTTCGCGATCATCGCCCGACGTCGGGCGGGACGGCTGGATTGTGCTCGTGCCGGCCGAAGCGTCGCGAAGTTTGTGTTTGTCTTTCTTGCGGCTCATTTTGCGGGAGCGGGGGGATTCGTGGCTGCGGCTGGTGTGTTCGTGTCGCCAGCAGGAGCATTGGTGCCGGCATCGGCAGGGGGGGCGTTGGTGAGCGACTGCGGCAACGGCGCTTCCGGCAATGACACCTGCGATTGCAGGCTCAGGAGATATGCGACCAGCGCGTGAGCTTCAGGAGTGGGAATAATCTCGTATTCGCCTTCGACCCAAGCGTCCTCCGGCAGCCCACCACCGGCGCTGCGGCGTTCGAAAAGAAATCTGTAAGCGGGCATTGTCGAGCCGGGCACCCTGCGTTTTGGATCGTATAGATGTTCGAAGTGCCATTTCGGATCAGGCTGCCGAGCGCCGATGTTCGCGAGGTCCGGCCCGATGCGGAGATTCCCCAGGAGCACGGGCCGGTCGCGCAAATAGTCCTGGGCGACGGTGCGGCGTTCGCCCCAACCACGCGCGAAGTCGCTGCCATACCCCCGCGGGCGCACCTGTTGGGTGTGGCATTCGACACAGCCCATAGAGCGATAGACATCAGCGCCGCGCTGCGCCAGACCCGAACGGCCCGTCGGGTATCGTCCGGCGCCGGCCTCGACCAGATCCTGGCGGCCGAGTTGGAACGCAGGCGCGATGACCAAGGTCCAAAACGAAAGGGCCGTGGTGGCGAGCACGCCAAGAAACAGAAGAGGCCCGCCGCTCATGCGCTCCTCCCGACGGTTTCGCGGCCGGTGATGAAATCAATCGCATAGGCCCGCGTCTGCTCGCTGGCACGATGACAAAGCGTGAAGAAGTTCTTGAGCGCAAGGACCTGGCCGGCCAGGAGCAACAAAACGCCAAACGTTGACAGTCCCGCGATGTGCGCGATGGGTTTGGTCGCCGTGACGAAGTCAACGGTCCCTTTGTTGACGCGAAATCCCTGCATGACGCCAGCCCCAAGGAGGCTGAGAAGAATGATGGCGACCCCGGCAGCATAAAGGGTGAAGTGAAGCCGAACGTGCCTGGGCGCGGGCCATTCCAGTTGGCTGATGCGGGGCACGATGTAATAAAGGCCGCCGAACAAAGCCATGGCGACGAATCCGTGCAACGCGAGCTGGGTGCGCGCCAACTCCGCATAGGTGAAGTCGGTGATTTCGCTGACCTCGCGGAAACCGAAAATGATCTGGAGCGCGCCGCCCACGACGTAACTGATGGCGGCCAGCCAAACGAAAGGGCCTGTCTCCGATTGCTTCAACGCCTGAGCGCGATCACCGAGTGTAAGATACCAGTTTGCCGCCACGGAGATCAGCGGCACGACCATAATACCGCTGGCCGCAACGCCAACGCTCCCGATCCAGGCCGGAACAGGACCGGCACTCAAGCGCGCCATGCCGGCGAACTGCGCCACAGCGGCGAATGTCCAGAAGCCGAACGCGGCGAGCGTGCTGCTATAGAGCGGGCGAGCGGTGAGCTTGGGCAGAAAGTAGAAGATGATCGCGAGGCCGACGGAGGTCAGCCACATGTCGAGGAGGGTGCTGGCATACCAGGCATTGACGATGTTCTGAAACACGCCGCGAACGGGCGCAAAATGAAGGAGCAGACCGGCGGCGGAGAAGGTCCATGCGAACCAAAAGAGGGCCGCGAGCAAGTACCATTGAGATGGGAAGAGCGCGCGGTCACGGCGCAAATGAAAATTGGTCACGGCGCAAACCGCGATCAGCGCGTAAGCGACGAACATGCCGGCAGAGGCGTATTTGGGCAGTTCAAACCATTCGAAACCAGTGCTACCGCCGGCGAGGATTCCGAGCACGCCCGCAGTCAGCGCCAGGTTCCAAATGAAACCCGCGACGCAGAGCGCAGGTAAGAACAAAAGACGCACATTCCCAAGCCGGCACATGATCCAGAGCAACGCGCCGAAGGCTGTTTGCACCGCGAACCCGTAAACGATGGCGCTGGTTGCAGCAGGCCGCACGCGCCCAACCGTCAGCCAGGAGGTGTCGGCGAAGAGCGCCGGCACGTAAAAGGTCATGGACGCAATCAGCCAGAAGACGGTGCCGACGAAGAGCCAGACGAGGCCGCTGCCGAAATAGAACATCAGAGGCGGGCGGCAAGAGGCGTCAATCTCCGAGGCCGGGATGCGCTCGAGCACTGGCGCGGCGCTTACCGCTTCAGGAGGACTGGGGGTTGGGGTAACGTTCATTGGACGCCACAAGCGGCTTTCGCCGCCAAGCGATTACTACTCGTATTTACTGACAGGTTCCGGCGGTTTGGGCGGCGGCGCCGACGCGACGTCCACGCGCGCGGCCAATTCCTTCTTCGCGGCCTCGGGATTCTGATAATCTTTGATGGTCTGCTGCATGGCCTGGCTGACGGGCATGCGGGCGATGCTTTTGCCGGCGTCCACCCAGCCGTATTGGTTCAACGCGGCATCGGCGGCGCGGGTATCTTCCAAGTTCTTGCGGCGCTCAGCGGCACGATTGGCGCCGATAGGCGGCGGATTGGCGTAGCGGTACATGGCCCAGACCAGGCCGGCGACGATGAGCAGCGCACCGAGCGCGGCGACGAAATAGGCCGTGAGTGTCGATTGGGAAGGTTGGTTGGCATTCATCGCAGCTTCCTCTCAGTAAATAAAGCGCCAGAGGACAGGCGCACTCCACGACCTGGCGGAAATCCGTGCAGTCTCTCCCGAGCTCGCTTGCGTTGTGGAGTGCGCCTGTCCTCTGGCGCTTTTCGGATCCTCTGCCAGTGGAAATGGCATTCCAACGCGAATTGACTCAAAACGCTCGTTGAATTCATACCTCATTCTGACGCGGCGATGGGCGCGCGCGCTCCCGCGTGATGGACGCCGAGGGCTTCACCGAGCCGCGGGTCCTTGATCGGGTAGGGCGGATGGCTGTTAAAGTACTTAATAAAGACGAGCGAGAGCACACCGGCGAAAAACGCCATGCAGCCGATGTCAAGGATATGCAGTTGGAAGTCGTTCGGACTGACCAGCGGAATGATGTTGAAAGACATGTCAATGAAGTGCATCAGCCACGCCCAGATGCAGAGCGGAACCATCAGCGGGAGCGAGAGCTTGGCATCGATGCGCAAGAGCAACAGGAACGGCAAGGCAAAGTGGCCGAACACGAGCAACATGCAAATCTGCCACCAGGAACCCTGCTCGCGCTTGACGTACCAAAATGTTTCCTCGGGTATGGCGGCGTTCCAGATGAGGAAGTATTGGGAAAAGGCGATGTAAGCGTAGAACACGGTAAACGCGAACAGCAGCACGCCGATGTCATGCATTTGGCGAGTATGCACGACTCCGCTGAGCGATCCGGTGCGCTTCAGAAAGGCGACGAGCAAATAAAAGGTCGCGAGAGTGGTCCAGACGGACGCGGCGTAATAATAGACGCCGTACATGGTCGAGAACCACTGATGCTCGAGGGCTTTCATCCACATGATTGCGCCGAGCGTGAGCGTGAGCGCGAAAAGGTAAATGCCGCCGGCGGAGTATTTGCGCATCTTGAAAGTGCAGACCGCCGCGCCGGTTTTGTCCTGTTCGAGCGACCATTTCCGCAAGCTCCACGCGAGCCACGACCAGATGACGAACAGCACCACGGCGATGATATAAAAGCCGCCCATTGTGAAGAGCGGATGCTTGGCGTGCAGGGCATGGTCCAGGTGCGGATCGCGGCGCATCCACTCGTAAATATAACCGGGGGCCAGGATCGCGATGGGCACGAACAGGGCCGCCATGATGGGCAAAAGGCAGGCAATGTGTTCGGCCACCCGGCGCACCGGCACGGACCAGGCGGCGTCAAAGAGGTGATGGATCATCACCAGGAACATACCGCCGAGGCAGATGCTCAGGAAAAACATGAACGCGAGCAGATAGGAATGGGCGAACTGCCTGGTGTTCACGAACGCGCCGATGAGCCCGATAATCGCGCCGCCGATCAACAATCCCAACGGCAGCTTCCGCCATTTCGGGCCAACGACCAGTTTCTCGGTTACGGATGTGTCGTGCAAAGCCATATTATTATTGCGGCCGTGCCGCAGGCGCGTTTGTGGCCGGCGCGGGCGGCGGCATGGCGCGGCGCAGCGCGTCCCGGTGGTCGGCGGGCACGTCGTCCAATGTCGCAAGGCGCGAGCGCTGCAATGCGCGGACATAGGCGATAATGGCCCAGCGATCCTCAATCGGGATTTGCCCGCCGTACGGGCCCATGAGGTTCTTGCCAAAAGTAATTGCGTTGAAGATTTCGCCGTCCGCCATTTTGACCAGGCGCGGGTCGTGGAAATTGGCCATCGCGACCATGCCATACTTTCCCGTGATACCCTTTCCGTCGCCAGCGGCGCCGTGGCAAACCAGGCAATAGACCGTGTAGCGTTCCTGGCCGCGTTTCATCAGTTGTTCATTGACAGCAACCGGGATTACTTCGACCCAATTGGTTGTTCCGGGCTGTTTACCGGTGTTGACCGGCGCATCCTGCCAGGCCGACCCGCGCGCGACGGTGCCGGCGACCGGCAGGCGCGAACTCATGCCATCGGTGAAAAAATCCGCGCGCGTTTGCGGACGCAACTTCGGCATGCGGTCCATGTCGGGGAATACTTCCAGAGGCGGCCGGCGGGAGATATCACCGCGCTTGCCGGCGATTAACATCACGCCGAGAATCGTCAGGCCGAAGATGAGCAGGAAATAGCGCATCAATCCCTCACCTCCTCGATGTGCTTGCTGCCGGCGCGTTCGAGCAGCTTGCGCGTGTCAATGTCCGAGAACCGCGGGTCCGTCGCTTCGACCACGATGAAGAATTTATCGTGCGTCACTCGCGCAAACCGGACGCTGCGAAAGAGCGGGTTGTAAAGCTTCGGCAGGCGATTCAGGAAAAGCATCCCAAACAGCGAGCCGAAAGCGCCGAGCAGAATCGTGCACTCATACGCCACCGGAAATGAGAAGATCGGGCTGAAGAGCGGTTTGCCGCCGACGACGATGGGGTAGTCGTAGGCGTTCATCCACCAGATCATCAGCATGCCGAGGGTAAAGCCGGTCAGGCCGGCGAAAAATGTGAACCAGCCGACTTTGGACCGCGGTAAGCCCATGGCTTCATCCATGCCGTGAACCGGAAAGGGGGTGAACACATCCCAGCGCCGATAGCCCGCGTCCCGCACCATCGCGGCGGCGTGCAGGGTATCGGCGGTGGTGTCGAACTCCGCGATCAATCCATATTTGATGTTCGTCTCAGCCATGGCGTTCTCAGTGATGGTGAGGCTTTGCGCCGCCGAGCGGATGGTGCGGGTCCGCTTGCGGCGTGACACCCTTGACTTCGGAAATCGCGATCACGGGCAGAAACCGCGCGAACAACAGGAACAAAGTCATGAAAAGCCCGAACGTGCCAATGAATGTCCAGATATCTACCCAGGTCGGTTTGAAATAGCCCCAGTTAGAGGGCATATAATCCCGATGGAGTGATGTGACAATGATCACGAAGCGCTCGAACCACATGCCGATGTTAACAAAGATGGAGATGATGAATACGAACCACGGGTTCGTCCGAGCCCATTTCCACCAAAAGATTTGAGGACTGATGACGTTGCACCCGACCATAATCCAGTAGGCCCATGCATATGGTCCAAAGGCGCGATTCTTGAACGCATACAGCTCGTACGGATTCCCGCTATACCAGGCGATGAAGAACTCCATGGCGTAGGCGTAGCCGACAATCGAACCCGTGGCCATGACCACTTTGCACATCAATTCGATATGCCGAATGGTGACAATTTCCTCAAGGTGTGCCCAGGAGCGCAGCGGAATCATGAGGCTCAACACCATGCCGAATCCGGAGAAGATCGCGCCGGCGACGAAATAAGGCGGGAAGATGGTGGTATGCCAGCCGGGCACCTGCGAAACGGCGAAGTCGAACGACACGATACTGTGCACGGAGAGCACCAGCGGCGTCGAAAGACCGGCCAGCAACAGGTAAGCTTTCTCGTAATTGCTCCAATGGCGGTTTGAGCCGGTCCATCCGAGCGCGAACAAGCCATAAAGAAATTGACGAATCTTCGTCGTCGCGCGATCGCGCATCGTCGCCAGGTCCGGGATCAGGCCCATGTACCAAAACAGCAACGATACGGTGAAGTAGGTCGAGACCGCGAACACGTCCCACAGCAACGGCGAGCGAAACTGTGGCCAAATCGAGTTCGCATTGGGCAACGGCAGCAGCCACCAGCCGAGCCAGACACGCCCGATATGAATGAGCGGGAACAACCCGGCGCAAATGACCGCGAAGATGGTCATCGCTTCCGCGGCGCGGTTAATGGATGTGCGCCAGCGTTGCCGGAGCAGAAAGAGAATGGCCGAAATGAGCGTTCCGGCGTGGCCGATACCGATCCAAAAGACGAAGTTGGTGATGTCCCATGCCCAGCCGACAGGAATCATCAGCCCCCATACGCCGACGCCGGTCGAAATCAAGTAGGTGACGCAGGACAAGCAGACCACCATGATGACGAAACTGGGCACGAAGGCGATCCACCACCACCGCGGCGTCTTGCCTTCGGCAACACCCGCTATGTGGTCGGAAAGCCAGCCGAAGGGCCGCTGATTGAGGATCAGGGGTTGCCGCTCCAGTTCCGCAGGCGTATGCGGAATGACGGGCACCGATCTGACGAGTTGCTCAGCCATTAGTGCGCCGCTCCTTTCCTGGTTTCCGCGTGCGTATGGGTCGCGTCATGATGCTCTTTGAACGGGGCGCCCTCCTGCGGATCGGTGTACTCTTTGATATTGAGCGGCATGTCATGAAAATCAGGCATCTTCGGGTTCGGATTGCGAATTCGCGCCAGATAGGTGAGCCGCGTTCGCGTATCGAGGAAGCCGAGGACTGTGTAATCGTGATGCAATTTCTTGAGTTTCGAGACCTTGCTGTTTGGATCCAGCAGATTGCCGAACACGATCGCCTCGGTGGGGCAAGCCTGTTGACATGCTGTCTTGATCGTGCCTTCGGGCACCGCCACCGCGCCGGAGGCCCCGGCTTTGACCTTCTGGGCGATTTTTGCGCCCTCGATGCGTTGCACGCACCAGGTGCATTTCTCCATCACGCCGCGCATGCGCACCGAAACGTCCGGATTTTTCGCCAACTGGAGAATGTCCCACTGGTCTTCCGCGACGGTGTGATGGAGCGAGGGCTCCCTGAGCCAGTTGAGCAGGTTCCAGCGGCCCTTCGCAGAACTCGTCAGCGGGCTGTTGTAAAGATCGGAGTTCAGCGGGTGTTTGTTGTAGTCAAAGAAATTAAAGCGCCGGACTTTGTACGGGCAGTTGTTGCTGCAGTAGCGGGTGCCCACGCAACGGTTATAGGCCATCACGTTCAGCCCCTCCTCGTCGTGGACGGTCGCGTTCACGGGGCAAACGCTTTCGCACGGGGCATTCTCACAGTGCTGGCACAACATCGGTTGCGTTACCGCCTGCGGATCATCGATCAATTCCTTCTTGTCCCTGCGCGCGCGGTCCGAAGCGCCACTCCAGTAGCGGTCGATGCGCAACCAGTGCATCTCGCGATTGCGGCGCACCTGGTCCTTGCCGACGATCGGCACGTTGTTCTCCGCCTGGCACGCCAGCACGCACGCAGTACACCCGACGCAGGTGCTCAAGTCGATTGACATGCCCCATTGATGCACGTCGCTCTTAAAGAGCTGCTGCGTGAGATCGACTCCCACCTGGCTGCCGCGCCGCTCATAACCGTGGTACGGATGCTCGTAAATCATCCTGGGGCGGCCGCTTTCGTCAGGCGGAATATGCGCGGCGTGAGACGGCGCCTCTAAATCCATGTTTTTCGCGAAGTTAGGGAATTTCTGGAATTGCTCCGCGTTCGCTTCACGCACAACAGGCCGCCCCTCCATCGAGCCATGTTCCTGCGTGCAGGCGATGTCGTATTTCTGCCCGGTCCTGCGCAGCTTCGCCCCAGACGCAAAATGCTCGGCGGCGGACGTCCTTAGCGCATAGGCATTGTATAAGCCAACGTCGTGAGCCACGCGCCCCGCCCCGCCTTTTTCATTTCTGCGCCGCCCATAGCCCAGCGACAGCGCCACCGTGTAATCGGCCAATCCTGGCTGCACCCAGACTGGCCCGCGGATTTTCCTGCCGCCCAGATCAATTTCCACGACCTCAACCGACTCATCGCCGTTGCCAATCCCGAGTTCCTTCCGGTTGCCGACGCCGAACTCTTCCGCAGTCTTGCGGCTGATCAGGACCATTCCATCCCACACCGTCTTGGAGATCGGGTCCGGTAGTTCCTGCAGCCAGCCATTGTTGCTCCAACGCCCGTCATCCAGCTTGTAATCGCGATGAAAGACGACCTCCAGATTGTCACGGCTGGGTGTGGAAGGCGCCGGCGCCGCATTGAGAATGGCCGTCAGATTCCCCGCGGTCAATTCCGCGGTCTTGTAGTTGGTGTTCGGCAGAAATCCGTCGTGCAGGAATTTCTTCCACGTCTCCTCGAAGTTGCCTCGGGAGGCGAAACTCTTAAATGTTTCGCGAACGATGTCGTGCGGCACCGTGACCTCAAGACCGCCCAGGCGCGCCAACATTTCCAATTCCGTGATGCCGTTGAACAACGGCGCAATCAACGGCTGGATGGGAACGAGCGTGCCGTCGCTCGTGCGCGCGTCACCCCAGGATTCGAGATAATGCGCCTGCGGATAGTGCCAAGTGCACAACGGGAAGGTCTCGTCTTCATAATAACCCAGACGAATCACCGTTTTTGCTTTGGTCTGCGCTTCGGCCCAGTTGAAGTCCGCCGGCGCGGTGTAAACCGGATTGCCGCCCAGGATGACCAAGGTGTTCACGGAGCCGCCGTTCAGCAGACTAACTAAATCGCCCAACTTGCCAAGTTGTGGAGTGCCTTCGCGATACACCACGGTCTTGCCGTTGTTGCCAAGCGCGGTGTTCATCGCCGCTGCGAGCGCATGCACCGCCGGCGGTTGCCGGTAGCCCGCCAGCACCAGCGATGCGCCTTTGTTTTCGGCGAGGTCTTTTGCGCATTCAGTAATCCATTCGGGCTTGACGGATTGCGGAAGCGGGTATTTCTCGGCAACGCCTTTCACGGCGGCGTTGTCCGGCGCGATTTGCGCGGCCACGGCGGCCGCAACCGCGATCACACTGCTGGTCGGCACCCGCAGCCGATGATCGGCTTGCATCCCGGTCAAGGTCATCAAGCCTTCGACGGCGTAAAGCCGGTTTAGTGCGGCCGCATCGGCAGGATTCTGAATGCGCCGGCCTTTAGCATAATTTCGGCAATGGCGATAAGTGTCCTCTTCCTCGCCAATGAAATCGCAATCCAGCGCAAGAATTCTTTTCGCCTGGTCCATTTTGTAATAGGGCACCAGCGGCTTGCCGCTGGCCGATGCGGCCGTGACCGCGCCAAACTGCAAATCCACCGGCTCGAATACAAACCAGCGCGCCTGGGCAAACTTCCGCGCAATCGCCTCCTGCAAGCGCTGGCGCGAAGGGGAACTGCTCTGCTCCAGCAGAAAACACAAGCCCTGTCCCTGTCCCGCGCTCCTTCCGGCCTGCCCGAGGAAATCCAGCGCTTCTTCGCGCGATACTGTATTGCCATTCTTGCGGAACTCCCTGGCTCTGTCCGGATCGTAAAGGCTCAGAATCGATGCCTGGGCAAACGTGTCGGTCGCGCCATTGCTGTCAGGGTGATCGGGATTGCCCTCGATCTTTGTGGGCCGGCCGTCGTGAGACTTGACGAGCAGAGGCAGTGCGGTGGCGCGTGTCGGCATTGCTGTGGCATAAAACTGCGGCACACCATGGATGTACCCTTCGGGTTGCTTGCCGAAAGGGAGGATCTTTTCTTCCGGCCTGCGGCAACCTGTCAAACCCAATCCAGCCAGCAAAAACGAGGCGGACATGATCTTCATGAAGTGCCGCCGCCCAATCGGATCTGTAAACTCGCTGGCGCCCGCCGGAAATTCCCGCTCCACCCATCGCCGGAATTCCGGCGTCTCCGCCAGATCGTCCAGGCTGCGCCAGTAGCGCTGGCCGCTCTCCGGTTCAGGACAGGGTGGAGGGATTGTTTTCATCGATGACAGGCCGAACAATTCTGTGATGCGTTGACCTTCCAGTCCTTCTTGGCCTTCTCGCCCCAATCTTTCGGCAAGTGCTGGTGCGGGTTCCAGGCCAAGTCAGTCACTTTCTCCGGCGGCCGCAGATTCGGCGCGGGATTACGATGGCAATCCAGGCAGAAGGTCATGCTCAGCGGTTTGGCGTGATAGACCTCGTCCATCTTATTGATCTCGCCATGGCAATGGACGCAACTGATGCCTCGATTAACGTGAACGGAATGGTTGAAATAGACGTAATCGGGAACCTTATGAACCTGCACCCAGGGAACGGGTATGCCGGTGGCGGCGCTTTCACGTATGGCGGCCAGGCGGGGGTCGTCTTTGAGCACCTGATTATGGCAGTTCATGCAGGTCGAGGCCGTCGGGATATTGGAATACCAACTCTTCTCGACGGCACTGTGGCAGTAGCGGCAATCGAGCCCGATCTGATCGACATGCACGGCATGGGAAAACGGGACCGGTTGGACCGGTTGGTAGCCGACGCGGGTGTATTTCGGGGTGAAGTAATACCAGATGCCGGCGATAGCGGCGGTGCCCACCAAAAACAGGCCAATAATCACCAGCAATGGCAGACGGTTACTCCATCTTGGAAAGATGTTGGCCATCGCCTAGGGAAATCCGAAGCGCGAAGATCGAAATCCGACGCGCGGATTCGGAGATCGGCTCTCGGTCTTCGTCGTTCGGGTTTGTTTCGAGTTTCGGAATTCGAGCTTCGCCATTCCGAGCCTGGTTGCCATCGGGCGTTTCAAAACTGCGGATTCTTGCGGATGAACCACAAGCGTCAACCGTTTTTTCAGTATTAGCGCCATTAACTTTTCGAATCCTACTCTCGACTTAAATTAGTTATTCTGTTAACCGGCAAAGCATGTTTAGCCTTGAGCAAGAAAGGATGCAAGCAACTTTGTGAAATTTTTCACGAATTCGGGCCCGTTAATGCCCTGCATAAGCCCGAATTTTCGTGGAAGCGGAATTTCGCGCTCAAAACACTTGCATTTTTCGCAAGACAAACCGCTCCGCACCCGCAAAATGCCTTCCAACCAATGAATGCTACAAAACCGAAAGACTGGGCCGGGGTGTTCCCCGCAATGACCACGCAAATGAAACAGGGCGGCGCGCTGGATCTGGAAGCCACAGCTCGCCACGTCGAGGCGCTGATCGAATCGGGCGTGAGCGGATTGATTATGCTTGGCTCGCTGGGCGAGAATCAATCGCTGGATGCGAGCGAAAAGTCGCGTGTGATCGAAATGGCGGTGAACGTCGCGGCCGGCCGCGTTCCGGTCTTGAGCGGCGTGGCCGAAACGAGCACGGCCGGGGCGTGCGCCTACGTGCGGCATTGCGAGAGCATCGGCGTCAATGGATTTATGCTCATGCCGCCGATGGTTTATCGATCACCCGATCCGCGCGAGACCATGGCTTTCTTTCGCGCCGTGGCCGGGGCGACCGGTTTGCCGATCATGATCTATAACAACCCGATCAGCTACGGCAACGACATTACGCCGGAAATGTTCGCGGAGTTGGCCACCGAGAAGAATTTCGTCGCCCTCAAAGAAAGCTCGGGGAACACGCGCCGCATTACGGATATATACAATGCCGTCGGCGATCGCTATGCGATGTTCGTCGGCGTGGACGATCTGGTGTTGGAGGCTTCGATTCTCGGCATCGACGGCTGGGTCGCGGGTGTCGGGCTCGCGTTCCCGAGAGAGAACCAGTATTTCTGGGACCTCACCCGCCGGGGCGAATGGGACAAAGCCCGCGAACTCTACCGCTGGTTTACGCCCCTGTTGCACCTCGATGTCCACCCTAAGTTCGTCCAGTACATTAAACTGGCGATCCAGGAGTGCGGACTCGGAGCGGAGTGGGTGCGGGCGCCGCGGCTGCCGTTGGCCGGGACTGAGCGCAACCAGATTCTAAAGATCATCCGCGACGCTATTGCCAATCGGCCCAAAGTTCCGAAACGAAAGGGCTGAAGAAGCGACCCGATTTTGCCACTGTCCGTGAATCACAAAACTCATTCGGTTGTTGCCACAACGAGGCTGACAAAGCGCCAGAGGACAGGCGCACTGCATGACCTGGCGGAACCGTCAACGGCCTGCATTAATTCGCTTGCGTCATGCAGTGCGCCTGTCCTCTGGCGCTTTGCGCCGCCCGCATGAGGTTCAACGGTTTCAGCGGGCGAAAGATCTTTTTCGGCAAAATCTTCTCTCAGCAGAGAGGAGCACAATGAAAGCGGTCTAAAGATGCCACGCCAGATCCGCTTCATTGTCAGCATGGAAGCGTGCGAGCGCTTCAGCTATTATGGGATGCTTTCCATCCTCACGCTTTATCTCAGCCGCATCGTGGGGATGGGCGACGACGGCGGCAAACAAGTCGTGCACCTTTTTGCGACAGCGGTCTATTTCCTCCCGCTGTTTGGAGGTTGGCTGGCGGACCGCTGGCTTGGCCGCTACTGGACGATCCTTTGGCTTTCGCTGTTCTACTGCCTCGGCCATGCCGCGTTGGCGCTCTTCGAGGGGAATATCATCGGTGTTTTCGCCGGGCTGGCGTTGATCGCCATGGGCGCCGGCGGGATCAAACCGTGTGTCTCCGCGTTCGTTGGCGATCAGTTTACAACGCCCAGCGAGGAACAACTCACGCGCGTCTATGGATTGTTTTACTGGTCGATAAACATCGGCGCGTTCTTTGGCTTCGCACTCATTCCCTGGGTCCGAGACCATGCCGGTTACAGTTGGGCCTTTGGCGTGCCAGGGATCTTCATGGGCCTGGCAACGCTGATCTTTTGGGCGGGTCGCCATCGCTATGTCAGGCCCCCGCCCGCCCGCAACGAGGGTCGCGTACGCTTTCTGGCGCCGGCGTGGCATCTGCTGACCGGGCGAGGTCAAGCGACCGCTTATCGTTCTGAAGAGTTTGCCGCAGCGAAAGCTGTCGGGCGGATCGTCCTGATCTTTATAACTGTCCCGGTCTTTTGGGCGCTCTTCAACCAGGTGCACACCACCTGGGTCATACAAGCCACGCGAATGACTCCTTTTCACGCGCTCGGTTTTAAGGTCGATGCTGAACGAATGCAATCCGCCGGCGC
This sequence comes from Limisphaerales bacterium, assembly GCA_022616725.1. GTDB lineage: Bacteria > Verrucomicrobiota > Verrucomicrobiia > Limisphaerales > JAKEEH01 > JAKEEH01. Next base: position 6,389 of record JAKEEH010000540.1, on the reverse strand, counting down.
CGCGTTCGTGCTCTTCTGGGTCCCGGTGTTGACCCTCCTCATCTATCCGTTCGTGGAGCGACTCGGTTTGCGCCCGACGGCCCTGCGGCGAATGGGTTTCGGGATGGTGCTGGCAGCGATTTCTTTTGTTGTCTGCGGCCTCGTCCAAAGCAAGATCCAGGACGGTGCTTCGCTGAGCATCGCCTGGCAAATATTGACCTACGCCATTCTCGAAGCCGGTGAAGTGATGGTTTCGGCGACTGCTTTGGAATTCGCTTTCAGCCAGGCGCCAACCTCGATGAAAAGTACGATCATGAGCATTTGGCTGATGACCATCGCGGGGGGACACTTCCTTGTCGCTGCGATCACCAATATTAACAGCCGCTTTGTTCACGCCACCGGCGCCGCCGAGTTCTATTTCTACGCCGGCCTCATGGCCCTGGTCGCAATCGTGTTCGCAATCATTGCGTCTCGCCACGAGGATACTGCTGACAACGTGCTTGCCCCTGAACCCCGTGCCACCACAGCGGAGCTATGACAACACCGGCCAGTTCCTTTGTCATTGGACATTCGTCATTAGTCGTTGATATACTGTGTGGCCCGATATGAATCGTAACAGTCCACACGTGGCCGTCGCGGGCGCGACGGGCGCCGTCGGCGTTGAGATGATCAAAACGCTGGAGAAAAGGAACTTTCCCCTAGGCAAGCTCACTCTGCTCGCCTCAGCCCGTTCGGTTGGCAAAACGCTGAAGTTCCGCAGGCAGGACATAAAGGTCGCGGAACTGGCGAAGGACTCCTTTAACGGTGTTGACATCGCGCTGTTCAGCGCCGGCGGTGCGATATCGAAAGAATTCGCGCCCATTGCCGCCAAAGGCGGATGCGTTGTCATCGATAATTCGAGCGCCTTTCGCATGGACGATTCAGTGCCGCTGGTGATCCCGGAGATCAACGCCGCGGACGTGCGCCAGCACAAGGGCATCATCGCCAATCCGAACTGCACGACGGCGGTTACGCTGATGGCCGTCTATCCGCTGCACCAGGCATTCACGGTGCGCCGCATTTTTGCCTCAAGTTACCAAGCCGTGTCGGGCACGGGCGCCAAAGCGATCGAGGAACTGGAACGACAGGTCAGCCAGATCGTCGAAGGCAAACCGGTCACGAAAGAAGTTTACCCGCACCAGATTGCTTTCAACGTGTTGCCCCACGTCGATTCATTCCTGCCTTCGGGCTACACCAAAGAAGAGATGAAGATGGAGAACGAGGGCCGCAAGATCATGCACCACCCGACTTTCCGCGCCAGCGTCACCTGCGTGCGCGTACCCGTCTATCGCGCGCACTCGGTCGCAGTCAGCGCCGAGTTCGAAAAGCCGGTTACGGTGGAAACTGCGCGCAAAGTACTTCTGAAAGCGCCGGGGCTTGATGTCGTTGATAATCCGGAGAAGAAGGAATATCCACTGCCCCTCTATGCCGCCGAGAAATACAACTGCCAGGTGGGCCGGATTCGCAAGGACTGCGCGCTGGACAACGGTCTCTGCTTCTGGGTTTCCGGCGATCAATTGCTCAAAGGCGCCGCGCTCAATGCAGTGCAAATTGCCGAAGAACTGATCAAGTAGATTTTCGCGTCATCTTCTTTCATGCACATCTGACTCGAGAAATTCACGCCAGATGAAGACCGATCACGCTCTGCAATTGAATCCCTCTTTGCGCGATGTGCCCGTCTATCAGCCCGGCCGTCCCATCGAGGAAGTCGCGCGCGAACTGGGGATCGATGCAAATGACATCATCAAGCTCGCCTCAAATGAGAATCCCCTTGGACCGTCGCCTATGGCAGTGGCGGCCATGGAAAAGGCGCTGCAACAGTTGCACCTTTACCCCGATGGCAACGCCTTTTATCTCAAGCGCAAGTTGGCCGAGAAACTCGGGCTCGAACCGCGTCATCTGACCCTCGGCAATGGGTCAAACGAAATCATCGAGTTTGTCGGTCATGCGCTCATGACGCGCGGGGTTGACGTGATTGTTTCCCAATATTGTTTTGCCGTTTACCCTCTTATCACCCGTCTTTTCGGGGCGAACCTTGTCACCGTGCCCGCCGTCGAATACGGCCATGACCTGCCGGCGATGCTCGCCGCCATTACGCCGCAAACGCGCGTGCTCTTTGTGGCTAATCCCAACAACCCGACCGGCAGTCTCGCGCGCCGCGAAGACATCGTGACTCTGTTGAACGAGACGCCACCGCACGTCCTGCTGGTCATGGATGAAGCGTACATCGAATTTCTCGACGACCCGGTTGACCTGCTGCCCTTCATCGAGCGCGAAATCAAACCGAACCTGCTGCTGATGCGGACCTTCTCAAAAATCTACGGCCTTGCTGGCCTGCGGCTGGGTTATGGAATGGGACACCCCGAACTGATCGCTTCCCTCGAAAAAGTCCGCCAGCCGTTTAACATCAATTCCCTGGTTCAGGCGGGCGCCATTGCCGCTCTCGACGACAACGAACACGTGGCGCGGACCCGCGCCAACAACTTTGGCGGCATGCGCTTCCTCGAACAAGGCTTGCGCGAACTCAAACTCCGGTTTCTGCCGTCGGCGGCAAATTTTGTCCTCGTCAAAGTGGGAGACGGCCACGGCGTTTTCGACGCCCTCCAGAAACAGGGTGTGATCACGCGCCCCATGGCTGGCTACGGCTTGCCCGAATTCATTCGCATCTCCATCGGCACTCCAGCCGAAAATGCCCGCTGCCTCGCCGCGCTCAAGGACGTCCTCGAAACTGCTTCCTAATTGTCCCCGGATGATTACGAAACTCAGGCGTGCAATGATTCTGGGGTTCACGGGCTGGCTCGTCGTATGGGTAGCGCCGAAGACACGTGGAGCAGGAGTCACGATCATCACGCACGGTTTGAACGGAAACGCCGACGGCTGGGTAACGGGAATGGCCAGTCAGATTCCCAATTACCCCGCCTTTCCAGGATCCGCTCACACGTGCTACAAGCTGTATTTCGTTCCTGTGGGAGGTTCCTATCAACTCACCTGGACCCGCATCGCAGGCAGCCAGCCAATTTCAACCGACTCGGGCGAAATTATCGTGGCTCTCGATTGGGGGCCGCTGGCTGATGGCGACTCGTACGATACTTACGAGGTGGCTGGCCCCGTTGCCTCTGCTTTGCAGAGCACCAATTTTATTTCAGAACTGGGCGGTCGCGCCTTATGCGAACTCCCGCTTCACCTCGTCGGCCATAGCCGCGGAGGATCGCTCATATCCGAAGTCAGCCTGCGGTTGGGCACGAATGGCTTGTGGGTCGATCACCTGACGACGCTGGACCCGCATCCGCTTAACGACCCTGCATTTCCGCTGGATGATCTTCTTTATTCTGCAGTGGACGCTCCGGCGCGTACCTATCAGAACGTGCTGTTCCACGACAATTACTGGCAGGACCTGGACTTCTTTGCTTATGGGTTGGCCGTTTCGGGTGCATACGTACGCGAACTTTACAACCTTCCGAGCGGTTACAGTTCGTCGCACTCTGATGTCCACCTCTGGTACCACGGAACAGTGGATCAGCGAAACCCAGCCGACGACACCGAGGCGCAGATAACCGACTCCGAATTTGGCAGTTGGTACGTCCCCTATGAGAACCGGGGATCGAACACCGGGTTCAGCTGGAGCCTGATTGGAGGAGGGAATCGCACGAGCCCTGACCGGCCTCTTGGCACAGGTTATCCTGCCATTCGCGATGGCTACAACCAAACGTGGGACCTCGGGGTGGGCCAAAATGCAAATCGGACTTCCCTGCCCTCCAACAACGGGGACTGGCCAAATCTGATCAGGCTCAACCTTGTCAGCACAAATCAGGCGCCGCAGGGAACCAACATCTCAGTGAAGTATTACTACCAGTGGGCGCGGCCAGGCACGAGCACTGCAGGCATCAGTTTCTACCTTGACGAGGATTTCAACCCTTTAAATGGGAACAGGCGGCTGCTCCAACAAATCGCTGTGCCGGGCACCGAGGCATCGTTCGTGAACAATCAGACGCTCAATCTGGGCTTGAACCCCACAAATGCACCGTTGGGCAACTACGCGCTGTACGCAGAAATCACAGGTGGAGGGAGGACTCGCTACCTGTATGCCCCTGAAATCCTGAGTGTCATTCCCTCGGCCACGCTCGAACCGCTGCTGAGCGGAACGAAGCTGGGGACTAACATCGTGTTGACGTGGACAACGAATTCATCTGGATTTGCACTGCAATGGTCAACCACGCCGACAACTCCCAATTGGACCAACGCGGAGCCTTCGCCGGTAGTTGTAAATGGACAATTCACCGTCACCAACGGGATGACCGGCAGCCTAAAGCTCTATCGGTTGAGAAAACCTTAATCCTTCTCGCACGCTGCGGCTGCGGTAGCCAGCACTTCGCCCGGTCTAATCTCCGTCCAACAGATTCCCCAGGCCGCCGAGGATCGAACCTTCCTCGCGCCTGCTGCCACCGGCAGGTGATGCCCTGACGATGCGATCTGCCAGCCGGCTCAACGGCAGGCTCTGCAGATAGATGCGCCCCGGCCCGCGCAGCGTCGCAAAGAACAGGCCTTCACCGCCGAATAAGGCGGATTTGATTTTACCGACATATTGAATGTCGAAATTAACGGTTGGCTGAAACGCAACCACGCATCCGGTATCGACGCGCACCAATTCGCCCGGCGCCAGGTCCCGCCAGTGGATTGTGCCGCCCGCGTGAATAAACGCGAGGCCATCACCCTGCAGCCGCTGCATGATGAAGCCTTCACCGCCGAAGAGGCCCACACCGATCTTGCGATTGAAGGCGATGCCCACGCTCACCCCTTTGGCGGCGCACAGAAAGGCATCCTTTTGACAGATTAGTTCTCCACCATATTCCCCCAGGTTGATCGGGATGATCTTGCCCGGATAAGGCGCCCCGAAAGCTACTCGCTTTTTGCCGACACCGCGATTCTGGAACACGGTCATGAAGAGCGATTCGCCGGTGAGCAGGCGTTTGCCCGCGCCCATCAGAGCGCCGAGGAAACCGCTGGTTTGCTGAGATCCATCGCCAAAGATGGTTTCCATCTCGATCCCATCGTCCATGTACATCATGCCGCCAGCTTCGGCGAGGGCAGCCTCCTGCGGATCGAGCTCGACTTCGACAAACTGCATGTCGTCGCCAAAAATCTTGTAATCAATTTCGTGCATCGTCGCCATATATGCTCCTGGGTTTTTGTTCGTGTTTACGCCACGTGGCGGCTGATCTCAATAACAAAACTTTGAGCCGCGCGGGCAAACTGCTGCGCAGCAGGTTTTTAGCCACCAAATGCGCCGTGGGCGAGAACGCCCGCGTTCGCCTTGCCTTTGTCCGGCATTTGCCGATAATCAATCTGTGAACACTTCGGTGACGCAGCTTACCGAGCAACTGATCGTTTCGTACGCGCGCGTGGGCGGCATTAATCATCTCGACGGTAAAAACCTGCCATCGAAGACGGCTATTGCGTCGATTACGGTTGATCTGCTGCGACTCCTGTTTCCGGGCTTTTTCGACGAGCGCACCATCCATTCCTCCGAATTGAAGGTCGAAGTCGTGTCGCTCATGGACTCGGTCTTTGCGCGGCTCGAAGATGAAATTGCGAAGAGTCTCGAATACTCCACTCCAGAAGGCCTGGACAAACGCAAATTGCGCGCCGTGGCGCGCGACCTCGCGACCGAGTTTCTTGGCAACCTTCCGACCGTCCGCGAATTGCTCAAGACCGACGTCGAAGCAGCCTACAACGGAGATCCCGCCGCCTTGAGCCACGAAGAAATTATCGTCGCCTATCCGTTCGTCGAAACCATCGCCGTCCAGCGGCTCGCGCATCAGCTTTATCTCAAACACGTCGCCCTGATTCCGCGCATCATGACCGAATGGGCCCACAGCCGCACCGGCATGGACTTGCACCCGGGCGCGCGCATTGGCTCACACTTTTTCGTTGACCATTGCACCGGGACCGTTGTGGGCGAAACGTGCGAAATCGGCCGCCACGTTAAGATTTATCACGGCGTCACGCTCGGCGCGAAATCCACCTCCGACGTCGAGCAACTCCGCGGGCGCAAACGCCACCCCACGATCGAAGACGACGTCACGATCTATCCCGGCGCGACCATTCTCGGCGGCGAGACCACCATTGGCGCGGGCAGTACCATTGGCGGCAACGTTTTTCTCACCACGAGTGTGCCGCCCAATTCGCTTGTCGTCTTCGAGGGCCTGACGATGAAGATCATGAACAAGGCCGACCGGCTGACGCATCGCGGCGACTTCCAGATCTGAACGGCCGGACAGGTGCATTGGACCGGCGTCAAGTCCGTGGGTACCACGACGACCACGGATCGAACCAGTCTAGCGGTTTCAACGAAGTATCAATCATCCTTGCGC
>JAKEEH010000109.1 GCA_022616725.1 Limisphaerales bacterium | reverse complement strand
TACCACGGCGACGGCGCAAAGAAACAGTGGCCATTTTCTGCGAATCTGCTCCGAAGAATCACGCGCCGGACTTACGAAATGGGCGATGAGGCGCTTCTTAGCCGTTCCATTCTCGACCTCGGCAAAGTGAGTGAGGGCCAGGCTTTGCTCGCCGGCTTGCATGGACTTCTAGACGCTCAGCAGAACAAACCTTTCGTTCCGAGCCAGGAAGCCATAGCTGTGATTTCGAAACTCGCGCAAAGCGATGACCCGGCGATCGCCACTGCGGCTCGCCAACTCCAACGCCGCTTCATTGGTCGGTTTGACTGAATCAAGTCGGAAAAGCCCAGGTCCGGAGGGCTCGCTCGTTCCTCGCAACCCTGGGCTGAACGATTACAATCCCTTCGGGATTGATTGCAGCATCTCCCGGCGAAAATCGCTCAGCGCTTGTCGTACTCGTCGTGGCGGCGAAACCAGATCCCCGTCTCGTTACGCCCTCGTGGCGCCCGGTCGAGCCACTGGTACATGCCCCAGAGCCCATCCACCCCGCGCGCGTAGGCCGAGTAGGTGTGGTAAACGACCCCGTCCTCGAGGGCGAACGCGCTCATCCCGGGCTGTTCCCGCGTGAACGTCGCCCAGTCCGTACCGGCGCCCGCCGCGAACTCGGCGAGTGGCCCCTCCTTCCCGGCCTCCAGGCGGGGCCTGACGTCCTCGGTACGGAAGTTGTACTCGACGAGGCCCGCACGCTGCTGCTCCTCTGTGACGGAAGTGTTGAAGTCGTAGTTGAAGTCGCTCCCGAAAGACGATGCCCACGGGAAGCTCCAGCCCATCCGCCGCTTGTACGCCTGCAGCTTCGCGAGCGGAGCCCGGGAGACCGCCCAGAGCATCACGTCATGGTTGGCCAGGTGCACGACGAGCCCGTTGAAGCCGTCGGCAATTGACGAGCAGGCCGGACACCCTGCCTTGTACTCGGGCCCGAACATGAAGTGGTAAACGAGGAGTTGCGAGCGCCCTCGAAAGAGGTCCGCCAGCGAGGCGTTCCCCTCGTCGGTCTCGAATCGGTACTTCTTATCAATCCGAACCCACGGCAGCTCCTGCCGCCGCCGCGCCAGCTCGTCGCTGCGCCGCGTTAACTCCTTCTCCGCCTTGAGCAGCTCGATCCGCGCTGCGAGCCACTCTTCACGTGTCCCGGTCTTGTGTTTCGTCATAGCTCTTGTCTCCTTCTATCGTGTGTTGCTGTCTTTCCTTTTGTTCTTCGTATTCTCGCCGCGAAGCCTTCTCACGTCCAGCATGGCGATGCCTCCGGTTGCGGCGGCGACTTACGGCGATCCAGGTTACGGCTGAGTTGACGCCAGACACATGGCCGCCAACCGATTCAAATATTCCACAAGCAAGACAACAATTAAACCACGCTCGCGGATGAGACAACTTCTGGCGCCCGATGGACGGCCCCAACTCCAACGACATGGCTGCCCAAGCCAGTCGCAGCTCCGTAGGAGCGCAATGTATACCTGCGTAAGGAAACGCCCAGGCTCCAGCGGAGCGGCACGAGCCACTTGAGCCGCCTGCCCACTTTGGGGAATACCGAGTTCGCCAGGGTGGCCGATTTCTCAATATCCCCTTGACGAAATGCAGTTTTCAGGAAGTTCGTCGCCGAAAATAGCGCATGCCCCTTATGTGTATTGGCTTCTTGCTGTTTTCAGTGGAATGCTCCGCCTACTCGCAACTCTGGCAACGTGGCGGTCAACCCCGTTAGGGGCCAGGCGAGCGCCACACCTCGCGCGGCCATTACTACTGTAGTTGGGGTCCCGCCGACTGGCTCACGGCGCTTCACTAGCAGAACGACGCCTTCCAGAAAGCCCAAAACACTCCTGCAAGCAGCAGCGCATACCAGATGTCGAGCAAGTTCACGTGACTCCTTTATATCCTTTCAGACTGCTGAACTATGGGGTGATCACTCATAGCATCAGCTCCAAAGCGGCATTCCTGGGAGCCGGCATGTAGTGAACCGTCCTGAGCTTCCCTGATGCAAACTGTCGAATGGGAGTAAGCCCATCATTCCAGCAGCCCGAAATGGCTGCTGAGTACATAGGACGTTCAGTCTTTTCACCAAAAACACCCGGTTCGCCTTAGCAATTTTCGAGCCGCTTCTGACCCCCGACTGCGGGCGGAGCCTCGGTGCAAACAAAACTCCAACTCGAGGGCGTTGATCGGGGCCAGTGACTTCCGCTTGCACGCTCCTGTCCTCCGCATACGCCGGTTGGCATCCAATAACCAAGCGTTACGATGGCTGAAATAACTTTGCCAGGGGGTAAAATTGTGTGCCTCGAATTGCACACCCCAATCGGTAGTGTTCTTTGAAAATTTAATTGGCTGTGTCGAGAGCAGGGGGCACGCGACCATGTGAGCCCGAGTTCAGCGCAAATCGCTTTACCGGCCTGTCACCTGCGCTTATTTTGGATGCATGAATCTGGCCTTCGCCTTCGAAGCTTCCGCGCGCAAGCACGAGCGGCAGACGGCGATCTTTTGGGGCGAGCAACAGTTCGCCTACGCCGATTTGCTGTCCAGCGCCCTGAGCCTTGTCAACTGCCTGGAGAAAAGCTTTGACGTCAAGCCGGGCGACCGTGTCGCGCTCTGGTTGAAAAACTGCGCGGAATTTGTCCCGGCTTTGTACGGAATCCTGGGCGCGGGCGCGGTCGTCGTGCCGATCAACAACTTCCTCAAGCCCCATGAGGTCAGTTACATCCTGCAGGACTGCGACGCCAAACTCGTCGTCACGGACTCGTCCATGAGCGAGTCCGTCGGCAAGCTCAGGGTTGGCGGACACGGAATTCGCTCGTGGAATGTCGATGATTTTCCGGGCCTCGCTCCCGGAACCGGCACGCTTAGGGCTGAACGCCGCGAGAATGATCTGGCCGTGATCATTTACACCTCCGGCACCACCGGCCATCCGAAAGGCGCGATGCTGGCGCACGGCAACCTGCTCAGCAACGTCGAGAGCTGCCGCATCATTCTTAGCGCGGTGGACACGGACCGCTTTGTGGTGCTCTTACCGATGTTCCACAGCTTCATGATGACCGTCTGCGTCTTGTTGCCGACCATCGTGGGTGGCTCATTAGTGCTGATCAAATCGCTGCACCCCCCGAAGAACATCCTGCACGAGATCATTCAACATCGCGCGACGATCCTTCCGGCGATCCCGCAATTCTTTCGCACGCTCGCGAACGCCTCCGTGCCCCCGGGTTTTCCGCTGCGCCTCTGCATCAGCGGCGGCGCGCCGTTGCCGGGCGAGATTCTGCGCGAATTCACTGAAAAAATGCCCATCCCGCTGATCGAAGGCTACGGCCTGAGCGAAGCGAGCCCGGTGGTGAGCATGAATCCCATCAAGGGACCCTGGAAAGCCGGCTCGATCGGCGTGCCGATCCCGGGTGTCAAAGTCACCGTTCAGGATGAGGGAGGTCGCCTGCTTCCGCCGGGGCAGACCGGCGAGATCTGCGTTGCCGGGCCCAATGTGATGCAAGGCTACTGGAACCGTCCCGAAGAAACGGCCAAAGCCTTGCGTGGCGAATGGCTTCTCACCGGCGACATCGGACACCAGGACACCGACGGCTACTTTTTCATCACGGACCGAAAGAAGGACATGCTCCTCGTCAACGGCATCAACGTTTACCCGCGTGAAATTGAGGAGGTTATTTACCAGTTCCCGGGTGTGAAGGAAGCCGCGGTTATTGGCGTCCCCGACGCCCGAAAGGGCGAGCACCCCCTGGCCTTCGTCTCCGCCGCCGAAGGAAAGCAGGTTGACGAAAAGGCTCTGCTCCATTTCGTGCGCGAGAAGCTGGCAGATTACAAAGTGCCGAAGCGAGTGGTGTTCATGCCGGCTCTGCCTCGGAATGCCACCGGCAAAATCCTTAAAACCGCGCTGCGCCAGCGACTGGCAGCTTCTCAATAGCGTCGCGGATTATTCATTCGCCTTTTTGCTTCTCCAAAATCTTGTCAATTGTTTTATCCAGCACGGCCCGGTACGCCTGCACGTCCACGCAACTCGCGGCCGCGGCTCCTTTCACCCGATACAGCCAACCCGCTCCGTAGGGATCCTTGCTGATCAACCCAACGTTCTCCCGCAACATCGCGTTGCCCCCCGCAAACTCGCCCGCCGCAATGCAGTATAGATCCGAAATCGCCTTGAACCCCTCCACCCATCCGATGATCTGCCCCGCGTCCACGCGGGCGCCGGCCTCAAGCTCAAATCCGTGATCCACCATTTCCCCGAGCATCCGCGTCGCGAACTTGGTGAGCCCCACCCGCCAATGCTCCCCATCCGGCTCGCGCGCGATCCAGGCGTGCGACGGACTGTACAGATAATCCACCGGCAAATGCGTCACGAACTGCGACCGCTTATAAAATAACGTTTTGCCCTGCTCTGCCATTGCTGAGGCGTGCTAAGAAACCACAACCGGAGGCTTCCGAAAACACCCAAATGCAATGGTCGGCGGTAGCAAGGCACATATTGATGCCGTGCCATCGAATTTCGCATGCGCACAGAGCGTCTTTGCCTGTTGCGAGAGGATTTATGAATCAGAGTCGCCCTTTGAAACGTTTGGTTGCGGCCACCGCTTTGATACTGGCCCTGTGGCATATCGCTCCGGCCATCGCGCGGAATTATTATGTCGCGACCAACGGGAGCGACGAGCATTCCGGCTCCGAAACCGAGCCGCTGCGCACCCTGCAGAAGGCCGCCTCGGTGGCGCGCGCAGGCGATACTGTGCTCGTGCGGGCCGGCGTATATAAAGGTCACGTGCAGTTGCGATTTTCCGGCGCGGCGGACAAGCCAATCATTTTCAGAAACTATCCAGGCGAGCGGCCAGTCCTGGACGGAGAAGGCCGCGGCCGAATCGAGTTGCAGTCCGAGAAGGGCTGGCAAAAGGCAATCGGCTGGATCACGGTCGAGGGAATCGAGGTGCGAAACGGTTGGGATGGGATAAAATTCTACAACGCCCACAACATTGTGCTTCGCGGCAATTACCTGCACGGCAACTTGAACCAAGGCATCCTGGGCAATGGACACGATGTTCGCATCGAGGGGAACATCATCGCAGAAAATGGTTTTAAGGCCGACAACCAGAAGAGCAATAAGGAACACGGTATCTACTGCACCGGGACCGACTTCACAATCGTGAATAATGTGATCTACTCAAACAAAGCCTATGGGATCCAAGTGGCAGGGTATCCCTATAAGCCGGAAAATCACGCAGGTCCTGAGTTCGCCGACGCGCGCCGCTGGATGATCAGCCACAACACGATCGCGTTCCAGCAGAACCGGAGCGGGATCGTGGTGTGGCAAAAGGGCGCAACAGACTGCGTCATTCAAAACAATATTTTCTTCAAAAACGCCACCGCACTTGGGCAGAGCGACTTACAGGGCATCGATTTCGTCGCGGCCGGGGGCGGACACGTAATCCGGCACAATTTGTTCTTTGCGCCGGGACGAACCTCTATTGGCAAATCCTCGGCTGGCTACCTGGCCTCGGAGAACCTGGAGCAGGACCCGCTCTTCGTGGACGCCGAGCGTTTCGATTTCCATCTCGGTAAAGACTCGCCTGCAATCGATGCCGGCACGAACGAGAATTCCGTTGCGTACGATTGCGAAGGCGCTGCCCGCCCACAGGGGCGTGGCTATGACATCGGCGCCTACGAGCAACGCTCGGTGAAACGTTAGAGCAGGAAATCGGAAATCGGAAAGTTTTTGGAACCGCGGATTCCCGATGCGCGCCAAGGCGTTACTGCAACTTCTCGCGCTTGAGTTCTTCCTTTTGCCAGGAGAAATCGGGGGATCTGCCGGTGTAAAACTTGTCGGGGTGTTCGATAGCCCAGATCTGCTTGCGAATGCGCCAATTGTCGGGATCCAAATCGCGCGCCTGCTTCAACTTTGCGAGCGCGGCTTCTTTCTCTTCTCGTTGCAAGAGAAGCTGGCCCCAGGTGAAATGGACGCCGGCAGCCTTGGGATGTGCTTGAGCTGCTTCCTCGCACTGTTCAATTGCTTCGGCGAATTGAGCGTTGGCTGCGTACGCTTCCGCGAGGGCGACGCGCCGCTGCCAGTCGTCAGGCGCGCGCCGAACGGCATCCTCCAGGTCCGCTCTTGAACTGACGCCGGGCAGTTTGGGCGCCTGACCACGCACTTGAGCGAGCGGTTCCCCGAGGATCGTTTCAACCTGTTTCAGAAAAGCAGCGCTCGGTCCGCCACCGCGCAGCCGAATAATCCCGATCTCATCCACCAAGAAACTCACGGGAATGGCCTTGAGGTCGAATGCGCGTCCAAAGACATCGGCGGGATCGATTGCAACGGGAAACGTTACGCCGTGTTGCTCCGTGTACGGCTTTACGACTTTGGCGCCCTGCACATCCACCGCGATCGAGAGCAGTTCAAAATTGTTCGTGGAGTGTTTGCGATAAAACTCCTGCCAGACCGGCAGGTCATTGCGGCAGCCTCACCAGCTCGCCCAGCTATTGATAAGGACGCGTTTCCCACGAAAGTCCGAAAGCCTGATCGCAGGACCATCGAGCCTTGCCAGCTTGAAATCGGGCGCCAACCGGCCGACCTCCGCCTTCGATGGGGCCAAATCCGATCCCGTGAGGTCAAACGAAACCATCTTGCGATCCGTCGTGAATCGCGCCGTGGCGCCAAGGGCGTCGGATAATGCTTGCGCGTCCACGAGCGGACCGTCCGGGCTCGGAATGAACTTCGTGATCGGAGCACAGCGGTCTTGCGCGCAGGCGACCAGCCGTTTATCGCCGGGAAGAGTCTTGATCGCGATGCCAGCCGAGCGCTCAAGCGCGAAGGCGCTGACGTAATCGACGCCAGCGCGTTGAACGACCGGGACGTGGAACACGTCAGGCGCGGAGGCACACGGCGCCACCAGCAGCAGCATCAAAGCGATTCTCATAGCGTGGCCTATTCGATCATTAAGCAGCCACGCAAAAGAATCAACCCCATTGCTTATGGCGCAAGGGCAAAAGTGCGTCACTTCAGCGCACACTTACGGCGGGAAACCGAACGATAGCTTAATCGCTGAGTATTCGGGATGGACGCTGCCATCGGTGCGACGGATGACGAGCGGCGGCTCGGTCCATGTCTGCGAGCGCATCGTTTCGGGGAGGTCAGCAGCGTTCATCATGCCGAACAGGCCGATCAATTGGCGTTCGCCTTCGCGAAGGACGACGGGCCGATGGCGGATAACGCTGAGGCCGGCCTCCTGGGCGGCATCACGCACGCGCGCTTCCTGTTCAGGAGGCGTCACCGGAAACACGCACGCGAAAAAGCCGCCTCGTTCGAGGTGTTTGGAAGCCACCGCGCAGTAATCGGCGATGTTGCCGCGCATTTCAAAGCGGCAGGCGATTTTCTGAGGATGATCGCCTTCAACGCCGCTGCCCGGAGGAAAGTAGGGCGGACTGGCCAGAATGAGATCGAACCGATCTTCCTCGCGCAGGATGCCGGTTTGGCGGAAATCGCCCTGGCGGATTTCGTAGCGATCTTCCAGGCCGTTCCAGCGGGCAGACTTTCGCGCCAACGCGACACTTTCTTCCTGGGCTTCGATCGTAAGGAACCGCGCGCCCGGAAGACGCCATGCCGCAATCATTCCTACGGCCCCGATCCCGCTTCCGAGATCGAGCACGGTGCGGGCACATGGACACCATGTCGTTCCGTACCATGCGGTCAAAACGTCGTCGGTGGAAAACCGATGTCCCTTCCGGAGCTGAAAGATTCGGAAGTGACCGCTGATGGCGTCCAAAGTTTCCCCAGCCTCGACTTTCGGTCCCTCACCGAGCGCGCCGGGCGGGACGGGGCCAGGTTTGGCCCAACCTTTGAAATAATGTTCAACGCCGCTCACAATGAGAAGCTACGGCGGCAGCCGGGATGGGCAGAGAAAAAAATGGAAATTTGGCACGGGATAGGATAAGATACGGCTCGAAACCATTTCGGTAGGGCTGGCGGTCCGTTGACTTGCTTTGCCGACAGGTTCATAGTGAACCATATGAATTTCGACATATCGCACCTGTTGAATAGCTGGGAATACCAGCCCGGGCAGGTGGTGGTGCGAAAATTCGTCGGCAAGGATGGGGTCGAAAAGATCCAACTGCGGGTGGACCTGGGAATCCTCCAGATGAACGCCCAGGGGCGACCGGACGGCAAGCGACCCTTTGGGCACCCTTCGTTGTTGGATTACCACGTGGCGCGCCTGGCCCAATACGAGGCCAAACACGACGGAAGCAGCGAGGGGTTCAGCCTCAAGCCCGAAGAATGCGCCAAACTCCAGCTCGAAGCCCTGCAGTATCATCATCGCTATATTTGCCTGCTGCAGCTCGAGGATTACGCCGGAGTCGTGCGCGATACCGAGCGCAACCTGAAACTTTTCGAGTTCGTTTCCGAGCATGCGGAGTCGGAGGAATTGGGCTGGGCGCTGCAGCAATTTCGTCCCCAGGTGCTGATGTTGCGGGCGCGGGCGCGGGCCACGCAAAAGCTCATGTCAGAGGACTACCCGTCGGCCATCGAAGAAATTGAAAACGGAGTAGGCGCGCTGCGCGAGTTCTATGAGTCGGCATCCCGGCCGGAATTGGTCGAACAGAGCGCCGAAATCCAGTCGTTGCAACACTGGCTGGAGGAGATCAACAGCAAGCGGCCTTTGAGCAAACGCGAACAACTCGAAAACGACCTCAGCGAAGCTGTGCGGCGGGAGGACTACGAAAAAGCCGCGCAGGTGCGTGACGCCTTGCGCAATCTGGAATCCTCAAGTTAACCAAACGGGCGGGAGAGTGATCCGATCAGCCCTTGACAATGCGGGCAGGCAGTGTATCCCCTAGGCCAGCTAGGCTACTGTTATGAGAGAAAATGAATTGCTCCAGGGGACACTCGC
>JAKEEH010000108.1 GCA_022616725.1 Limisphaerales bacterium | reverse complement strand
ATCCAGAAGCAACCGCAACAAATCCTTGGCTACTTGCGTCCCTTTCAATAACCTTACGTCCCTTTATTTATGTCCCTTTATTTATGTCCCTTCGTGTAGTACACCGAAACGCCTGATTCTATTGGCGTTCGTTAGGTATGAGGCAGCGTGCCTCTGGTGGTGAGGTGGTAGTGACGGAGTAGTGGAAACCACAAATCCCGTTCGATTCCGACTCCCGCCTCTATCCTTCGCCTTACGGTACTTAAATTCCCTTTAACTCATCGAGGACCCGCTTGACGAACTCATTCGCACGTTGGTGCTCACGACTTTTCTAGCGCGGCTCAACCATCGGCAGAATGCGAGCCGCGTCGGTCGCGCAGTATCAAATTGCGCATTCTCCGTCTGTATGTTGCACTAACGGCGACAACCCGGCTATGTCGGAATCGCCTTCAGCAAATGCGCCTGTTGGATCATCAGGATACTTCGCTACCACCCACTGGAGCGTCGTGTTGCTCGCTGCCGACGGCACCTCGTCGCAGTCCGAAGCTGCTCTCGAAAGTCTTTGCCGAACATACTGGTATCCTCTTTATGCCTACGTGCGGCGATGCGGACACGATCCGGAGGAAGCCAAGGACCTGACCCAAGCGTTCTTTGCGCGTCTGATCGAGAAGAAACAACTCGCGACCGTCGAACGCGGCAAGGGGAAGTTTCGTTCCTGGCTGCTGGGCGTTATGAAGCATTTCCTTGCGCACGAATGGGTGAAGGGCCGCGCACAGAAGCGTGGCAGCGGCCAGCCAGTATTCTCGCTCGATGAAGTTGACCCGGAAGAGCGTTACCGGCTGGAACCAGCTACAGACTGGACTGCGGAGAAAATATTTGATCGCCGCTGGGCCCTGACGGTGTTGGATGCGGCCGCCAGTCGACTCCAACGGGAGTATGAGGCCGAAGGAAATGCCAGCTTATACGCAGGCATCAAAGGCTTCGTGTCAAGCGCAGACGAGGAAGTGAGCTATGCTCAGGCTGCTCAACGTCTTGGACTTAGCCTCAGTGCGGTTAAGAGCGCCATTTTTCGCGTGCGTGTGCGTTACCAAGAACTGATTCGCGCGGAGATCGCTCAGACAGTGGCCAACGCAGCCGAGGTGGACGAAGAGATTCGATATCTACTGGAGGTGCTGCGGGACTGAGACACTCGCGCGGTCTGTGGCGGACATTCGAATGCCAAGCGCTCTCCCGAGTCAACTCGCCCCAATTTTCTCGAAACTTTCAAGGGCATTTTTGGCAAGAAATGAATGTGAAAACAAGTTCTGTGCTTGCGGCACCTCGGCTTGCCGTGCTTGCCATTGGCCTGATCGCCTCCGGTGGGCCGCAGCTATTTGCGCAGACGGACAGAGTCCATCTGACCTTACGAGACTCTTGGCCTGGTTATGGGCGCGGTCCGGCCGGCCGATCTGGTTGTACTCACTGTGAGCCAACCCGCAAATCCAGCCCCGGTGGGTTGTTTCATTTGCGACGGCGCCATCCCGGCTGTGCAACTCATCGGAAAGTACGCCTATTCGGCCGGGGAAATAGAAATCAACGATGGCTACTCCGGTCTGTTTGGCGTTCGAAGTCATCCGGCCTCCAATCCGGTCAATCAGCCGCAGCGCCAATCAACTCATATTGCGCTGATTGCCGCCCCAAGCCGGCGACTGCAACGCACGGCATCACTCAATTGATCCCATGTGGAGCGACGTGCCTGGATCCGAAGGCCGGAGCGGTATTGCGTTACCCATTGGCAATGGAAATGAATTCTTTCGCCTGACGGAACCTTGATCTGCGGCCGAACTTCCGCTCTGCTTTTCGCCCGTATAGGATCAGCGAGGAACCGACAGGTGCATCCGGACCGCGTGCCTGAAGTCCGTACATGCCAGGAATGTGGAGCGCCGCTGGCCAGCGACGCGCCGGAAGGGTTTTGTCCGACGTGCATGCTCGAAGGGGCACTGAAGATCGGCGAGAAGGCCGTGTCGGCTGCCACCAGTCAAGTATCACGCGCAGATCTTGGATTTCTACTGCCGTGCGATGTGCCAGGAAGAATCGGACGGCTGGCACAGTACGAAATAGTCGACGTAGTGGGCCGGGGCGGCATGGGCATCGTGCTGCGCGCACACGACACAAAACTTCAACGCATCGTCGCCATCAAAGCAATGGTGGCGGAGCTCGCCGCAAACCCGACGGCGGTGAAGCGTTTCTTGCGTGAGGCGCGGGCAGCAGCGGCCGTCAGAGATGATCGTGTGATAACCATCTTCGCAGTCGAGGACGGCCACGATGTGCCCTTTCTAGTGATGGAATTCATCCAAGGGCAGTCGCTGCAAAACAAGCTGGATCGGGGCACCCCTTCGTCGCTACAGGAAATCCTTCGCATTGGTATGCAGATCGCCGAAGGCTTGGCGGCGGCGCATCGGCAAGGGCTGGTTCACCGCGACATCAAACCAGCCAATATCCTCCTTGAGAACGGAGTCGAGCGTGTCAAGATTACTGACTTCGGTCTGGCGCGGGCAGTTGATGATCTCAGCGTGACACAGACGAGCCAGATGGTCGGCACGCCGCTCTATATGGCACCAGAGCAGGCACAAGGGCAGTCGGTAGATCATCGCGCAGACCTTTTTGCACTCGGCGCCATACTTTACGCGATGTGTACGGGGCAGCCGGCGTTTCGTGCAGAGACACTCGCTGCCGTACTGAACCGTGTTTGCAACGACACGCCGCGTCCGATTGAAGAAATCAATCCCGATATTCCTGAGTGGCTCACTCGGATCGTCGGTCGGTTGCTGGCGAAACGACCCGAAGAGCGTTTTCAATCCGCAGACGAAGTCGCGGGTCTGCTGCGGGACGGTCTTGCCGCTGCACAGAGTGGCGGTCAACCACGGATGCGTTTTAGGACTTCCGGCTTTGAGAAATCAGTCATCGGGTTGATAGCGCTAGCGAGACGATACCGAGGAGTGGCGGTGGCTACGATGCTGTTACTGCTGATTGTTTGCGGACTAGGCATCTTGAAGATTGTAAAACGCCCTCCTGGTCCCGCCGTGGCACCGTTTGCGGCTGCACAAGCGCGTCATCATCAGGAGGCTTGGTCCCAACATCTCGGCGTTCCAATCGGCCAGACGAACTCGTTGGGCATGCTGTTGCGTTTGATTCCACCAGGCGAATTCCAGATGGGCTCTGCAGAAAACGATGTGAAACTTCTGCCACGCGGAGACTGGTTCTTCGCAGGATGGGCTTCTGATCGAATCGAGAATGAGATGCCTCGTCACCGTGTGCGAATCACACGTCCCTTCGCGATGAGCGTTCACGAGGTGACCATTGCTCAGTTCCGCAAATTTGTGACAGCGACCGGCTACCAGACAGTCGCCCAACGCAGTCCGCACGGAGGATTCGGCTGGAGCGCCCTTGGTTGGCGACAGAGCAAGGATTTCAACTGGGTGAATGCGGGTTACGATCAGACGGAAGATCATCCGGTGAGCAACGTGGCTTGGGAGGACGCAAATGAGTTCTGCCGCTGGCTAAGCCAGCAGGAAGGCCGCACTTACCGGCTGCCGACAGAAGCGGAATGGGAATTCGCCTGCCGCGCCGGGACCCAGACATGGTTTCAGCACGGGGACCGAGACGAAGGTTTGAAAGTTGTAGCAAACATCGCGGACGAGGCGCTCAAATCGATCCACCCGGACTTCACCTGGGCTCGCTCCTGGAATGACGGCTTTGCTTTCACCGCACCGGTCGGACAGTTTGGAATGAATGCGTTTGGTCTTCACGACATGCATGGGAATGTGTGGGAATGGTGTCTTGATTTCTACGATCCGAAGTGGTACCGCCGCTCAGCGGAGACCGATCCCGTTTGTCGCAATCGCGCCGCCTTCCACGTTTTTCGTGGGGGCGGCTGGGACAACTACCCTGGATTCTGCCGTTCAGCCGACAGATATAGCAGCCACTCACAGACGCTAAGGACAGACTGGGCTGGCTTCAGAGTTGTCCTTGAACTTCGTTGATCGAGGAGTACGAAAAACGTCCCTGACAGTCGGATTTTGAGGGCGCCTTCGTAGGGTTTTCAAATCTTCCGAAACTTCGCTTGAAATTTTGGGCAGGAATGAGGTGTGAAAGAACAACGGCTGACCGATTCGGGCAAAACCTCGAAAACCGTTTGGATCAGGAAATTCCGACGCCCCCCGATCCGCACCTCTGGCGAAATCGTCGGGAGCTCCAAGAGAACGATTATGAAAACTTCTGCTTTGATGTTTTTGGGGGTGTTGCTCAGCAGTTTCGCCTCGCGCGCGCAAAGCCCGCCGACAGTCAACTGTCCTGCCGATTTCAGTGTGTGGACCTGCAGTACCAGCGCGGTCGTGCATTACAGCGTGAGTGTCACGCCCAACTGCGGCAGGAACATCACGCTCGCCTGCAGCCCGCCCAACGACAGCTTCCTGACGCCAGGAATGCACCCGGTGCGCTGCACGGCAACAGATGATTGTGGGTTCTCGTCCGCCTGCTCCTTCACGGTCACGGTCCTCCGCGACACAAATGTGCCCGTAATCGCCTGCGCAAGCAATGTAACGGTCGAATGCGGCTCGGCCTGGGCATTCACCAATCCGACAGCCACGGATGATTGCAGCGGAACGAATGTGTCGATTATGGTCCTTAGCACGGTCACCAATGTGCCCTGTGGCAGCACCTTCACCGCGACGCGCACTTGGAAAGCGATGGATTCGTGCAGCAACGTCGCCATCTGTTCGCAGACGGTCACGGTGCGCGACACCACGCCGCCGATGATCACGTGCCCATCGAACATCGTCGTCACAGCCAGCTCCGGCAATGGTGCGGTGTTGAGCTTCAGTGTTAGCGCAACTGATGTTTGCGACTCCAATCCCACCATCAACTGCGCTCCTTCTCCCGGCAGCTCCTTTCCGCTGGGCAATACAAGCGTGACCTGCACGGCCACGGATGATTGTGGCAACCGCGGCAGTTGCAATTTCAACGTGACGGTGGTGCCGCGACCGCTGCTGGTTTCGGCTGGCAGTCTCGACGGGCGGATTGTCGGTGTGTGTTTTGACAGCCCAGTAGACGGGGCGTCCGCGGAGAATCCAGCGAATTACTATTTCATTAGAAATCCGGATCTCAACCCGAGGATTGTTGCCTGCTCCAATGCGGTGCTGCGGACGGATGGATCGGTTATGCTGAGTCCCGTTGATCCGTTCCTGTTCAATCCTCAGCCCGATCTCCCCGGTTTTTTGGTGGTTGCTTCCAACATCCTCGCCGCCCGCTCAGCGCCCACTGCCGCCTTCGACAATGGCCAAATCACTGGCCAGGTGCTGGGGCTACGCGTTGTCAGCATTGGAGACGTCACAGGCTCAGCGTTTACCTGTAGCCGTGATTCGCTTGAGATCACGACCCTCGGAAATCACACGTCGCCTTATGACGACGTGCAATTCGTTTATCGAACTCTGGTTGGCGATTTTGACGTTCGGGCTCGGCTGGGTGCGCATCCGGGAATGGCCAGCGGTCTGATGACGCGGCAAGGCTTTGATCCTTCCACGAAGATGGGCTTGACCCAGAACTCCTCGCAAAGCGCCGAACCAAGATATGAAGCGGCCATCCGATTGGAAAATGGCGGCGCGATTACGGCGCTGGGCGGGGCTGTGCCCGCTCCGCGTTCGAACGCATGGGTAAGGTTGAAACGCACGGGTCCGATGCTGAGCACTTACTACAGCAATAATGGCTCAGACTGGAGCCTTCTCGGAGTCGCCGACACCTCCGCCGATCCGTTCAGTCCCACCCAGCATGTGGGGTTTGCAGTGGGTCCATTTGCGTCCAATCAGCTTGCGCTGACGAGGTTTCATGACTTCGCGTTTGAACCACCGCCTTCACGCAATCCACCGGTGATCTTCTGCCCGAGCAGTCAGTTTGTCTGGACCTGCAGCACGGGCGTCATTGCGAACTACAGCGTCAGTGCCGCGGCCAATTGCGGCAGCAACGTGACCACCATCTGCGAACCGCCCAACGGAAGCTTTCTTGCCGTGGGTAACCACGACGTTACGTGCACCGCTCTGGACGACTGCGGACAGACTGTCCGCTGCAGTTTCACTGTCGCAGTCGTTCGAGACGCGACACCGCCGGTGATCACCTGTCCATCAAATCTCGTGGTGCGCGCTACGTTCAATGACGGTGCGCCGGAGATTTTCACGATCAGCGCCAGTGACACTTGCGACCCGGATCCGTCCATCACATGCATCCCAGCGTCTGGTTCCGTGTTCCCACCTGGAACCAACACGGTCTTGTGCCGAACGCTGGATGCCTGCGGCAATGACAGCAGTTGCAGCTTTACCGTAACCGTAATTCCTCCAAGTGGCTGTATTGCCATTCAATGTTCGTCGAACATCGTCACGCAATGCCAGAGCGTCGCCGGGAGTCCAGTGACGTTTACGGTGACTGCTTCCAATCACTGCGGGGGCGCTGCCACGATCATTTGCGAGCCAGCTTCAGGCGGCATATTTCCGGTCGGCTCCACGTTAGTCCTGTGCACCGCCACAGATGGCCGCGCGGAAACCAATCGATGCACCTTCTTCGTCGAAGTAGAGGACGAGAGGCCCCCTGTCCTCAACTGCCCAAGCAACCTCGTAGTGGAAGCGCAAGGAGCGGACGGGGCCATTGTTCAGTTCCACGTGTCTGCGACTGATAACTCTGATACCAACGTGAGTCTTTACTGTCGTCCACCCTCGGACTCCGTGTTCCCAACCGGCATGACGCAAGTGATTTGCCTTGCCAGGGATGACAGCGGCAATGAGGACATTTGTGGATTCAGCGTGACGGTTATGAATTCACATCTACTCACTGTAAGCCTCAGCGGCAGCAACATTGTCCTCCTCTGGTCAGGCAAAGGAGCGCCCGAAGTAACCACGTCCCTGCTTCCGCCAATCCAATGGAGTCTTACCACGGGTACTATTATTCCAAATGGAAGCCAACAGATGATGGTGCAACCCGTCGAAACAGGTCAGCACTTCTATCGTATCGCCAGCGAACCGCTCGCGCCGCCTCCCGATGAGGACAAAGACGGTGTCCCTGATAGCCTAGATCGTTGTCCAGCCACACCGCGCGGTCAATTAGTTGATCCATTCGGCTGCTCGTACCTGCAACTCGTGACGCGTCCGGAGATAGCGATCGCGCCAGCCGAGACCGCATTGCAAGAGTCCATTGACGAGTTGCGGCACGACGGAATCTTTTCCAACGTAGTGAGTGTCCTGCAGGGAATTCCCGCAGAGATGCGATTAGCCGCTTCGCTCATCAGATCGGGTGAAATCGCGAACGGCGTCGATACACACACACGCGCCGTCGAGGCCATCGAGCTCGCTCACATGCTCTTGCGCCAATTGATTCGCCAACTGGAGGCAGACCCTCCAGCGGAGCCGCTGGCCACGGGGTATGGCGACGTGACAGAGCACGACCTGCGCATTATCATGGCGCACATTTCAAATGATCGGCTGAGCGACACCATTGACTCCGCCCATCAAGGTTCGACGATGCTGGCACCGATGCGCCAGTCCATTACGGGGCAGAGCACGGCCCGCGCAATGGTGATGAAGAGTGATGATGCGACACGCCAAGTAACACTCGACAATGGCCGTACGCTCGTAATCGCTGGAAAATTCTTTCCGGGCGTTGGCTGGAGTGCCGGTACCACTGGTGCGGTCACAACTCTCGATTTCAATGATGGTTCCGGCGTGGTGCTGGAGATCACCGACGTAAACTCAATTCCCAAGCCGCAATTAGCCAACTGCATGGAGCTGAGGATCGCTCCGGTGCAAAGATTCGAGCCAGGAACCTACGGCGGCTCCTACATGCTGCACCATCCGTCGGCCTACAGCTACGAAGTAGGCGACGACACATGGCTCTACCTGGAGCAAGGCATGCGTTTGGCCGCTATAGAGTGGCATAATTGCCCTGTGTCCTTGGACGGGGCTATCCTTCGTTACCGCCTGAAACTCGATCTTAGCTACATCAGCACCATTGACTACAAGCTTAAGAACGTCACTTTGGCTTCTGATCTCGCCGCGGGTGGTACCGTCGATTTGCCCTCCGATATTGATCCAAACAGCACCGGGACGGTCACGGTGACCTCGTTTCGCCGATCCTGTTTTCAAGCTGAGCCTGTGGATATCTGT
>JAKEEH010000107.1 GCA_022616725.1 Limisphaerales bacterium | reverse complement strand
GCCACGATATCTCTCGCTTGCGGCTCGTCGGGCAGTGCCCGCAGTACGCCGTAAATGCCCTGCTTGGCCGCTTCCGAGTACACGGTTGCGGCGGGAGATGCGTGC
Organism: Limisphaerales bacterium; assembly: GCA_022616725.1. GTDB lineage: Bacteria > Verrucomicrobiota > Verrucomicrobiia > Limisphaerales > JAKEEH01 > JAKEEH01. Next base: position 14,414 of record JAKEEH010000107.1, on the reverse strand, counting down.
AATAGGTGGCCCAATTTGTAAGCCGGATCGATCACAGCTTGCGTCGGGATCGGCGGGCCGAGTACCCCGCCTTCGCTGATCGCGCAGTCGAAACCGAGGTAGCCGAGAATCACTGGGGGATCGAACGGTTCATGAAGCGTGACGGAGCGCGCGCTCGCAGCGCTCAGCCGCAGGCTCCCTCCCGGAAGGAAATTCCCGGCCGCATCGCGCGCGCCCGCGTGGCGAACCATGTTCGTCAGCACGCTCCATGCGTTATTGAAATTGGTCACGACAGTGCCCGGCGTGTCCCCATTGTTTGTGGCCAGGTTCACAGACAACAGGTCAACGGGTTTCGGCGCCCCCACGTCCACACCGCCAGCCCGGCTGCTGGCATCGCGCAGGTTCACATCCATTTGCCCGGTGGCGAACACGCGGGTGACGACCCGCAAAAGGTTGGTCCGCTTTTGCGAAGCTCCCGGCCCGAAGTAACGCAGGAAATCCGAATTCTTCCGCGCCCATGTTTCAAGCTGCCGGTAAAGCGAAATCGCATCCACGCCCATCGTGCGCGCGTTCTTGATCGATACGCTGCCCTCGGCCGCATCTGACCCCAATAGGCTCAGGCCTACGGGCACTCCCTGCACCGGCACCGCGAGGTCTAAGCCGACGCCGCGCCGCACCGAAAACGAATAGCTGGGAAAGGCCACATGCGGCGCCGGTTCCCACGCGGACACGTTTGTGCCGCTCGGCCGGATCCAGTCGCGTGGCAATAACGGGCCATTGGCGTCGGCCAGGAAGGAATTCGCGTAATAGTTCGTGTAACCATCCGGGTTCAGCCGCTCGATATGGTAATCCAAAGGCAAAAAGCCGCGTTCCTTATAGATCTTTTGTTGCTGGTCTAATGGAACCTGTACCAGGAAAACGTCGCCTGGCTGTAAATCCTCGGTCAAAGGATATACTGGCATCACCTGGCTCGCTCGGATCGTCGTGCACCAATCCTTGGCGACTCGCTGCAATTGCCGCTCCTTGCTCGTTGAACACCCGGCTAACAGCACCGCACTCAGAACGAGCGGAACGACACCCTTTAAATTCAGCCTGGATCCCTTCATTCTCATCATGGCCATTGGCTCCGCGCGGTTGATCGCGTCACGCGTCCGATCGTGAGCCTGCCGTTGATAATACGTCGCCGGATGCCAGGTTCTTTCATCCGTTTTGCTTGAATTGAAAGACCGACTGCTGGCGTTTCTCAACCGGGTGAGGCGGCTTTTGCCAGACTACTGCGTCCAGAAATGAAATGGCGCTTGTCCATCAGACCGGGCCATTCGGGCAAAAGCCCAGGAATGTTCCGGGAATCGGCGCGTCAGCCGCTGTACAACGGCGATCACCGATGGCCGGATTGTCTTGCGTGACTGCGCCGGCAGAGGACCCGCATCAGATTTGGCGAAGTTCGGAATTTTTCGTGCACTCATAACGTCGATTGCTTCTTCATGTGTCGCAGCCGCGGGCGGAAACTTACGCGATGTTTTTTCATCGCTTCCATGCTCCGGCGCTGGCACGCTCCTGAAGCTTTGAGAACACGAGCACTGATTGTTACTTTGGCCCTCTCCTTGAACGCGGCGCGCGCGACTGGCGGCGCCAGCGCGGAGACGAACTTCTTCGGATTCGTCGGCCCGGAAACCTTTCCTATCGACAACTTTATCGCGAACCTTCGCGCGGGCGACCTCGACGGTGACGGGTTAAACGATCTGATCGTGGCGAATAACTCGCGCTCGAAAATCACACTCCTTTACAATCAAACCGGCAAGACAAACGCGCCAGCAGCGGAACGCAAACGGGCCAAGCTCGAGTTGAACGAATTGCCCCCGGACGCGCGATTTCGGATTGAATCGATTGCCTCTGAGAAACGAATCGCCGGCTTGGTGGTCACCGATCTGAACGACGATCACCGGCCCGATGTTGCGTATTACGGCGAGCCCAAGGAACTCGTGGTGCAGTACAATCAGGGGTCCAACCTGTGGAGCAGCGTAAAGCGCTGGCCGATCGATGACGGACAGTTGACGCCAAATGCCTTGACATCGGGCGACCTCAATGGCGACAAGCTGACCGACCTTGTCTTGCTCGGCGAGAATGTCGTTTATCTGCTCGCGCAGACGAAGAGCCACCTGCTGGCCGAGGCCGAGCGCATTCCGTATTCGGGCGCGGTGAAGTCCGTGCAGGTTTTGGATATCAACGGCGATCAGCGGGACGACTTGCTGTTGGTGAACTGGGACAATCCGAACCCGTTTCGGTTCCGGCTGCAAAACGAATCCGGCCAACTCGGGCCGGAACTGCACTTTTCGTTGCCGCCGATTCGTTCGTATTGGGCTGACGATCTCGACGGCGACAGCAAAACCGAGGTGATTACGATTGCCCAAAATTCCGGACGGGCGCAGATCTCGAATTTTCGGCGCAAGCCTTCCGAGCCGCTGGTGGGAGGATTTCGTGAAGGCGCGTTCAATGTGCTGCCGTTGATCAAGACGAGCAAGGCCAAGCGCGGCGCCGCGTGGGCGGATATCAACGCCGATGGCTCGGCTGACCTGATTATTGCCGAGCCAGACTCGGGGCAGTTAACCGTTTATTTTCAGAACAAAGACGGTTCGCTAGCCCAGTCGAAAAGCTTTCCCACACTCACGGGCGTGAGTGAAGTAGCGGTCGTTTCCGAGAGCAAGCTGGCCAGCATCTATGTGTTAAGCCCTGACGAGCGGCAGATCGGTGTGAGCCGCTACGATGCGGGCCGAATTCCTTTCCCGACCGCCTTACCGACAGATGGCAGACCATTGGCCATGGCCATCAGGGCAGAGGATCGCGGCGCCATTCTGGCTGCCATCCTGGATCGCGACGGCAAGCGCGTCCTCCTTACGCAACGTGGGGACGAGAAGCCGCAGACCCAGCCGTTAAGTGACAGTTTCAAGTCCAACCCCACCACCCTCGCCTGGCACGATGTCAACCAGGACGGGCTCGCGGACCTGGTGGCTCTCATCCCATACGAGAAAATCAAGATTCTCATTCAGGTGGAGGGCAAAAACTTCGAGGAGACAGACGTCGCCCCTCCCGGCGGCAGCGTAGAACAGCCCTGGTTGAGCACGGCGGATGTGGATGGCGATGGAAAGCCGGAACTGCTCCTGGCCCAGAAGAATTTTGTCCGCGCAGTCGTCCTCAAATCCGACGACAACCTCCGCAATGAAGCGAATCGCACCTGGTCTTTTACCGTCAAGGATCAGATCAGTGGCGCAAGCGGCAATTCGCGCATCGTTGGCGCCACCCCTCTGCGGAATCCTGCCAACAAAATTGGCTCCTTGTTCCTCCTCGACGCCGAACGCAAGGCCCTGACGATCTGCGAACGCGACACCAATGCCGTCTGGCAGGTTTCGCGCAATGTGGCCCTGCCCTTTACGGAGTTCAATAGCCTGTTGCCGCTGGCGCTCGGCGACAGCAACGCCAATGCCGTAGGCTTTCTCGGCGTTAATGCCGCCGCGTGGCTCGCGTTGAGCGGTGACACCTGGGAGTTCGCGGAATTGGATGGCTACGAGACCCCAATCAAAGACGGGCATTTGCACGATGTGGTCTCAGGCGACCTCGACCAGGACAAGCGCAAGGACCTCGTCTTCCTTGAGACAGGCAAGAATCACCTTGATCTCGTAATCTTTGACAAGCATCGCAAGTTGATCCCCACAACCCGATGGCAGGTCTTCGAGGAACGCACGTTCCGGGGCCGCCGCAGCGATCAGCCGGAACCGCGGGAAGCGATGATCATCGACGTGACTGGCGACGAGAAGAACGACCTGGTCGTAATCGTCCATGATCGCGTCTTGGTTTACCCCCAGGAATAAACCGTATCGACGCCAATCGTCGGCGTGAAAGATGCTGCGGCATCCTCACGGGCGTCCTCTATGGTGATCAATCCGGCTGCCGGAGGCTGAAACCAGCCCTTCAGAATGACCGCAGAACAGACTTTTGACCGCGTTGACGAAGCTGCGACTGTTCGAGTTCCCTCCGATTGGCTTACACCGGGGCGATTTGCCTTAGCGCTGGCGCTGCTGCTCTGCGCCGTTTTCCCGGAGGTACTCCTGGGAACGCAAGCATTCACTTTCCGCGACTTCGGCGTTTTTGGCTACCCAAACGCGTCCTATCATCGGGAATGTTTCTGGCGGGGGGAAATTCCGTTGTGGAACCCGCTGAATAACTGCGGAATCCCCTTTCTCGCGCAGTGGAATACGCAGACTTTGTATCCATTGTCGCTGGTGTACCTGCTGCTGCCTTTGCCCTGGTCGCTCAATCTGTTCTGTCTGCTGCACATTTTTCTAGCGGGCATGGGGATGTTCTTTCTGGCCTCGCGCTGGACCGGGTGCCAAGTCGCAGCGGCAGCAGCCGGTCTGGCTTTCGCGTTCGGTGGACTGACTCTGACGACGCTGATTTGGCCGAACATCCTATCCGTGCTCGCCTGGATGCCATGGGTCATCGCGGCCGTGGAGCAGGGCTGGAAGTGCGGCGGCGCGAAGCTGTGGACCGGCGCACTGGTTGCCGCGATGCAAATGCTGGCAGGCATGCCTGAATATGCATTGTTCACGTGGATGCTTCTGGTGGCGCTCTGGGCGGCAGACAAACCAACGCTAAAGACCCTTGGGCGATTCGCGGGAATGGTTTCTCTCGTCACGGGCCTGATCGCTGCCCAACTGCTCCCCTTCTTGGAACTGTTGGTGGCGTCGCGGCGGAATGTGATGTTCGACCCCACGCTGTGGTCCATGCCCCTGTGGGGATGGGCCAATTTCTTGGTGCCGTTGTTCCATTGTTACCGCAATCCGCAAGGGGTGTATTTTCCCGAACTGCAAACGCTTGTGACGTCCTATTACGTCGCGCTACCGGCGTTGGTTACGGGAGCGTGCGCTTTGGTCTGGGTACGGGACCGGCGCGTGTGGTTGCTGGCGGCAGCGTCAGGCTTGGGGGTAGCGCTGGCATTTGGAAAGGGCAGTTACTTTTACGGCTGGTTATTGGAACTCTGTCCAGCGCTGGCATTCATGCGCTATCCGATCAAGTTCGTCGCGCTGCCTGCCTTCGCGTTGCCTTTGCTGGCGGCGTTCGGAATCGCCCACTGGCGAAGCCGGCTTGCTGGCTCAAAGCGTTCACGGGCACTTTGGATAATCCTTGGGGCAGTGGCGGCGCTGGTTGCGGGCATACTTCTTTACGCGCACAGCCATCCGCGACCATATGACGATTGGCCGGCGACCTTTCGTAATGGACTGTGGAGGCTTGCTTTCCTGGCCATTGCGGTAACTGCGCTGGTGGCGTCACAACAGGAGAACCGGCAACAGCGCGCTTTGGGAGCGGTGATGCTGCTGGCAGCGATTGTCTTGGACTCTCTGACCCAGGTTCCCCGGCATAACCCGACGGTGTCGCCCGAGGCTTATACGCGCGGCGTGATCGCCACGCGAATATCCGTGCCGAAACCCGATGAGGGGCGGGCAATGCTTGGCCGAGCGACCCATGACATGCTGTATAGTACCGCTTTGCCGGACATGTTTGATGATCTGGTGGGCCGCCGGGCAAGCCTGTTTGGCAACTGCAACCTCATGGAAAATATCGCGACGCCGGACGGCTTTTACGCGATGTATTTGCCAGCCCAACGGGAAGTGTGGACAGAATTATATGTGGCGCCGCCTGAGCGGTTTCCTGATGGGTTGGCTGATTTTCTGATGCTGAGATACTTAACGGCGCCCACGAACGCGATCCAATGGCGCCAGCGTCTTACGGCTATGCCGCTGATCACCGCCGGGCAGGCGCCACAACACCTGAACAAAGAGACAATGCTGTCCAGACTGGTCGAACGCTCCTTCGAGCCTCGGAAGGTCGTCTATTTGCCGCACGAAGCGAAGCAGGCCCTCACGGTGGCTTCTCAGACGGACGCGCGCATCCTCTCGACCAGGTTCGAGGCAGGTAAAGTGGGGTGCATTATCGAAGCCAATGAACCCAGCCTTGTCGTGATTTCGCAGGCCAACTACCGGCCATGGCGCGCCTTTGTGGATGGCACTCGGACGCAGATTTGGACAGCAAACTACGCGTTCCAGGCGGTGCAAGTACCCGCGGGACGGCACACGCTAAAACTGGTTTACGTGGACCGGGCGTTTCAGGTTGGCGCGGTTATTTCCACGCTGACGGGGGGGATGTTTCTGGTCGCATGGTTTCACTCTGGGCGTGCACGTCGGAAGCCCGAATTACCATAAAGAGTAGCTTACCGAATGCCTGCGCGACGGCGCTACTTTCCAACGGCGATCTGTGGAGAGGGCGGCTCCGAGTAATCCGTCGGTGTTTCCACGCGGATCTTCGAGGTCTCCACTTTGATGTAATGCAACACGACCGGCGCCAGGATCATCCCGGGAATTCCCATCAGCCGTTCCCCTAGAATCAACGCCAGCAGAGTGAGCCAGACCGGGTTTTTGATCCGATCCCCGATAATTTTGCTGTTCAGAAAATATTCGAACTTGTGAATGACCACGAGGAAAGCCAGCGCGGCCAGGGCCAATTTCGGCGATACCGTAAAGGCGATGCCGACGATAATTGTGTTGCTGATGATATTGCCGATGATCGGAAGCAACCCGCACAGGAACGTCACCACAATCACCACGCCGGCATACGGCAATCGAACCGCTACCACAAAAATGGACGTAAAGATCGTATTGATCGTCGAGATGACGATCTGCGCGCCCATGACGATGACAAAGCTCTCGTAAAATGATTTGAAGCGCAGCACGATCTCATCGCACACCAGCGAATAGAGGTTGTTGCGAAACATATTCGTCTCGTGGCCCAATTCGACCTTCTTGCTTAGAAACAAACTGCATGCCACCACGAACCCAATCACCAGGGCCACGAATTCCTTGGTCGCGAATTTGGCGAAATTGCCAACATACTTCAGTTGATTCTTCACGCTCTCCAGCGCCAGCACCTTTAAACTGTCCAGGTCATAAAATGGGAGTTCGAACCCCTTCTCCTTCGCATACTCGGTCACCTTAGGCACAACCGTGTTCACGATATTAGGCAACGCCTCAAGGGCATGTTTCACAAACACACCGAAGCCATAAAAAATCGCCATCACCAGAACGACAAAAATAGTCACCGCGACCCATTTGTTGCGGGCGAAGTGCAGTTTGCTTATGGCGAAGTAGGCAAATAGGACCGTTATCAGCGGCGTGGCCAGGTGCAGCCACCCCACCAGGATGAGCACCACCACCATGAAGATATATGAGATGCGCGCGATACGGCTCACGTACTCAGCACCTTAACAGAATTCTCTCGTGCCGCAACCAGCGCTTCGCAGCAGCTTTCATTCCCGCCCCTTGGTGCCAGAACACCATCGCGAACAACAATCTAAATTTAAAGAGCTGCTTCACTGCCTCACCAGGCGCGAGATTCTGCGTGCGGTTTCCTCGAGCCAGGCAGCATCGGGCAGGGCATAAGGTCGAAACGTTTCGAGGTGGCCTTCCTGCTCGTTGTAGAACAGCGCGCGGTGAAGCCCCAGCGCGCTCCCCTTGGGATCATCGCAGAGGCTCGCCGAATCGTTGGCGCTCATCTGGAACAGCACGCGCATCTCACACTCGCTTAGGGTCTTGCGACCGAGAAACCGGTTCACGTTATTATACGTGTCTATCGTCGCGATAATGTGAATGCCATGGCTCGGACCTTCACTAATCAGCTTTTGAAACTGCGCGGGTGAGTTGTTGGTCTTGTCCGCATCGCCCATTGAGAAGCTGAAATCCTCCTCCTGCCGCAGCTTCTTGAAATTCTGCAAACCGTGAACAAGAACAAACGTTTCTGCCGCATTCGCGCGCTCATCTTCCGTGCGGCGGTCGAGTTCCTGCGCGAGGGCGTCTATCGCATCCGGCACGTCGGCCGTGGGCGCGAGCGTGGTTTCGTGCGGAAGGGCCTGAACGAGTTTTTCAAGAAATGCTCGTTCCGGCGACCCAGGCGGTTCGCTTTCCAGCAGGACAAAACGAACAGCGCCGCGCGGAAATTGCGCCGCAAGCGAGATGAATGACATCGCGAGCAACGCCAGGCTGGCTTCGTCGCGCTGCCCAACGATGATCAGGTTGTTGCCGGCGCGCCGGGAGAATGCGGCTTCCGTCGGTCCTTTGATGGAGTTTGGCGCGCCCAGCCAGACGCGCGCGGTTGGGGCGCGCGTTACCGATTCGGCCTGGAGCAGGCGTTCAAGCAGGTAATTCTCACGCGGATCAGCCGGCGCGTTGCCCTCGAAGACGATCGGTCCCGCAAAACTCGCGCCTTTGCCGTCTGCGAGCTGCCGGATTTTCTGGAGATGAGCATCCCGTTCCTCGTCGGGCAGCCAGACGGTCTGGAATGGGCTGTTGCCTTCGACGGCGCCGGCCATGTCGTTGTAAATGCCCTCGCCCGGACGCGATAACAGGCGCGGCGCGGGGTTCGTGTCGTCCATGATCAGGTAGGCATCGGCTTCGTTGCATTGCAGCGCAATGCGGATGACCATTTGGCCTATGGTCGTGCGGGCGAGCGTGTAAGCCCCTCCAAGAGTCTGCGAGCCGAGCAACACGTGGATGCCGAACGCGCGGCCCTGGCGCACAATTCTGTCCAACAGCACGTTCGCCGCTTGCGAGATGCGGTCATCTTCGACGAAAAACTCCTGGAATTCATCGATCAACAGCAGCGAGCGCGGCATAGGCTCGTTTCCTCCGGCTCGTTTGTAACCGGCCACGTCCTGCACGCCCAGTTTGCGGAACAGATCGCCACGGCGCTTCAATTCATCGTCCACGCGTTGCAGAACGCTGAGGCCGAACTCGCGGTCGCTCTCAATGGCGACGACGCGCGCGTGCGGCAGGCGGCGCGCGGCATAGCCCTTGAACTCAACGCCCTTCTTGAAGTCCACGAGATAAAACTCCACCTGCTCCGGGCTGCACCATGACGCCAGATTCGTGATGATCACGTGAAACAACGTCGATTTGCCCGAGCCGGTCTTGCCGGCAATCAGAGCGTGTTGCCGAGTGCCCTTTCCAATGGCCAGATACTGGAGCTTGGTCGCGCCGCAACGCCCGATGGGCACACGCAGTTCGTCCGTCGTCTCTAAACTCCAGAGCTGGGACGCCTCGGGAGCGACTTGCGCAAACGGCACTTCAACGCGATTGGCGCCACGACTGGCGGTGCCCACCGCGCGGAGAAATTCCGTGCTCATTTCAGGGGCCGGCGGCGCATCCAGGAAAATACGGGCGCCGGCCGCGGCAGGATGCGCGATTTCGAAATGATTGTCCGTCAACTGGATGCAAACGCTGCTCTTGCGCAGCTCGTCCGGCAAATAATCCGGCGGGGCGGCCTGCCGATGGTCCCAATGGATCAAAGTGTACACGCCGCAACGCGCGCCGCTGGCGGCGATCCGCAACAGGCGCCTCACACTGCTTTCGGTGAACCCGGCGGGGAAATCCGCTATGACAACGAAATGATACTTCTCGGCAATGTTGCCGGCCTCCACGTTGTATTCCGCGATGGTGGCATATTCGTTGCGGAGATACATCTGAATGACCTTCTCCATGTGCTCATTCAGGTCGGCAAGGCGCTCTTCGATTTGGCCGCCCTGTGTCCAAATGCGCCCGTTGACGATGTTTTCCTCGAAGTCCGCGAGATGCATCACCGCGGCGAAGTTCTGCCCGAGGCGCACGGGATCGATGATGGTAAAAGTCAGCTTCCCCGGCGGCGAAGTGGCGAGCAACCGATAGATGATATTGTTTAGGGCCCCGGCGATCTCGTCCGTCCCGGAGCGATTGGACTCGATTAAAATCGATCCCTCGTGAGGATAGGTTAGGAGCAACGGCAGCGAAATCTCCGGCGCGAACGCAAGCCGTTGGTCCTGCGGAGCGGTTTCAACCTTTTTGAGATTGACGGTGAGTTGCCCGAATTTCGCAGCGTTCCGGAACGCCGCCGGTGGCGTCCAGCCTTTCCATTGGGGCGCGTTCCACGCCGGGAATTCGGCTTGCGCCGACTCATTCGCGGCCTGGATCGAGGCGTAAATCGGTTCGATGCGTTGCTTCCAATCCGTTTCTATCTTTTGCCACTCTGCCGTATGTTCGGCCTTCAGCCGCGAGGTCTTTTGCGCGTGGTCTTCTGTCAGTCGCTGACGGTCACTCGTGGCGTTGCTCTGCAAACTGGCCACCCGCGCGGCGTGGTCATGCTCAAGGCGGCCGACGGTGGATCGGTACCATTTCTCGTGCTTTTGGGAGAGATGCCGCCATTTCTCTTCGAGCCGGTGCGGCCACAGATCGCGCGCCTCGCCAGCCGCCTGCTGTGCGGTCTGCCAGTCCTGTTCAAGGCGCTGGGTCTGAGCGCGCGCCTCGTTGTCAATTCGCTGGATTTCAGCGCCGTGGCGTCCGTGCGCCTTCTCGGAACAGACCTCGTGAAGGCGTCGAGCGGCTTCAAGCGAACGAGCAATGGAAGCTGCCAACGACGAGGCCTTGCGACTGCTCTGGAAGTGCACCCCGCAAAGAGCGGCGAAGGCAATTGCCGCTAGCACGCTGGAATGCGCATACGTAAAGGGAGCCGTCCCAACCTGCCGCGCCACCAAAGGCAAAACCCCCGCGCAGACAGCGATCAAAACAATCCAAACGGAGAGCGGGATCAAGCTGAAGACGCGAGGCAGGGCCAGCTTGCGAAATCGGCTGATGTCCTCGCTTGCGCGCGCGTGCAACTGCCGGATTTCTTGCAACATCTCGCGCTCGTTCCGGGAGAGGTCCGGATCGCGCGCGTCGCGAAACGACGACACCCAGCGGCGAAACCTTCCGTATCCCCGAACAGCTCTGGCCGCCGCCGCCTCCAATTGCCCGAGTTCCTCCCGGCTGGCCGCGAGTTGCACCTGGAATTTGCCAAGCGCGGCGTCATTTTGGCGAAGTGCCTCCTCGCGATTGCGCTTCGTGTCCAGCAAACCCTTCTGAATCGGATATTTCAGCCGGCCTTCCTCGTTATCGATGCGCTCCATCCCCTGGCGGGCGCTGGTTTTGTGCGCCTTGCTGATCGTGACCTTTCGTTGCGTATAACGGGCCGCCAATCGCTCTCGTGCCACGGTGAATTCCGTTTCGGCGGCGCTGAGATCAGCAGACGTTTGCGCGTCAAGGGTCTCGAGGTCGCTCTTAAGTCGCCGGTCCACTCCCTCGATCCGGTTGCGAAACTCACGATTCAGTCGTTCTTCGCGCAGTGCGAACTCACGAATCGTCCTCCTCAACGTGTCGAGGAGGCCAAGGGTCTGGCTGACGCTCAAATGACTACTCACAATCCTGCCTGACCTTGCTCACGAGTTTGTCCAGATCATCAAAGACCGGCAGCGCTCGATTTACCGACGCTTCCAGGCCGACAAGGAACTGCTGCTCGAATTCGTCCGCCTTCACATCCTGCCAGTACGCTTTGGTTTCCTGCCATTTGAGCAGCAACTCCTTCGTCGCCGCAGCGAGGGCGCGGCCATTGCCCCGAATGTTCATGGTTCGTGATCGGTTGCCGGGTTGGCGGGTGGTAGCGGTGCAGACTCTTCACTCTCTTCGGGTCGAGGGCTGCTCGTCGCTCGTCTCTCCGATGGGCTGGCGACGGCGGCGTACGCTTCCAGAGTCTTCAAAATCTGTCCCAGGTACATTACCGCTTTGGGAAGCTCGTTAATCGCGATCGAGCGCACCTGTTCGATCTCTTTCACCAGCAACTGCGCCCGCGGGTCGAACTCCTTATTCCACCGCTTGACGTGCCGTAGCTTGTCTTCGGCTTCAAGGTGGGCGCGCTTGGCTTTCTCAACCGCCATGAACTCCGCCGTGCGAGCGTCGCGCAAGTTGGACATCCTGGCGCTGAACAGCGCCTGCTGCGCATCCATCAGGGCCCGGTGCAGGCGGCGAAGCTTGTTTTCCCAGAACACCCGCCGGTCGCTCTCCAGCCAGTTGCGCACCCGCGTGACTTCGTCGCAAGCCTCATCCAGCAGCGGGCGCACCTTGGCCAGATACGCGATGATGTCCGAGCGAAACATCGCGATCGCGTCGATGGATTTGACTTCAGCTTGCTCAGCCATGACTAACGTTGATTGAGGTATTCCTCGATTTTCTGCGCCTTGCGCAACAGAAATGGCACGTGCTGATCGGTCAGTTCCATGAACTTTTTCAAAGCTTTGACGGTTTCCTTGAACTCATCCGCAAACTTGGCGTGCTCCTGGTCCTGCCACGTATCGCCCAGGCTGCCAAAGCGCGCCTGCAGCGAACCCATCCGATGCTGAACGTCGCGGTTGAAGCGTTGCAGCTCCTCGGCAAAGCGCCGGACCTGCTCCGGATCCATCATGGCCTGCGGCATATGTCCCTTTCCTCAGTCGTTTAAGCCGTAAATCGTTGAACCGTTGAATCTTAACTTGACTCTGGCCACCGACACTACGCGTGCTGGTTTCTCCTTACCTTACACCAGCAAGGCGCATTTTGTCGATTTTCGAGGTGAAGCGCGCGGCTGCCCAGCAAAGAGCGCGCCTAACAGCCGGCAACCGTGGCTTGCCTTGGTAACCCGGTGGGCACACGATACCTTCATGCTGCCGGATGAAGAGCCTACCCCTGAACAGATTAAGATATTTCGCGCCATGTCCGGCGAGGAGCGATTGCGCCTGGCCGAGCGACTCTATTGGTCGGCACGCAACATGAAAAAGGCGGGCGTCCGTGCCCAGCATCCCGAATGGTCGGAAGAACAGATCGAAGCCGAGGTGCGGCAAATCTTCCTCAATGCCCGCACCTGACCTGTTCCTCGTATTCGTGCGGCCTCTCAACCGCGCGGGTATTCGCTATGCAGTGACGGGCAGCGTAGCTGCGATTTTCTACGGCCAACCACGTGTCACTCATGATGTGGACTTTGTTGTGTTTCTGAGCGACTCAGACATCGAGGCTCTCCGGAGGGTCTTTCCAAACGACCAGTTCTATGTGCCTCCGTCCGAAACTATCGTCGCCGAGAGGCAGCGCGAACAACGCGGCCATTTCAATGTTATTCATCTGGCAACCGGATTCAAAGCCGACCTGTATTTGGCCGGGCGGGACGAACTGAATGCTTGGGCTTTGCGCGGACGGCGTCAGGCTCAGCTCGAAGGTGAAGACGTAACGCTGGCGCCACCGGAATATGTCATTGTTCGAAAGTTGGAGTACTACCGCGAAGGAGGCTCGGAGAAGCATCTGCTCGACATTCGTTCGATGCTGATTGTCTCCGGCAATCAACTCGATCGTGCGGCTCTCGACCAATGGATCCAGCGACGCGGCCTGGAACCGGAGTGGCGGCGAGTCTCCTCGGCTCCTGACCGCTAACGAATGTCAGGCCGGCTCTTGGATTGTTCGGCAGCTTTAGCTTTCTGATGGCTGATACCCAGGGTTGCTGCTGGCGGCGGCCGAGCTATCAATCCCGGTCCATGATGACTGCCAGCTCGATCTTTTCCCGCGTCGTCGAAACAATTTGCGGCTCCAGTTCGGGCCCGTCAGGGATTCCAAGCTCCGCCGCGGCCTCCTGCAGCACATAGCTCAGGCATTGATCGAGCGCGGCCCGGTATTGCCGGCGGAATTTCCGGATCACCACCGCTTCGGGAAAACTTCGAGCACAGATGTAACGGACAGTTCGGTCAAACCGAAAAGCCCGTTCGATGTCTTCCGACCCGTAATAGCCGGTTGCATAGCTGAAGCTCATCAAGGTCAGGAGCATCTGCGGCCGGAATCCCAGGAAGTCCGGCTTCAGTTGCTCCGCGATCGGCGCCTCCAACGTCTGTGGCGCCTCCAACGCCCACCGCAACACGTTCTCCGTCCCGACCCGTTGCCGCAGGTCGGCGTGGACTGGGAATATATTCCCGGTTCGATTCTCTGGCTGCAGAGCCATAATGTTCTCTTTCGTTGCGAAACCCCGATTGGTTTCGCCGTCTTCTTCTTCTTTCATTTTCCAAGCAAGTATAGGCGCGGCGTGTTACGAACAGGTGACGGCAGCGTGACCGTTGGGCAAATTGTCGTTGCGACAGGCAATTCCTGCCGTCAGGTTCATCGCATAGGGAAGTTTGTCGTCATTACTGGCGCGACTCGCGGGCTTGGCCGTGCCATGGCAGAGCAGTTTGTCGCGCAAGGGCACACCGTCGCGGGCTGTGGGCGTTCGGCGCAACAAATCCGGGAACTGCGCAAGCAATTCGGCCCGCCGCATTCGTTCCGTGAAGTGGATGTCGCGGACGACGCCGCGGTGAAGGCCTGGGCGCAGGAAATCTTAAAGTCCCACACCCCGCCCGACCTGCTGCTTAACAATGCCGGCATCATCAACCGCAACGCTCCCCTCTGGGAAGTGCCCGCCGCGGAGTTCTCCCAGGTCATCGACGTCAACATCAAGGGCGTCGCGAACGTGATCCGGCACTTCGCTCCGGCGATGATCGG
>JAKEEH010000106.1 GCA_022616725.1 Limisphaerales bacterium | reverse complement strand
GGTTTGCCAAAATTACCGGTCAACAGGGCGAGATTGACGAGTGCCTTCACTCCGTCCGTACCCTGGACATGTTCAGTGACGCCAAGCCCATGAAAGCATATCGCCGGCTTGCCGGTCGCGTAAACCCGGGCTGCACGGCGAATATCGTCCGCGGCCACACTACAAATCGGCGCAACCTTGTCCGGAGCATAATCCCGAACGAACTGCTGAAATTCATGCAAGCCGGAGACCCGCTCGGCAACCGCGCGACTATCGCACAAATTCTCCTCAACAATTGCGCACACCAGCGCGTTCAGCAGCGCTACATTTGTGCCCGGTCTCAATTGCAGGTAAACGTCCGCATAGCGCGCCAGCTCGATTTGTCGCGGATCGATCACGATCAGCTTGGCTCCGTGCAACACGGCCTGCTTTATCCGCGCGCCCACGATCGGGTGGTTCTCCGTGGGGTTGCATCCACAAATCAGGATCGCGGCTGCCTGTTCGATATCGTCGAAGGAATTGGTTGCCGCGCCGGTTCCAAAAACCGCTTTCATAGCCGCGGCCGTGGGCGCGTGACAGACGCGAGCGCAGCAGTCCACGTTGTTCGTCCCTAACACGACGCGAGCAAACTTCTGCGTGAGGTAGTTCTCTTCGTTCGTAGCCCGTGCCGACCCAAGAACCCCGATGCTCTCAGGACCAAATTCCTCGAGCAATCTGGTAAGATTTTTTGCGACGCAATCAATCGCCTCCTTCCATGAGATCTTCTCCCACTTTCCGTTCTGGCGAATCATCGGCTTTGTGATTCGATCCGGCGCATTCGTGAAACCGAAAGCATAACGCCCCTTCACACACAAGTGGCCCTTGTTGACCGGGACGTCGAGTGCTGGCGTTATTTGCACGATCTGTCCCTGTCGCGTGCCAACCTGCATTTCGCAGCCAACTCCGCAGTACGGACAGGTCGTGCGCGTCCACATCAGCGGTGCGCCGCCAGCGAGAACTGTCTTGTCTTCGAGCGCTCCGGTTGGGCAGGTGTCCACGCATGCGCCGCAACTTACGCAGGGACTTGCGAGCAAGGTCGGGCCATCCGGCAAAATGTCTGTTGCGTCGCCTCGCTTCCACGCCTTCCAGACGAATTGCCCCTGCAGTTCCTCGCAAATGCGCAGACATCGAAAACATGTGACGCATCGATTCATGTCGATTTGAATGTACGGGTGCGTCGCGTCCTCTAAGCGTGCTGTGCCGCGACGTGGAGTTGGTTCTTCATCGCGCCTCCCCGACACATCAACTTTGTACTCCTGCAGCAACCGGTTAAATTGCTTGTTTGGATATTGCTCGGCTGCGGCAGCGGGATAGTCTTCGACCAGCAGTTGCAGCAACGTCCTGCGCAGCGCTTCGACCTCTGCCGAGTGAGTGGTGATCTCCATGCCATTCGCGATCTTTGTATTGCACGCCGTCACCGGGCGCGGCCATCCCTTGATTCCCACAACGCATAAGCGGCACGCGCCCGAAGGCTTTAACCGGTCATCGTGGCATAGTGTCGGAACATCGATGCGCGCCGTCCGCAGCACTTCCAGTATCGTGCTCCCTTCACGCGCTTCGACGTCCCGGCCATTGACCTTTACCTGAAGCACGGCTCCAGCTCCTTTCCGTAGTATCTCAAAATCGAGTCGGCGAATTCCGCCAAACCCGTCCCAAATCCGCACAAGCTTGCTTGCCGAAGAGCAGTGGTGATTGCACTAAACTCTACCTCGTCCCAGTAATCTGCCCCGCCACTATCGACGATTTGCTTGAAAATGCGCTCGACCCTCCTCGTCCCAAGCCGGCACGGCGTGCACTTGCCGCAGGACTCGTACGCGCCAAACGAAAACACATGATGAATCAATTGCGGAATTGTTGTGTGCCCGTCAAAAGCAATCACCCCGCCATGGCCGACACTTGCTCCGATGCTTCGCAGTTCTTCGAAGCCGAACCGCGTACCCAATAATTCCGGAGGAACCACGCCCGCCAATGGGCCACCAATGATCAGCCCCTTCAGCGAACCGCTTCTCAATCCCCCGCCCAAATCTTCGACGATTTCCCGCGCCGAAATTCCAAATTCGACCTCGTACAATCCGGGTCTCCGGAACAGGGAGTTTAAGGAAATTGCCTTGGTGCCACGGCTCTGCGAAAAGCCAAAGGCGTGATAGGCAGCCGCGCCATGTTCTACAATCCACGGGATATTAACGAGTGTTTCGATATTATTGACGACCGTTGGCTGGCCATAGAGACCGCGCTCGGTTGGCATGGGTGGGCGCGTTTGCGCTTCGGGACGCTTTCCTTCCATGGAGCGAATCAGAGCCGTCTCTTCTCCGCACACATAACTGCCGCGGCCCATTACGAGTGCGATTTCAAAGGCGAAGTCGCGCCCCAGAATGCGCTCGCCAAGCAGGTTCGCAGCGCGTGCTGCAGCGATGGCGGCTTGCACAATCGGCCGGGCTTGCGGGTGTTCGGCGCGGATATAAATCCAGCCTTTGCGCGCCCCCGTAGCTCGCGCGGCGATCGTCATGCCTTCCAGGACAGCAAACGGGTCGTCCTCCAGAAGGTATTTGTCTATATAAGCCCCCGAGTCTCCTTCATCGCCGTTCGCAATGAGATGCTTCTCGGGCGACGATTGCGCGAACAATGCGCGCCACTTGCGCCCCGTGGGAAAGGCCGCGCCTCCACGGCCGCGCAAACCGGAGTCCTCAACCAGCGCGACGATTTCTTCCGCCGACAAATCCAATGCTTGTTCCAGCGCTTTGTATCCACCACAGGAAGTGTAGCTTTCCAGAGTTCGCTTGTGCCCGTTGACCAACCGACCCAGGACGACGCCATGACGCGATCTGACCTCCATATGAGGGCGGGCGTGGCTCACCGCAACAGCAGGGGCGGCGAAACATTGACCCAGACAATAGATTCGCGGCTCCTGCTGCTCCGCTTTGTTCCACCGCTCCTGGTGTAAATGACGCGCAACAAAACAAGCCGTGCCGTTGCACAACTTGCCCGGCACCGGTGTGCTGTTCAGATGATAGAACGAGGCGGCGTGTGCTGGAATTTCATTCAGGCATGCGCTCGCTCTTCCGGCGGGTGGGCTCTCCCATCCGCTCACATTGTCCGTGCGTTCGATGGTTCCCGCCTCCACAACATGTCCTTCCTTCAGCCAGTGCGCCTTCGGGTCAGGTCGCGTTCCTTCTGCGCGATGGCAATTGTGGTCCGCAGCACTGAATCGGGATTGAGCGAAATGCTGTCGATGCCTTGCTCAACAAGGAACTGCGCGAACTCCGGATAGTCGCTCGGTGCCTGTCCGCAGATGCCGATCTTCCGGCCCTTGGCGCGGCACGTTGCGATCACCTGCGCGATCATCTTCTTCACGGCTGCGTTCCGTTCGTCAAATACCGGCGCCACGATCTCGCTGTCTCGATCCACCCCCAGGATCAGTTGCGTCAGGTCGTTCGAGCCGATGCTGAACCCGTCGAAAATCTCGGCGAACTCTTCCGCCAGGATCACGTTGCTCGGGATTTCGCACATCACATACAACTCCAGCCCGTTTGCTCCGCGCCTCAACCCGTGTGCTTCCATCTCGGCTTGCACCCGCCGTCCCTCCTCAACGGTGCGGCAGAAGGGAATCATCACTTTCAGATTCGTGAGCCCCATTTCATCACGCACCTTCTTCACGGCGCGGCACTCCAAAGCGAACCCCGCGCGATACCGCGGATTGTAATATCGGCTGGCGCCGCGAAACCCGAGCATCGGGTTCTCCTCGGTTGGTTCGTAGGCTTTGCCCCCGATCAGATTGGCGTACTCGTTCGTCTTGAAATCGCTCAGCCGCAGGATCACATCCTTGGGATAGAACGCCGCGGCAATCATCGCGATGCCCTGCGCCAGTTTATCGACGAAGAACTGCGATTTGTCGGCGTAGGCCACCGTCAGGTCATGAATCTGGGTCCGCACCGGCCCCGCCTCGAGCTTTTCGTAGTCCAGCAACGCCAGTGGATGGATCTTAATGTACGTGGTGATGATGAATTCCTCACGGGCAAGCCCCACGCCATCGTTCGGAATCATCGAGAGGCTGAACGCTTCTTCGGGATTGCCAACGTTCATCATCACTTTGGTTTTTGGGCGGGTCAGATCGGTGATCGCGGTTCGCTTTACGTCAAACTTCAGGCTGCCCTCGTACACGAACCCCACGTCACCTTCGGCGCAGGAAACCGTCACGACCTGGCCATCCTTCACCCGTTCGGTCCCATGCTCGGTGCCGACGATGGCGGGCACGCCCAATTCGCGGCTCACGATCGCCGCGTGACAGGTGCGCCCGCCACGATTCGTCACGATCGCCGCCGCTTTCTTCATGATCGGCTCCCAATCCGGGTCCGTCTTGTCCGTCACCAACACCTCACCCTCTTTGAATTGATTAAGGAATTGAACGCTGGTGATCACCCGGGCGGGCCCGGTGGCGATCTTGTTTCCGATGCTCCGCCCTGTGACCAGCACTGGCCCGCGCTCCTTCAACTCGTATGCTACCGTCACATCCTTCGGTTTCTGGGACTGCACTGTCTCGGGTCGCGCCTGCAGGATGAACATCTCGCCGGTGTTGCCGTCCTTTGCCCACTCGATATCCATTGGGGTCGCGTGGCCTTTCTTCTGCGCGTAGTGGTCTTCGATCAAGCATGCCCAGGACGCAAGCTGCAGAACCTCGTCATCGCTGATTGCGAACCTCGACCTTTCGTGACTTGGCACCGGAACATTCTTCACCGCCTTGCCGCCGCCGATGTCGTATATGAGCTTGAACTCTTTCGAGCCGGCGATCTTTTGCAGGATCGGTTTGAACCCCATCTTCAACGTCGGCTTGAAGACGCAGTATTCGTCCGGGTTGACAGACCCCTGCACCACATTCTCACCTAGCCCGTACGCCGCGTTGATCAACACGGCATCCCGAAATCCGCTTTCCGTGTCGATCGTGAACATGACACCGGAAGCGGCGAGGTCCGCCCGGACCATTTGTTGCACACCGATGCTCAGCGCCACCTTGAGATGGTCGAAACCCTTATCCACTCGATACGAGATGGCGCGGTCAGTAAACAGCGAAGCAAAACACCGCCGGCAGGCGTGAATCAGCGCCAGATGTCCTTGCACGTTCAGGTAAGTCTCTTGTTGACCGGCGAAGGAGGCGTCCGGCAGATCCTCCGCTGTCGCGCTGCTGCGCACCGCCACGTCCGCAGGGTGTAATGCATGGCCCTTGAACTGGTCGTACGCCGCCAGGATTTCCTCTTCCAGATCGCCCGGCAGTTCCGCGTTGAGAATCAGGCTGCGGATCTGTGCGCCACATCGGCGGAGCTTGTTTACGTCGCGGACGTCGAGATCTTTCAACAGTTCCCTGAGTTTCTGATCGAGATTCGCTTCGCGCAGAAAATAAGAGTACGCTTCCGCCGTGATGGCAAAGCCGTTCGGAATCCTGACTCCTTTTGGCGTTAATTCCCGATACATTTCACCCAAAGAGGCATTTTTTCCTCCGACCAGAGAGATATCCTCGATGGAGATTTCCGAAAACCATTTAATGTATTTGGAGGACACCGTCGCCTCCGGCGATGGCAAAGCCCCGGCCGTCCGCCTTGGTTTCATTGGAGTTTCAAGTTTTGTTGTCATATCTTTTCGCGGTTCGGCTTTGTTTCGGCTTTCAACTCTGCGACACGAGGAATTCATGCTCTCGTTCCCGCACTATCAGCACTGGACACGGCGCCTCACGCAACACGTGCTCAGTCACGCTGCCGAGCATGAAGCGCTGAAATGCCGTATGTCCGTGCGTTGACATCACAATCAAGTCGGCTCCGTCTTTCTGTGCGAACTGGCAGATTTCATGCGTCGCCCCTCCGCTTAAGACCACCGTTGCCACCTGCACATGCGGATCGAGTGAGGCTTCGCGAAACCGCGGCAGCTCCTCGCGCGCCTGCTCAATCAGCCGTTTCTCTTCCAGGACAACACCAACCTGGCTGAGGCCCAACGCCAAATGCGTTGGCGCCACGTAAAGCAGCGTAATCGTTGCCCCAAACTTCCGCGCCAGCGCGGTCGCATACGGGAAGGCTTTCTTCGATGCATTCGAAAAGTCCGTCGGAACAACGATCCGCTTTACAGCAAAATCCTTGCGGCCCTCCGGCGCCTTTATTACTCGATCCCGGATCACCAAAACCGGACAGGGCGCACAGCGTGCTACACGTTGCGTGACGCTGCCCAGCAACAACCGCCCTAAAAAGCTGTGCCGATGCGCCGGCATAATGATCAGGTCCACAGCCTCGTCCTGCGCCGCCTCACAGATCGACGCCGCGGCGCCTCCCGTCCTCACTTCCGTTTGCTTAATAATCTCCTCGCCGACGTTACAGGTATCCTTCAGTCGGCCAAGCCCTTCACGAGCTTCCCCAAGTAGCTTTGCCTCGTGCATGGGCACATGCGCATAACCCCACTGCGGCAACGATGGTGGCTCCACGATATGCAGGAGCCGGATTGTGGCATGAAATCGTTTTGCGACGTCCAGGGCGAACGTCAGCCCCCTCTGCGATGCCGTCGAAAAATCGACCGGCGCCAGGATCGTTTCCAACCTGATCTCGGGACCGCGCGGCGAGCCACCCCCCACGCATTCGCGGCTCAGGTCCGGGGGAATTTGTGTTATCATAACTTGTTTCCTTTCACCTAAGCTACGTACAACTCGACAAGACGCCTTCGTGTGTTCTGCAGGCGCTGCCACATCAACTTCGCCATCCGCGTCAACAGGTCATAACCAAATTCGGGATTCTCGTGTGCTTTTTCGCGCAAGTTGTTCGCGTCCAGTGCCACCAACTCGCATGGCTCAATCGCTCGCGCGCTGAATTGCCATTGGCAGGGTGGGAACAACCACGACAATCCCACTGCTTCACCTGCCTCCACCGTCTGCACAATCGTCGTGCCCTCGCGCGGCACGAACGTCTCCAGCGCCAATCGCCCTTTGTACAATAGGTAGAGGTGACGGGCCTGCTCCCCTTCCCGGAATATTCGCTCATCCGCCCCCGCCCGTACTACCGTTGCGCCCTCCATCAGCAATGGAAGAAACCGCAAACGGACACCCTTCAAAAAAGGATGATCAATCATGATCGCTCGCACGTAATCCACATGGTCTTGTGTTTCGGTTGTCATATGCCATCTCCTGGGTGGTGCCGATTTAGCCGTCAAGGGCAGATTTCTCACAATGTTCACCTCGCCTCGTCGCTCTGGGCGCGCCTTCTCGCTCGAACGTCGGGACAAGGAACACACCGGCGCCAGCTTTGTGTCGATTTGGCGCCTCT
>JAKEEH010000539.1 GCA_022616725.1 Limisphaerales bacterium | reverse complement strand
ATTCAACGGCTCAACCCCCTTCAACCCTCATGGGCCAGCCCGCCTGAACCAGCCCCTTGTAGCCACCGACCAGGGACGAGACGTTTCGGTAACCCATGCGCATCGCAACGTCAGCCGTCAGGACTGACCGGTAGCCGCCGCCGCAATACATAATGATCTCGGTGTCGCGGTCGGGCACCATATGTTCGATGTCTCGTTCAAGCACGCCTTTGCCCAAATGGACCGCCTGCTCTGCGTGGCCTTTGGTCCATTCATTGTCTTCCCGCACGTCCAGTAGGATGGCTTTCGGGTTTTGCGCCAGCCGCTCGCGCGCTTGCTCGACCGTGAGTTCGCGTACGCGGGGGCGAAGCTCGTTCACCAATTTGAGAAATCCGGGCGAATGATCCATGTGCTTAAGTTAAGTCACGGCTGGGGCTGGTCAATCGGCTTTTCGGCGGTGGGAAGTGTGAAGAAGAAAGTTGCTCCCGCGCCCAGCTCACTTTTGACCCAGACCTCCCCGCCGTGCGCCTGGATGATGTGCTTGACGATGGATAAGCCAAGCCCGGTTCCGCCGGTGTCACGCGAGCGGGCCCGGTCCACGCGATAAAATCGTTCAAAAACGCGTTCGCGCGCCTCGGGCGGAATGCCTGGCCCGTCGTCATCGATCCAACCCTCGATCTTGTCCGGCGCCACTGCGCGGGCTCCGACGGCGACACGGCCCTGGGCGCGTCCGTACTTGATGGCGTTTTCGATAAGATTGCACAGGACCTGATGGAGGCGTTCAGCATCGGCGCGCGCGACGAGCCCGGGGGGGACGGAATTCTCGATCGTGACCTCCTTTTCCCGGGCGCGGGATTGCAAATCATCCACGGCGCGCGCGACGGCCTCGCCCAAGTCCACCTGCTGAAAATTCATGACCGTGCCGCCGCTTTCCAGGCGGGAAATCGTGAGCAAATCCTCAATCAGGAATGTCAGGCGGTCGGTATGCTTCTCAATGGTATTAAGGAATCGGGTGGAGAGTTCCGGATCGTTCTTGGCGCCTTCGAGCAAGGTTTCGACGAAACCCTTGATCAAGGAAAGCGGCGTGCGCAACTCGTGGCTGACATTGGCGACGAATTCCTGGCGGGTATTCTCGAGCTGGCGCAAGCGCGTTAATTCATGGAAGACGAGGATGACCCCGCGCTGCGCGCCTTCGCGGTCGAGGACAGCCGCGGCGTTGACCTGGAGCCAGCGCTCCTCCATGCCCGGCAGTTCCAACTCAAAGCCGCTGATCACGCGTTCCTTCTGCAAGCGACGGATCACTTCCGCCAGGTCGGGCAAACGAAAGACTTCCATGATCGTCTGCCCGCGCACGTCCTTGTTGAGCCTGAACAGCCGCTGGAGGGATTGATTGACAAGTTGGATGCGGCCATGCGCGTCGAGCACCAGCACGCCCTCCGTCATACTGTTGAACAGCGCTTGCTGCTCAGCTTGCTTTTGCAGCGTGACCTGCTCGTGCTCGTGCTTCAGGTCTTCAAGGGTGCGCGTCTGCGCGTCCAGGGCTGATTCGAGCGTGGACAAGCGCCGCGCCCACCAGAAGTTCAGCGCGACGATCGCAGCAAGCGCCAGGATCAATAAGAGCCACATGGGAGTCGTTCAATCGCTAAAATCGTTGAAT
Source organism: Limisphaerales bacterium (assembly GCA_022616725.1). Lineage (GTDB taxonomy): Bacteria > Verrucomicrobiota > Verrucomicrobiia > Limisphaerales > JAKEEH01 > JAKEEH01. The sequence goes on along the minus strand of JAKEEH010000539.1, from coordinate 2,077 downwards.
TGAATCGTTAAATCGTAACATCGCGGACCCTTCACTCTTCCTCTTGCCGCTTTACGGAAGAGGGTCGGTCATTACGTGAACGCCGGAAACCGTTTTTCGGGGTCAATTCCCTGCTCTTTGATGGCCTGGCTGACGATCTTTTTGTCGATGGCGCCCTTCTGTGAGAGCGCGTAAAGAGTTGCGATCACGATCATCGGCGCGTCAATTTCAAAAAAGCGGCGCAGGTTTTCACGCGTGTCGCTACGACCGAAGCCCTCCGTGCCAAGGGTCACAAGCCCGCCCGGCACCCATGGCGCGATCTGGTCGGGCACGGTTTTCATGTAGTCGGAGACGGCGACGAAGGCGCCTTTCTCAGGCGCGAGCGTGGATTCAAGGTAGGATTTGCGCGGCTTCTCGGTCGGATGCAGCATGTTCCAGCGCGAGCTGTGCAACGCTTCGGCACGCAGCCGTTTGTAATTCGTGGCGCTCCAGACGTCGGCGGAGACGTTGTATTTATCGGCGAGAATTTCCTGAGCGATAATCGCGTGCCGCAGTGTTGGACCGCTCGCCAGGAGGTGGGCCTTGTGCCGTGCCTTTGGCCCGTGACGGAAACGGTACAAGCCCTGGAGGATTCCGTCTTCGACGCCCTGCGGCATCGCGGGCATGGCGTAATTTTCGTTGTAAAGTGTCAAGTAATAAAAAATATTCTCGCCGCCCTCGTACATCCGCTTCATTCCGTTCTGGATGATCACCGCGATTTCGTAGGCGAAGGCTGGATCGTAGGCCACCAAGCTGGGGATCGAACTGGCCAGCAGCAAGCTATGGCCGTCCTCGTGCTGCAGCCCTTCGCCGTTCAAAGTGGTGCGCCCGGCGGTGGCGCCGAGGAGGAAGCCTTTGGCCATGATGTCGCCGGCCAGCCACATCTGGTCGCCTACGCGCTGAAAGCCGAACATCGAATAGTAAATGTAAAACGGAACCATCTGCACACCGTGAGTGGCGTAGGACGTGCCAGCGGCGATGAACGAGGCCATCGAACCGGCTTCGTTGATGCCTTCTTCCAGAATTTGGCCGTCCTTGGCTTCGTGGTAGTAGAGCAGCGACTCGCGATCAACTGGCTCGTAGAGTTGGCCCTTGGGCGAGTAGATGCCAATTTCGCGAAAGAGCGCGTCCATACCGAACGTGCGCGCTTCGTCCGGAATAATGGGCACGATGCGGTTGCCGATCTCTTTGTTGCGCAAAAGCAGGTTCAGCAGCCGCACGAACGCCATAGTCGTCGAAACTTCGGTTTTGCCGCCGCCTTTCAGGAATTCGCTGAACGCGGAGAGAGGCGGCACGGCGAGCGCTTCGGCTTTGACGGTTCGTTTCGGCAGAAAGCCGTGCAAAGCCTTGCGGCGTTGCAGAAGGTATTTGATTTCGGGGCTGTCGTCCGGTGGGCGATAGAACGGTGTTTCCGCAATCACTTCGTCGCTAATCGGGATATTAAAGCGAGCGCGAAATTCCCGAAGCTCCTTTTCATTGAGCTTCTTTTGCTGGTGGGTGATGTTGCGCCCTTCGCCAGCTTCGCCGAGGCCATAGCCCTTGATTGTCTTGGCGAGAATGACCGTCGGAGCGCCCTTATGTTCCACGGCCGCTTTGTAGGCGGCATAGACCTTGCGCGAATCGTGGCCGCCGCGATACATCTTCCGCAATTGCTCGTCCGTGAGATGATCTACCAGCTTGAGCAACTCGGGATACTTGCCGAAGAAATGTTTACGAATGTAGCTCCCGGGTGAGACGGAGTATTTCTGATACTCGCCGTCCACCGTCTCCTCCATGCGTTTGACGAGCAGGCCAGAGGTGTCCTTCGCCAGCAGCTCATCCCAATCCGAGCCCCAGATGACTTTGATGACGTTCCAGCCCGCGCCGCGGAAGACACCCTCCAGTTCCTGGATGATCTTGCCATTACCGCGGACTGGCCCGTCGAGTCGTTGCAAGTTGCAGTTTACGACCCAGATCAGGTTGTCGAGGTTCTCGCGCGCCGGCAACGTGAGTTGGCCGAGCGTCTCGGGTTCGTCGCATTCGCCGTCCCCGACGAAACACCAAACCTTCGGCTCGCGCT
>JAKEEH010000538.1 GCA_022616725.1 Limisphaerales bacterium | reverse complement strand
CGAGACCATCGTCCTGCCCGGCTCCGAAATTGGCGAACTCGCCGCCTTCGCCCGCCACAACGGCACAACGTGGTTCGTCGCCGTGTTGAACGGCCCTCTAGCCCGCAAAATCGACATCCCCCTGAAATTCCTTCGCGCCGGAGAATTTGACGGCGCACTTGTTCGAGACCATCCCGAAAACCCAGCCGCCGTTAAGCTGGAGCGAGCGGCTTGCACAGCGAACGACGTGCTGAAGATCGATCTGACATCAGGTGGCGGTTTTATCGGCAGATTCTCGATTCGCGACCGAAAGTGAAGGGCTACGTCATACCTCGTTGTCGCTAGCCGGATTTCCGGGGCTGGCGTGTCGCACTTAGTGATTCACCCTTATGCCGCCTCGGCGAGGCGCTCCATCGCCCCGACGAGTTCGTGAACCTGGAAGGGCTTCGGGAAGAAATCCACGCGCGATTGGCCGGCGGCGCGAATCACGGCCATCTTGTCGGGTGCTCCCGATAATACCAGCACCGGCGTTGAGTTCCCGGTCGCGCGGAGCTTCTCGACAAACGCGACTCCATCCATGCCATTGAGGCGATAATCTGAAACGATGATGGCAAAGGTTTCCTGCGCGAGAATTCTCAGAGCCTCTTCGGCGCTGCACGCCTGGCGCACGCGCGCGATCCCGACCACGTCGAAAAGCTGGCCCAACATCTCCAGAACGTGGGCTTCGTCGTCGATCACGAGAACGGAAGGGATCTTACTGGTCATCATAATATCGCCGGTCGGCGCAACGTGTCGAGCAGCGCCGGTGCCATATTTCGAGGCGTGCTCGGGGCCGGTTACTGTCCCACGGGTGTCTCGTTCTGAGGCAGCATGTCTGCGATCGAGACACGGCGGAGAGATCGGGGTCTCTCAGGACGCAAGCGATTATGGCACCCGAGGAATTGGCTCAACACCACCGAGGGGGAAGCTCTCTTAACTGCGTGAGGAATCCATTGGTCATTTGTCCAAACAAACGGCATGAGTGCTGTGTGTATTCTGGCTCCGGTAGTCGTGGCGGCATGGCCTGGGTTCAGCGCGGCCGTGGTCGCGGCGGCGGGGTCGCTCGGTTACGTCGTTGCGGACGAAACGGTCTCAAAATTCCTTTGCGCAGGAGGGAAACAATCGACGGCGAAATCGGTCAATCTTGAGATCCCGAAAAGTGAGATTGTGACCGGGCAACTGGGGCGTGATCAACGGCTCTCGGTGTCGCGCGATGGAATCACCGTGACGTTTTCGCGGGATGAACGCGGCAAGGCCGGCTTGTGCGTGACCGGATCTGGCCACAGCGAGGAGGAACTTCAGGCCGCAGGGCAGGAGCTGAGCCAGCGTGTTGTGCAGCGTTACGTCTATCAACGATTGATGGAGGAGGTGCAGGCGAGGGGCTATACGGTGGTCGAAGAGACCACCGACGCGAATCAGGCGATCTACATGCGAGTGCGCCATTGGGAGAATTAGGCATGCCACAACGCGAATACGAAATCACTATCGCGGCTGACGGGACGGTCGAACTGAACATCCACGGGCACAAAGGCAAGAGCTGCCTCGACGTGGCGAAGCTGTTTGAAGGAATCGTCGGCGAGCAGAAATCACAGCGGCTCACGGCCGAATATTACGAACCGGAGGAACAAGTGCATTTTCGAATCGATCAAACGCATTAAGCATCGTTGAAATGGAGGGTCGCGCGCCATCGTCTTACTACCCGCCGAGGGCGGGGCGGCTCCAGCGCGCACACACGCTCGCGTACAGCGTCCGCACGCGCCTTCGTCTCGAAGAACTTAATCACCGCCTTGGGACGACGGTTTCTCGCTTTGTCCTTGCACTGGCGATGCCCGGCTATTCGTTTCTGGATGCCGGATGGAAGGCCATCGGCATCGCCACACTGGCTGGGTGGGCTGTTGCGCTCTGCGCCTTTTTCATTTGGCTGGGATACGGCGCGGCAGACGTAGCGTTTGGTTTGCTCATCTCGATGCACGTCAGCAGCGTGATTTATCTTTTCAATCGCGTCGCTTCCGAGATGGGAGTTGTGCGCCGGCTTCTGTTCTCATTGGGTCTTCTGTTTATGGTCAGTCAGGCTGTTTACGTTCCCGCGAGGAACTGGTTGGAGGAAAAATGGATCGTGCCCGTGCGCAAAGGAGAGAAGATTTATGTGATCGACCGACGCGCAACAACATCACTGAAGCGCGGGGAATTGGTCGCCTGCAAGGCGCGCGGCGTCAGCATTGGCGGAGTGGGAAGCGCTCCGAGGATCTACATTCGCGACGGCCTGGTGGTGGATCGTATTCTCGGGCTGCCGCACGATGAAGTCACGTTCGGGCCAGGGTTTTACAGCGTCAACGGGGTTGTCGCGCCAGCGCTGGGACGCATGCCGTCGAGCGGCAGTTTCACTGTTCCAGGAGATAAATGGCTGGTCTGGCCTTCACTTTCGACGGTTACGGAGTACAATGTGGATCGAGAACGCATAGCAGCCGCAGTGCTGGAAATGGCAATGGTTTCGAGCGATCAACTGCTCGGCAGGCCGTTCCGACACTGGTTCTGGCGGGATCAAACTCAATGAGTCGTTTCGGCAACCTGGAGTTCGAGAGCGAGTCCAACCACCAGTCTGAACAGGACAGCGGACTCAGAGATGAATTGTATTTTCTGGCAGAGGCGCAGCGCGCTTACGAAGCGGGCCAGTTCGAGCGCGGCCTGCGCGCGTTTGCGAAAGTGCTCGAATACAACCCGCAAAACCCTGCGGCGTGGAGCGGGCAGGTGCGCATGTTGGTCGAGTTGGGTGAATTTCGGGAAGCCAAGGTATGGGCGGACAAAGCCCTGGAGCGTTTTCCCCAGAACCCGGAACTTCTCGCCGCCAAGGCGGTTGCGCTGGGGCGCATGGGGGATTTGAAAGCGGCACTTGCCTTTTCGGACGCGTCGATCGAGGAGCGTGATGACACGCCATATATCTGGCTGGCGCGCGGTGACGTCCTAATGGCACGTAAAGAGAAACGGGCCGACTACTGCTTCGAGAAGGCAGCGATGCTCGCACCACGGAATTGGTTCTACCACTGGCTGGCTTCGCGGGTCCGTTTCTACTACAAAAAATTTGCGATCGCCCTAAAACTCGCCCAGCAGGCGATGGCGCTGGATACAGCGCAAGCCGTTGTCTGGCTGCAGCTCGGCCAATGCCAGCACGCCCTGGGAATGGCGGCGGCGGCGCAGAATTCGTTTGAGCAAGCCCTGCAATTGAACCCCGACTGCGTGGAAGCCGAACGCGCGTTGCTCCACTCAAAAAATACGGGGTTGTTCCGCTCCATTGGCGCCGCGGTCAGAGGTTTGTTATCCCGATGAGCGACAAGCTTTCACGCCTTCTCGCCGCCGCGACGGAAATTGGCGCGTCCGATTTGCACCTGATCGTGGGCGTGCCTCCAGCGTTCCGTGTCAATGGGGAAATTATGCTGGCGGATTCGGATGCACTTTCAGGCGAAGAAAGCACGGAGATGGCCTACGCCCTGTTGAATGAGGATCAACGGAGCACTTTCGAGCGGGAATGGGAGCTCTGCATATCATTGCCGCACAGCGTTGGCGGCCGCATCCGCGTCACGCTTTACCGGCGTAACACGCGGCCAGAGATGAGCATCCGCTTTTGCGGGGATCGCATCAAAAGCCGGGAAGAATTGGGCTTGCCGCCGAAAATCGACGATCTGGCTCGCCGGGCCAGCGGCCTCATTCTGATCACGGGCCCGACGGGTTCCGGCAAGACGACCACGATGAATTATATGGTCGATCTGATCAACCGGGAGCGTCGCTGCAAGATTATTACAATCGAAGACCCGATCGAGTACGTGCATGAAAACGATCGTGCCATTGTGATCCAGCAGGAGGTCCTCACTGACACGCATTCGTTCAATCGCGCTTTGATCCATGTGCTTCGGCAGGACCCGGATGTGATTGCTGTTGGCGAAATGCGCGATCACGAAACGATTTCCACTGCGCTAACGGCCGCCGAAACGGGGCATCTTGTGCTTGCGACGCTGCACGCGCCGAGCGCCACACTGGCGATTGAACGAATCGTCGGCGTTTACGAAGGCAACGCCCAGCGCCAGATAGTCCTTCAGTTGTCCAACTCGCTGCAGGGCATTCTGGGGCAGGAGTTGCTGCCGTCGGCGGATCGCAGTGGCCGCGTGCTCGCCTTCGAGCTGCTGCTGGCGAATAACGCGATCCGCACTTTGATCCGCGAGAACGCCCTGCACCATATCGAGAACACGATGCAAACGTCGGGCAAGGACGGCATGATGCTGATGGACTCCTGCCTCTACGACCTTTATTGCCGGTGTCTGATCAGTTACGATACCGCGCTCAGCCGCGCGCGAAATCCGGAAAACGTTCAGCGAAAAACAGCTTGACGGTTTGCGGCTCCGGAAAGAGCTGCTTTTCAGCGACTGTCAGAACCTGAGAGGGTTCATGGAAGATTTAGCCGAAAGGAGTTTTCGCGGGTTGAACCCTCGAACCCCATGTGCGACGTAAAGCGCCAGAGGACAGGCGCACTCGACAACGCAAGCCAGGAGCGTGGGCCGTTGACAGTCCCGCCAGGTCGTGGACTGCGCCTGTCCTCCTCTGGCGCTTTGTCTCCTTGCATGCGGCAGGGTTGCGGCTGCAAGGCTTCCATCAGGAGTTTCTTAACAGGGTTGAAGGGTTGGGCAGAGGACGTTGAATCGGTGCTTCAGTGCTTCGGTGTTTCGGCAGGTCGGAGAAGGAGAATTTTGGGGAAAGATTATGCACAATTCCGTCTCCGCGCGTCCGTGTCTCTGCGGTTCAACGATTTAGCGGTTTTAGCGGTTTAACGATTTAACGGCGCAGCAAGTCCCTGCGCCGCAACAACTTGCGTGCAGTAGTGTGTATAGCTTTTTTGCCGCTTTTTTGCACACTTTTTGATTTTTTTGCCGCTTTTGCAGTGCCCGTTGACAGATTTTGCGGTAACGACCTGCGTGGTGTTCGAGGGTTTCCTTGGACCGATGGGCGTTGAACCGTCAGCCAAGGTTGTCGGATGGCCATTTCCCCGCGATTGCAAAGCGACGGTCGACTGTAATCGACCGTAGCCGCCCTGGGTATCGTCCTGGCAAGGGCCGGGATTTGGTGTCTAAAGTTGCCAATAGCCGGTAAGGATTTATGTTAGAGGTATCCTATGGTGGCGCGTGAGAGAGCGAGTGTGTCCGCGACGGGAGCGGCGCGTTTCGGAACGACGCAATGGAGCCTGGTGTTGCGGGCCGGACAGGGGGCGGAGGAGGCGTTGCTGAAGTTATGCCAGATCTATTGGCCCCCGCTGTATGCGTTCATTCGGCGGCGGGGGCACGCGGTGCATGAGGCGCAGGATTTGACGCAGGCGTTTTTCGCGCATGTGCTGAGCAATAGGGCGCTGGACACGGTGGCGCCGGCGAAAGGACGGTTTCGATCCTTCCTGTTGGTGGCGCTGAAGCATTTCCTGGACAACGAATGGCACAAGGCGCGGGCGGTGAAACGGGGAGGGAGGCAGGTGGTGATTTCGTGGGAGGAGCTGAACCCCGGGGAGCGGGATGTGTTAGGGCCGAGAGAGCCGATGACGCCGGAGAAGGCGTTCAACCGGAGGTGGGCGTTGAGGTTGCTGGAGCGGGTGATGAAGCGGTTGCGGAGCGAGTGCGCGGCGGCGCGGAAGGAGGAGTTATTCGAAGCGGTGAAAGGGCATTTGACGGGGGACGGGGGCGGGAAGCCGTACCAGGAGATCGCGGCGGAGTTCGGGATGACGGAAGGGGCGGTGAAGGTGACTGTGCACCGGTTGCGGCGGCGGTTCGGGGAGCTGGTGCGGGAACAGATTGGGCGAACGGTGGAGACGCCGGAGGAGATCGATGATGAAATCCGGGAGTTGTTCGCTGCGTTGATGTAACCGGGAGGGGGAGTTGCTGTTGTACCACATTGAAGAGTTGAAGGGTTGAAGAGTTGAAGGTTGAAGGGTTGAAGCGAAGAGTTAAACGCGTTGATGAATGTTGAAGTGCGGCAAGCGTTGAGATGCAGCTCGTGCGGGAGCGAGATCGAGGAGGATGTGCCGTTCGAGCAATGCCCGAAGTGTCTGCTGGACCTGGGGCTGGCGTGCAAGGAGCCGCCGAGGGCGTCTGAGCCGGCCGGGTTTGGGGGGCCGGTGGGTGGCGCGGCGGTGGGCTTGGGGGTGGGGGTGGCCTGGGAGACGGAGCGGCCGCCGGCGCTGTTGGATTATGAGATCCTGGAGCGAATCGGGCGCGGCGGGATGGGGGTGGTGTATCGGGCGCGGCAGTTGTCGTTGAACCGCGTCGTGGCGCTGAAGGTGATCGCGGGAGGCGAGCCCGCCTCGCCGGCGGCGCTGGCGCGGTTTCGGCGGGAGGCGGAAGCGGCGGCGAAACTCGATCATCCAAATATCGTGGCGATCTACGAAGTGGGCGAGCACGAGGCGACGCCGTTTTTGGTGATGCGATTTGTGGAAGGGGTGAGTTTGGCGGAGCAGCGGCAAGACGGAAAACGGAGGACAGAAGCGGAGATTGTTCGGTTGATGGGGACGGTGGCGCGGGCGGTGCATTACGCGCACAGCCGGGGAGTGCTGCATCGGGATCTGAAGCCGAGCAATATTTTATTGGACGCGGCGGGGCAGCCGCACTTGACGGATTTCGGGATTGCGAAGCTGGTAGGGGAGGAGGCGACGTTGACGCAGACGGCGGAATTGCTTGGCACGCCGTGCTACATGGCGCCGGAACAGGCGGCGGGCAAGCCGCTTTCGCGCGGGGCGGACATTTACAGCCTGGGGGTGATTCTTTATGAGCTGCTGACGGGGCGGCGGCCATTCGAGGCGGAGCGGCCGGTGGAGGTGTTACGCAAAGTGATCGAGGAGGAGCCGGTGGCGCCACGGGTGGTGAACCGAGCGGTGGATCGGGACCTGGAAACGATTTGCCTGAAGTGTTTGGACAAGAATCCGGCGCGGCGTTACGGGTCGGCGCTGGAGTTGGCGGAGGATTTGGAGCGATGGGAAAGGCGCGAGCCGATCGTGGCGCGGCCAGCGGGACCGATCCTGCGGTTGCGGCGGTGGGTGGCGCGGAATCCGGCGGTGGCGACGCTGATCGCGGGATTGCTGGCGGGGATAGCGGTGACGCTTGGCCTGTTAGCTCAGACGCGAGAAGAGAAGGCGCGGAAGTCGATCGCGCTGGCGATATTGCGGACGGAAACGGCGCGGCAGTTGCAGGAGATCTGGGCATCACCGAGCACGTTTTTCGGGATCAAATCAGAGACGTTGTCGGCGATGGCGGGCAAGGAGCCTGCGCGGCTGCGGGCGGGGGAGAGGAGGTTCACGATTGCGCTGGTGGCACTGGCGAATCCGCTGGACCGCATTTTGGGCGCGGCGCCGCTGCTGGAGCACGTGGAAGCAAACATGAGCCGGCTGAGCGGGGCGCCGACGCGACTGGACCTGAGGCTGTATAAAACGCAGGCGCTGGCGATGGCGCACCTGGCGAGCGGGGAGGTGGATTTGTTGCAGGTGAACGCAAAAGAGTATTTGCTGACCAAAACGCAAGTGCCGGAAGTTCAACCGCTGGTAAGAATCGTTATCGGCGGGCAGGGAGGCAATCGCGCAGTAATTTTCACCCGGGCGGATACGGGGATCAAAACGCTTTCGGACCTGCGCGGGCGATCGTTTCTTTTTGGGGCGGCGGATTCGACGGTGACGTTGTTGGCCAAGGCGCACCTGGTGGAAGCCGGGGTGCGAGGCAGGGACCTTTCAAGGTACCGGTATGTCGATCGAGCAGAAGAACTTACCCAGGGCAGCAGCGCAAAGCCATCACCCGAAGCGATGTCTGGCCTGGGGAACCCCTTCAGTCCGATGACACCGGTAGAGGCGGTGCTCGACGAGATTTATGATGCGGGGGTAGTGACAGAAACACGATTTCTGCAGGTCAGCACCGCGGAAAAGCTCGTGCTACTAAAGCGGTTCGAGGATGAGGGTGCTTTGCTGGTGGTCCAGGGTAAGCTGTCGCCTGACATTGTCGGGCACTTTCGCCAGGCGATGATCGCGATCAAGGACCCGAAGATCCTGCAAGCATTCGCAGGGGCGCCGAGCGCCTTCAAACCGTGCAGCGACGATGACCTGGCCGGGCTGCGGGGTAAATTGGCTGCCGAATTGTTGTTCGATAAAGGCACCTTAGCCGAGGTGCCAGCGGATGGATTCGCACGATGAAGCCGAAGATCCGAAAACATAGCGCGTTTACGTTGATCGAGCTGCTGGTGGTGATCGCGATCATTGTGATCCTTGCTTCTTTGGTCGTAGGGAATGTCGCGCGGGCCAAGATGGCGGCGCACCGAGTGACGTGCATGAGTCACCTGAAGCAGTGGGCGATGGCGGCGCAGCTTTACGCGCAGGACAATGAAGATGTGCTGCCGCGCGAGGCGGCGGTGGATGGGATCAATTCGTGGGAGACGACGGCGGCATCGACGAATCGGGACGTGTGGTATAACGCGGTGGCGGGCGTAAGGACGATGGTTCATTACGCGCAGACGCCGTCGTCGCAACAGGAGTTTTATTCCAATGGCGGAATATTCCATTGCCCGCGGGCGCGATTTTCGGACGTGGCAGCGACGTATCCGAATTTCTCGCTGGCGATGAATTCGAAACTGATGCGGGACTTTGAAAGGCAACCGGGAGTGGACCCGGATGTGTCGGCGCCAGCGGCGCTGCGTTTTGGTGGAGTGTGCCGGCTGACTGATATCAAAGACCCGGTGCGAACGGTTCTGTTTGCGGACAACGGCGTGGCTGGCGAAGAGAAGCTTTGTGCGGCGCAGGAGATTTATACAGGACAACCCAAGGCGTCGGCGGCGCAGTTTCCGGGGCGGCACAATGGCGGCGGAAACATAGCGTTTGCGGAGGGCCACGTGGAGACGGTGAGGGGCGCGGATGTCGTGGAGATGGAGCCGGGGCCGCATTATGGTAAGGCGATTCATCCGCCGCGCAAAATCGTCTGGTGTCCTGATCCGGCGCTGGTGCCGTGAGGGAGAGGCGTTTCAGTGTCTGCCTTGAAATACTGATTCACTGAAACACCGACGGACTGAAACACTGACGCACTGACCCACCGAATGACGGATGTAACCTTGGTGGGTATTTCCGTTTGTACTTAGTGAGGATTCCGGCGCAAGAATGAGGCTGGTTCCAACGTTAAAGTCGGGTATAGTGTTACTATCGCGCGTATGAAGATGGATCGCTTCTTTTGGTTGGTCGTCTGTCTGGCGGCAATGTTTCCCGGTCAGTTTGCGAGGGGATTCTCCATCACGGCGGTGACGTTGTCACCGAGCAACAACATTGCACCTGGAGTTGAGGTGCAAATGACGGTGAACATAGTGACGCCGGGGCAACCGCCGTATCTGTATGCGGCGACGCAGGTGTATTCCAACGCGACGGGCATTCACGTTGATATTTTTCCAAGCAGCGGCCCTTTGACGGCGATCGGCAATCTGCGCGAGACGGTGGCGTTGGGGAGTTTCGGGCCGGGCACGTACAATTATGAGGTGGTGCTGCGTCTCGATCCGAATTACGGGCCGGTGGGCTGGGGCACGCGGACGAATCGGGGCAGTTTTACGGTTCAATCCGGATCCACAACCGCTTTTTCCACTGACTTCAACTCGGGCCTGCCGCCGGGGACGAGTGTGTTTGGCAGCGCGTTCGTTGACAGCGTGGGGGGTGTCGATGGCAGCGGCGTTTTGAAGCTAACGACTGCGCTGAACGTACAGCAGGGGTCGTTCATTACAGGCGAATTGAACGGAGGCGCTCCGCTTACGGCGTTTACAGCTACGTTCAAGATGTTGATTGGCGGAGGGAATGGAGCGGACGGCCTGAGCTTTAACTTTGCGAACGATCTGCCCGATGCCGACTTCGGCGAGGAGGGGGCGGGCACGGGTTTGACGATCAGCTTTGACACGTTTGACAATGGCGGGGGAGAGGCCCCGGCTATCGATGCAAAAGTTGGCGGCGCGGTGATCGCGTCAGTGCCAGGAAGCACTGTGTTTAGGACGGGGGAATTCGTGGACGTGCGAATCCATGTGGGGACTGATGGAACGTTGGATGTGACGGTGAACGGCGCGGCGATTTTCAACAACCTGACAACTGGTCTTGGGGCAATGACGGGCCGTTTTGGCTTCGGGGCCAGGACGGGCGGACTGAATGACAATCATTTCATCGACGATCTAACGATCACGACCGGCCAGCCGGGCCACCCCGTCGTCACGAGCGCTTCACCGCGCGGCTCCGCGGTGAGACCAGACGCTGCTGTAGTGATTACGATTCAGGACTTTGTCACGCAGGTAAACCCGGCTTCGATCCAACTGCGGTTCGATGGGGCAGTGGTGGCACCGCAGGTCTCCAAATCCGGAGATGTGACGACCGTCCAATATGACCCGCCCGGTTTGCTTGCGCCCGGTTCAAGCCATTCCGTAAGTCTTACTTACAGCGACAATGGCAACCCCGTGTTCACCGACACGTTCTCGTACAGTTTTACGGTCGCCGACGGTGTGGGGCCGAACGGAAATTTCTACGAAGTGGTGCTCGTTTCAACTGCCATCACTTGGCCCGAAGCAAAAGCCGCCGCCGACGCACGAACCTACAACGGAGTGCGCGGCCATCTTGCCACCATTACAAGCGCGGAAGAGGACATGTTCCTGGAGAGACTGCGCCAGCAGAACCGACCGACCATCGGTCAGAACCAACTTTGGGTTGGCGGATCCCAGACCGATCCGGCTTCGCCGCCGACCGAAAACTGGCTTTGGGAGAATGATGAGGGGCCGATAGCCGGCTTTAACGGTGGCGCGACATACGCGAATTGGCACGCCGGGGAGCCGAACGATTACTGGGGCCCGGCGACTGAAAATTACCTGGCGATTGGACTGTTTGACGCATTCGGCTGGAATGATGACGGGTACCTCGATGGCGGGCGGCTGGGCGGTTATATCGTCGAGTATGAAACGGGACAGACCGGCTCCCGTCGATTGACACTGAATAATCCTCTCGAAGGCCAGCAGTTCGTTCCCGGAGAAACGATCCACCTTCGCGCCACGTTGAACGATACCTCCGAAGGTCCGTGGCGCATCGAATTCTTCTCCGGTGACCAACTCATCGGCGCATCGACCAGTGGTCAGACATTCTTCTGGCTTGATGCCTGGGCCGGGCAACACAGCATTCTCGCCCTCGCGACAAATCCGAACGGCGCCCTTGTCGCGTCGAGCTACGCGACAATCCAGGTCGGACTGGATCCGGCCACAGCGCCTGTCGTCAGCGTCGAAGCAACTCAGTGGCGAACGGCCGAGCCATGCCCTACCTGCTTTGTTGTTCCAGGCATTCTGACCATTCGGCGGACCGCCCCCACCAATACCGCCCTGACAGTTTCTCTCCAAATCGACGGCACCGCCATTTCAGGCGTCGATTACGAAGCTTTGTCTTCGAGCGTGACGATCCCGGCAGGCCAGCGCTCTGTTCAACTCAATTTGCTCGCCAAGGACGACCAACTGGTCGAAGGCCCCGAAATTGTGCGTGTGCGCATCGCCCCGTCCCCATCCTACGTGCTCCATTGTTGCTCCAGAGAGTCCCTTGTCGTAATCCACGATGATGAACCAGGTGCGCCCACCGCCCGCATCGACATCGTCTCGCCGACGAATGGCGCTCGCCTCCCGGCTGCGCTTTTCATCGAGCTTTCCGCCATGGCCGTGAATCTCAGCAACGAAGTTTTCAACTCCGAATTCTACGCAGGCGACCAACTCGTCGCCCGTGCCCATGGCAACGCGACCACGCGCCCGACCATTCCCGGCCTGCCCAGCGTCCACAATGCGCTGTGGACCAACCCGCCGCCCGGCCAACACGTCCTCACTGCGCGCGCTGAACTCTCCTTCAACAACTGGATCACGTCGCCTCCGGTCAGCATCACCATCGAGACTTCAGCGATCCCGGTCGTGAGGATCGAGACGTGGCCACTCCAAAACCCGCAGGCGCCGGAGTTTTGCCCGCCCAACGCGGATTGCGCGTATCCGAGTTTTGTGGTGCGTCGGATTGGGCCGACCAATGCCGCTTTGTATGTGGGTCTACACTACCACGGCACGGCCACTTCCGGCCTGGATTATCCTTCGTTGCCGAGGACCGTCACCATTCCGCCGGGCCGCGATGCCACTTTTGTCACGCTCGTGCCCACGGACGACACTTTGGTCGAAGGCCCGGAAACGGTCATCGCGCGTTTCGACGTGCCAACGGGTCCCAGCTTCTTCTTGCCGGATCCGTCGGCCTCGACCGCGACGATCACCATCATCGATAACGACACGCCGCCGCCATACCCGATTGTCAGCATTTTTGCTGAAGATCCGATCGCAACCGAATTCCCGGAGGTGAGCATCCCGGAGATACAGCCTGACCAGGCGCGCTTTCGAATCTTGCGCACCGGCGGCGATCTCTCGCGAGAGCTGCGTGTCTTCCTTTCCGTCGCCGGACCAGCGAATCCATCACAGGATTATCGCATCTCGCCGCTCGGCGATACGTCCTCCCTAACCGTTCTGATCCCGGCAGGCTCCAACTCCGTCGTGCTCCAGGTTTTTGCGCGAGAGGACAACGCGACCGAAGGCATGGAAACCGTTATGATTCAATTGGAAGAGTCGCCGTTGCTTGGTCCGTTGCCCACGTACGGCATCGATCGACAGTATGACTATGCCGTCGCCGCCATTTTCGACCGCGGCGAAACAAAACCCGAAGTCGAAATTATCCAGCCGCGCGCGGGCGAGCTTTTCCGCCTCCCCACCTCCATCGACATCATTTTTGCAGCCTTCCATCCGGTAGAGATCATTACCGGCGCCGATGTCTTCGCTGGCTCACACAGGATCGCGCAGATTTTCTTTCCTATCCCGGCTCCTTTGGATGGTCCTCCGATCGGTTTTGTGGCTCATCGCTTCACCTGGTCTCAGCCGCCCTTGGGCACGCATACGTTGACAGTTAAAGCCATGCACGGTGCACAGACTATTTTCGCCACGTCACCACCGGTTAACATCACCGTGGAAGGAGACGCATCTCGCGCGATCGTGCGCATCGAAACCATCTCGCCCATTGCCGAGGAAGACACCGGCCCGCTGGAACGACTGCCCCGCATTGGGGTGTTCCGGATTTCCCGCGACGGCCCGACTACCAATTCCCTCCAGGTTTGGCTCGCCTATTCCGGCACGGCCACGCCCATAAGCGACTACGAGGCCTTGCCATTCGGAGTCACGATTCCCGCGGGCACCAACTCCGCGCTGGTGTTCGTGAGTGCCATTCCAGACAATTTGCCCGAAGGCATTGAAACCGTCGTCGCCCGCATTTTCAAATGCCCCCTGGTGGGCGCGCCGATCCCGTGCTCGCCCTTCACCGTCGATCCCGCCCACGCCAGCGCAACTGTGCTGATCCTCGACGATCCACAGACTGAAGCCGGCCTCACGATCACTCGTCCGCCCAACGGCGCGGTCTTCGATCCCGGCCAGACAATTCTCATCGAAGCGGTCGCCATCGATCTCGAGTGGTACATCAATGTCGTCGAATTCTGGGATGGTGAGAACAAGATCGGGGTGTCCGCATTGGTCTTCGATACCAATCCGGATCCCGGCACCCCGATCCAACATCGCTTCGAATGGCGCGGCGCCTCCTCCGGGCCGCACGTGCTGACCGCGCGCGCCACCCGCGTTGACGGGTCCGCGGTCACATCAGCGCCAGTTTCTATCACCGTCCGTGGCGATCCACCGCCGCCTTTGGTGCGCATCGATGCCACGTCTCCAATCGCCGAGGAGACATCCGTGCCATTCCGTCGCTTGCCGCTGGTGGGTGTGTTCACGATTTCGCGAACGGGCCCCACGAACGAACCCGCGCCGGTGTTCGTGCAGTACTCTGGAATGGCTACCCCGGGCGTGGACTATCCGGAACAGCCCTCCATGGTAACGATCCCGCCGGGCGCCGTTTCGACGCAGATACGCATCCAGGCCACGCCGGACCAGGTGCCCGAAGGGATCGAAACGGTCGTGGCAACAATCTCCCAATGCCCGCCGAGCACGAACCTCCTTTGCGTCACCACAACCCCGCCAGTTGATCCTGCGCACAAGAGTGCCACCATTTTTATCCGCGAGGATGGGATAACGGACCAAACGGTGACGATCACGCGCCCAACTAACGGCGCCAGCTTTAACGCGGGTGAGACAATCGTGATTGAAGCCGTGACCGTGGATCTCGACGGCTATCTTCCCATCGTCGAGTTTTTTGCGGGAGGTCAAAAAGTCGGTGCGAGCATAATCAACTTTTTCTTGGCTCCCCCGGATGGCACCCCAATCCAGCATCGCTTCGAATGGCGCAACGCGCCTGTCGGTCCCCATGTGCTGACCGCGCGCGCCATCCGCGTTGACGGGTCAGCGGTCACATCAGCGCCAGTTTCTATCACCATCCGTGGCGATCCGCCCCCGCTCGTGCGTATCGATGCGACCTCGCGAATCGCGGAGGAGTCGTCGGCACCATTCCGGCGGTTGCCGCTGGTTGGCGTGTTCACGATCTCGCGGACGGGCCCGACGAACGAAGGGGTATGGGTCTTTGTTCACTACTCGGGCATGGCGACGCACGGCGTCGATTACGCGTATCCGCCCTGGATGGTTTCGATCCCGGCCGGCGCGACCTCGACCGAAATCCGTATCGAAGCCACCCCCGATCAACTCGCCGAAGGCATCGAAACCGTCGTCGCCACGCTCTCTGACTGCCCACCGGATGGACTGTTAATGCCCTGCGTTTTCGTGCCGATCGATCCCGCGCACAACCGCGCCACCATCTTCATCCGCGAGGATGGGATAACGGACCAAACGGTGACGATCACGCGGCCGACCAACGGCGCCAGCTTTCGCGCAGGCGAAGCGATTGCGATCGAAGCGGTGACGGTGGACCTGAACGGGTATCTGCCCTTCGTCGAGTTTTTCGCCGGAGATCAAAAGAT
>JAKEEH010000537.1 GCA_022616725.1 Limisphaerales bacterium | reverse complement strand
GTGATCCGATCAGCCCTTGACAATGCGGGCAGGCAGTGTATCCCCTAGGCCAGCTAGGCTACTGTTATGAGAGAAAATGAATTGCTCCAGGGGACACTCGCTCTGCTTATTCTTAGAACGCTGGCCCCTGGGCCGCTGCACGGCCACGCGATCGCCCAACACATTCAGCAGCGCTCCGGCGACATTCTCATCATCGAGGAAGGTTCGCTCTATCCAGCGCTCTACCGCATGGACAAAAAAGGCTGGGTCAAGGGCAAGTGGGGAAAATCTGAAAACAATCGCGATGCGAGGTTTTACACGCTGACCGCCGCGGGACGGAAACAATTGAAGGAAGAAACGGCGGTTTTCCGGCGGCTGATGCGCGGCATGACGCGGGTGATGGAGGGCGCTTAGCAGAAACAGCAAGCACCAAAACCCAAACAGAAGAGAAACTCCCAACTCCAGTCGCCTGCCGGATCTGAGTTTTGGGATTCTCCGGCGTTTTGTTGTTCTGGGTGTTTGGACGTTGGCTAACCGGTCAAACGTAACCACGTGCTCAGGATGGCCTTGACGTTCGGCGTCAGCCGGTCCCGATTGCAGGCGTCGGCGCATTTTCGGATGGCTTCGGCGCAGGTCGGGTAGGGATGGATCACGTTGGAAAGATCCGTAAGGCGGAGGCGCGCGGTCATAGCCAGAGAGATTTCGCTGATCATTTCTCCCGCGTGCCGCGCGACAATGGTCGCGCCGAGAATTCGATTGTCGGCCGGGTTTACGAGGATTTTGACGAATCCGTCCGTCTCTCCGTCGGTGACTGCGCGATCGACGGCCTCGAACGGCTGCAGGTAAGTCTTTATGGCGATGCGGTTGTCTGCGGCCTCCTTTTCATTGAGGCCGACGCGCGCCACTTCAGGATCGGTGTAGGTACACCAGGGAATCGTCAAGGCGCTGACCCGTTTGCGACCGGCAAAGAGCGCATTCTGGATGACAATCCGCGCCGCGGCGTCGGCGGCATGCGTAAACTTCCATCGCATACAGACGTCGCCAGCCGCGAAGACTCTCGGGTTGGTGGTCCGCAGAAAGTCGTCCACGCGGACTCCGTGACGCGCATCACTGCGGACGCTGGCAGCCTCAAGGTTCAGCCCGTCGAGGTTGGGATCGCGTCCCGCCGCGACCAGGATCTGGTCGAACACGAGCCCCTCAGGCTCGCCGATGCTTGCGCCGGAAGTGAGACGGAAGACCTTGTCCCGATCACGCTGTTCGACACACTCGATGCCGGCGTTTAAGACGAGTCGAATCCCCTCTCGAGCAAACTCACGCTGAATCACGGCGGCCGCGTCATTGTCCTCGCGACCCAACAGATGACCGTGTTTATGGAAGAGCGTGACCCGCGAGCCAAGCCGATGGAACGCTTGAGCCAACTCGCAGCCGATGGGGCCGCCTCCAATCACCGCCAGACGAGCCGGCAATTCTATCAAGTTGAAGACTGTCTCGCTGGTGAGAAATCCGGCCTCGCTCAACCCCCGGATCTTTGGATGCGCCGGACGGCCGCCAGTCGCGATCACAGCCCGCCTGAACCGCAGCTTTCTAGCGCCCACCTCGATGGTTTCCTTATCGACGAAGCTCGCCTGACCCAGGAAAACATCGACACCAAGCTTGCGAAAGCGCGTTGCCGAGTCGTGCTTGCTGATGCCGGCACGCAACCCGCGCAAGCGTTCCATCGCAGCCGCAAAATCAATCTGCATCGACTCCGGCGCAATGTTGACTCCAAACCGGGCAGCATTGCGGACCTCCGCGGCGGCCCGGGCGGAGCGGATGAGGGCCTTCGAAGGCACACAGCCAGTGTTCAAACAATCGCCGCCCATCAAGTGCCTCTCAATCAAGGCGACCTTCGCGCCGAGTCCGGCTGCACCGGCGGCCGTAACGAGGCCGGCCGTGCCGGCGCCAATGACCACCAAATGATACCGGGGCGCAGGCTCGGGATTCCGCCAGTCGGCGGGATGCACGTTGGCCACAAGTTCCTGGTTGTGACGGTCCCAGGGCTGGACCGGCGGGCCGCTCATTGAGGTTGGTTGTTGAGCGCGCGGTTAAGAGCACGCCGCGCGATGCGCGCGAGCAGCACCACGGCAATAACGGCGATCACGGCGATCGACCATTTCAGCGCGGGATTAGATTTGACTCCCTGTCCAAGTTTGGCGACGTCAGTGGCGAGTGTTCCGAAGTAAACGAATACCATCATAGCTGGAAGGATCCCGACTGCCGTCGCGGTTGTATAGTGGCGGAGCGAAACGCGCGTCAGCGCAAAGCCGTAATTGAGGACGGCATAAGGAAATATCGGCGCCAGCCGGGCCAGGAGCACAATCTTCCAACCCTCCCGCGCGATGGCGTCGTCAATGGCCCTGAACCGCTCGTGTCTTTCGATTTTTCGCGCAACCCAGTCGCGCGCGAAATATCTCCCGACAAGGAAAGCGGCGACGGCGCCGAGCAACGCACCAGCAACGACATAAAGCACGCCTCCCGCAAAACCAAAAAGAAAACCGCCGCCCAGGGTCAGGATTGAGGCCGGAATGGCGAGCACACACGAGACCGCATAAATCACAATGAAAGCCACGGGGGCCCAGATTCCAAGACTTTGAATCCAAGCCAGCGCATCCCGCATCAATGCGGTCAGATTCAGATAGCGGCCGCCCACAATCAGCCCGGCCAAGACTGCGGCGCATACTGCCAGGCGTAGAATGATTCGTTTGCTCACCTCAGATTTCTCCCAACCGCGCCAGAATAGGTTACGAAGGGCTGATCGGGAAGTGGGAAGTGCAGGAAGTGTCGTGATTGCGCCGATACAAACCTCGGATTACTTTAGCCCATGGCCGAGCCAGGACTCTCCCCAAATCAGCGCGATTTTTTTCGCATCGTTCGTGCCGCCACAGCCGTGGCTTTTGGCATTACGACGGCGATTTTGTTCGCATTGCAGCACAGCGGATCTGGCCTGGTCCTTAAATTCAGTTTTGGCGTTATTCCCGCGTTTGCGCTCGGCGCGGTCATTGGGTGGTTTTATTGGAGCTTTATCGCCAACCGACTGGTCAAGCATGACTCGCAGCGGAGTCGCAAACGCTTTTGGCTCTATTCAATTCTCCTCTCGATCGGCGGGCTGATTTGCTTCCTGTATCCGTTGCGGTATGTCACGCGCGGTAACATGAGCGACGTGCTTCAGGGCATCGTCATGGCGTTTTTTATCGTCGGCATCATCGTGGTGTTACTCGTCGCGGTCGCCCGCCTGATCAACGCCGGGGGCGACCCCAAGCGATAAACTTTGGGAGCCAATTTGAGGCAGTTTCAGAAACCGTAGTTTCCCATTGCATTTGCTGTTGGTGTGGGCAAGTTGGCTTGGGAAGATGATTCCGGAAGAACAAACTTCTGCAGACGAGGGCAATACCCAGGCGCCGCAATCGAACCAGGGTCGGCGGCCACCCCGCCGCGGACGGGGCCGTTCCCGGCATCGTGGAGGCCGCGGCCGACGCCGCCCATTGGAAGCAGCGGGCCAATCCCCGCCGGATTCGCCCCAACCTGTGGAACGCCTCGAGGAAGACATGCCCGCCAGCACTAATCCTGAGGAACGGGCCGAAGCCATCGAAGCGGCTGCGGTGAATCCGATCACGATCGAAGAGACATTGCCCCCGGAGTCGCGGGATGCCTCCGAGTCCGAGGGCCGCGACAATGTCGCTGAGCAGGAGCCACCCACGGCCCGCACTCCCCATCCGTCCCGTGCGGGTTCCCAACCTCAACGTGGACGGCCGGAGCCTTCGGTGCGGAAAGCCATTCGGCAGGTGGAGGAGGTCATTGCAGAACTCAAAGAGACTTTGGAACAAATGGAAGAAGTGCTCGAAATCCTGGAGCAAGCCGAGCGCGAGAAATCGGCGGACGAACGGGAGATCGAGCAGTTGCGGCGCACGCTGCGCAGCCTGCATCGAGGCCGCGACCATGAACCACGCCCGGCGCGATCTCAACACCATGGCTATCAACGCCACAGTTCCACACCGCAGCGGGAAGCACAACGACAGCACGAGCAGCAGCCGGAGCCCGAACCACCACCGCCGGTTGAGCCGTCATCGGCAACCGACGAACCGCAACCGAGTTAATGAATCCTCATGAGGTCAGGATCGACAAGTGGCTCTGGTGCGTACGCCTCTACAAGTCGCGGACACTGGCGGCTGCGGCTTGCGAGGGGGGCAAAGTGAAAATTGGCGGGCAGGTAGTCAAGCCGTCGCGCTCTGTCCGCGCCGGTGATATCATCACAGCCGTGGTTGGCGAGATTACGCGCACCGTCCGGGTAATCGCGCTGCTGGATCGGCGTGTGGGCGCGCCGAAGGTCCCCGAGTTCCTGGACGACCTGACTCCCGCTGCCGAATTTGCGAAGCCCCGCGAAGACCAGGCCGGCGGCTATCGGCCAAAGGGAGCGGGGCGTCCCACCAAGCGGGACCGGCGCATTCTGCAGAGTTTTTTTGAATAGCTGCGAACGGCGCCGACAGAATCAGTAAACCTTGCAGCATCCCCGATTCGCGCTAATGTGAGCGCGGCAAGCCCCAATGAGCCGGCTCCACCAGCCCGATGATCGCGTCTCCAGACCAGAGTCGCACTCAGAAGTCTCAGTCGAAGGAATAAGCCTCCTTCAAAGCCTTAAGGCGCTCCCGCGCCCGGTCTGGATTCTGTGCCTCGGCACGTTTCTCAATAAGTTCGGCGCTTTTGTTATTCCGTTTCTGGCGTTGTATCTTACTCGGCAAGGCTTCTCGGTTAAGCAGGCCGGCCTCGCCTTGATGAGCTATGGCGCCGGCCATGTTGTTGCCACAGCCATGGGCGGGCACCTCGCGGACACGATTGGGCGGCGCAACACAATCGTGCTATCCATGTTCTCCGCGGCAATCTGCATGCTGCTTCTGTCCCAGGCGCGCAGTTATACCGCGATCTTAGTGCTTACTGCCTCGACGGGTTTGGCCTGCGAATTGTACCGGCCCGCGTGCAATGCGCTTCTGGCCGATCTCGTTGCGCCTGCGCAGCGCATCACGGCGTATTCGGCATACCGGCTCGCGCTAAATGCGGGCTTCGCTTTCGGTCCCGCCACAGCCGGACTGCTCGTGGAGCATTCGTTTTTCTGGCTGTTCGTTGGCGACGCCTTCTCCTCCTTTCTCTTTGGCGCCGTCGCGTTGGCATTGCTGCCGCACGGCTTGCGCAGCCGCAAAGAGGAAAGTGGCTGGACTCCGGCGCTCATTTCCGTGCGGGGGAATTTGCCTTTCCTGCAGCTATTGATTGCCTCGCTGCTCATCGGTCCAGTGGTCTATCAAATGGCCTCAACATTCGGTTTGCACGTGACGAACTGCAAGCTGCCGGCGTGGGTCTATGGCGTGCTGATCTCCGGGAACGGCATATTGGTAGTTTTATTCGAACTGCCGCTGACGCGAATCACGAGCCGCCTGCCGCCGCGACGCGTGCTCGCAGCCGGCTACGTGCTGCTCGGCGCCGGGTTCGCAATGAACACATTCGCCACGACCGTGCCGCTGCTGGCGATCGTGATAGTAGTCATCACCTTTGGCGAGATGCTGGCGATGCCTGTATCTATTGCCTACAGCGCGAATCTGGCGCCGGCTGCCATGCGGGGGCGATACATGGGGGTTTATGGATCCTCGTGGTCGATCTCGGTTCTCGTCGGGCCAATGCTTGGGATGACGTTGTTCAGTTACCAACCGGCGCTGCTGTGGGCGGTCTGCGGGGCGCTTGGATTGCTTGCGGCTGCGGCCATCAGCCTGCAGCCGGCGTCTCAGCCCGTCTGAGGAACGTGTACCCAGTATTCCTCCGCGAGGATATAACCCACGCAGCGATCAGTACCGCAGCGGCAGGGGTGATCGCGATAATCATCGAGGTCGTAGCCGTAGTTAAAAGTGATCTCCTCGCCCGGGTTGATATCGCGCAGAGCAACGATCCAGATTCGCTCGCCTCCGCTCACTTCCGCTTCGGCATTCGGGGCGCAACTGTGGTTGATGAACCGCGCGATGTTGCCTTCCACATCGCCGTCCAAATCGAACTCGTCGTTAAGATGAAAAACATAGTTGTTGCCTGCCTTGCAGCGCTCGATCGACTCCGATTTTGAAATCTTCTCGCCGATATATTCGGTCAATCGTTCGCCCGCCCGAATCGCCGCGGTGGCGAAAAGCCCATGTCCGTCAATTCCGGAAGTCCTTACCACGTACGGGACGGCTCGTGTCAGTTCTTGTTCCATGCCAGATAATTTCGTCGGCGGTGAATTTATACGTTCGGAGAAATTCGTCCACCGGAGCTTTTATCACCACGTGCCGGCGCGTGAACGGATCCCCATATGCCAGCAGGCACGAACGCAGGGCGAGGCTTTCGCCTTTGATGGTCTCGCCATACAGCGGATCGCCCACGACAGGCCCAGCCGTATGCGCCAGATGCACGCGAATCTGGTGCGTGCGGCCAGTCAAAGGCCGTGCTTCGACGAGAGACCGGCCGTGCGATTGTGCGAGCAAACGAAAGTGGGTCGTCGCTTCCTTGCCTTTGCGCAGATCGATTTTCATCCGTTTCGGGCTGCTTGACTCCTCGGCCAATGGCTCAAAGCAGGACCATTCCGCGCTTCTCGGCACGCCTTGAATGACCGCTAGATAGACTTTCTCCA
Organism: Limisphaerales bacterium; assembly: GCA_022616725.1. Lineage (GTDB taxonomy): Bacteria > Verrucomicrobiota > Verrucomicrobiia > Limisphaerales > JAKEEH01 > JAKEEH01. Next base: position 19,590 of record JAKEEH010000537.1, on the reverse strand, counting down.
TTCGTCGCGACTCGAACAAATCGCCGTACGAGCGCACGGCGCCCGGAGTTTTGCCAAAGAGCATCACGCCACTTGTTTCGGCGTCGAGACGATGAACGTAACGAAGGAACTTCAGATTTCGCGAACGCGCCCAAAAATCCCGGGCGGCAATGGAGGACATGATGGCTGTTTGTAAATTGCGCTGCGTGCGCTGCCAGGTCGTCGGCACCACCAGCCAACCGGCTGGTTTGTCGATGGCCAGCACGGAGCGATCCTCGTACAGGATCGGGATGGCCGTGCCGTCGCCGAGCTGAATCTCGGGCGCTTTCACTCCCTGACCAGGTGAAGCCGCGGCGCCTCATGTTCCCCAAGCGGATCGACCTCAAAGCGACTCGCTTCCAGAACCTCCAACCAGCGCTCGATCATTGCAAGCACAGCCGCAACGCTGAGCGCTTCGTAGAGCCGCGGATACCCGGTCAGGTTCTGCCGCGACAATTTGAGCAAGGCCGCCGCTGGACGCAGACGCGGGCGGATTGCGGAATGCTTCTGCATGTGAACGAAAGCGCCGGCCAGTTGAATGAGCCCCTTGTAGAAATTTCCTCGGCTTCCCTCCTTGTCTTCAAGCCACAATTCTTCCAGCACATCGTGCGCCTCGTAATAAAGCCCCGTGTTGAAGCATTCGAAGTACGCCAGGTAATGGGCATCGTGCGGCCTGCCGCGATGCGACTCGATCATGGCTGCAATTCTTGCGCTCTTCTTGCTCACGAAGACAACGTACTGCGCTGGAGGGTAAGAAGCTTATCGGTGGCTACACAATTCGATACTTTTTCGATCGCATGCCGCCTCAAGAACGAGAGGCCTTTCTTACGGCATCGGAAATGGAACTGTAATCACGTAGTTGGCCGGCGCGGCCCCGTCCGTTGTGCATGCTGAGCGACATTGCGGGAACCGCAGAAGTGAATATGCTTCCGTATGCGCAATCTTACCAGTTCCAGGTGGATAAAGGTCAAGGGCCTGATCTTTCTCTTCCTTGGTCTGTTTGCTTCGACCCTTCTGATTGTTGAGCATCCGAATGCCAAAACGGCGGCGCTGCTGGCGGTCTCGATCTGGAGTTTTTGCCGGTTCTATTACTTCGCCTTCTATGTGATCGAACACTATGTCGATTCCGGATACCGGTTCTCGGGGCTGGGATCGTTTTTGGTTTACCTGGCGCGACGCAGCGGCCGTTCAGATCGGCGCTGAACATTTCTCTCGGCCAGCAACGCTTTGATTTTCTCTTCCAATTCGCGGTAACTGCGGTCGCCCTTGACGAATTGTCCCCCGGGATGGATGTGGCGGACGACACCTTTGCTGTCCAGGAGAAAGGTGACGCTGGTCCAATCGCGGTCACGATCCTTTAGCCACCATTCCTGAAGCGTGCGCCAATCCAAGTCAATGGCGACCGGGAACTTGAATCCGAAACGCTTGGCGTGCCGTGCGACTTCGCGGCCATCGAGTGGGTCTGCGGACTTATGATGGTAAAACGCGACCACAGCCAGGCCCTCATCGGCGTAGCGCTTGTGGAACTCGTTCAATGCCGGTGCGGTCGCTGCGCAATAGCGACAGTCCGGCGCCGTCCACCAGCGCGCGAGGACGACTTTGCCACGCAGGTCGGCAAGCCGCAGCGGTGCGGAATTCAACCAATTGGTGACCGACCATTCCGGCGCGACCATCCCAACCGCCAAGCCGGCGCCGTGGAGCCGAAAGCACAAGGCCAGAAACGCGATGCACACAGCGCTTCGCATACAGTTTATTACCGCACCGAACTGTTCATTTCAAGGAGGGCCGGGAATAGGCCCCCACGAAATTCGGCTGCACACGAAGGCCGGGCACCAGGCTCAACGCCGCGGGCCAAGAATCTCTTTCCAAATTGCCAGACCACGAGTAACAATGGGTCATGCTGGAGCCTGCGCAATCCGGAGAGAAAATCTTCCGAGGCATTCCCGTTTCGCCTGGGGTGTGCCGCGGGAGGCTGCTCGTTCTGGAAAGGCCGCAGGATGGTCGGATTTCGCCGCATCAAGTCAAAGAAAGCGAACTCCAATGCGAGGTCGGCCGCCTCGAACAGGCCATTATCGACACGCGCCACGAGATCCTGGAAGTGCAGCGCAAAGTCAGTGAGGGATTGGGCGCACAGGACGCCGGCATCTTCGATGCACACCTGCTGGTTCTCGAGGACCCGACGCTGATTGAAGAAGTGAGCCGCATGATTTTCGAGGAGAAAGTCACCGCTGAATACGCCTTCAAGAAGGTGGCGGACAAGTACGCGCAAACGCTAAGCGCGATCGATGATGAATATCTGCGCGAACGGGCGTCGGACATGCGGGACGTCACCGAACGCATCCTGAACCACTTGACCGGCCAGGCGCCGCGCGTTGACCTCTCCCACCTCGAACAGCCCTGCATTATCATCAGTCATGACTTGACGCCTTCATGCACAGCGCTGCTGGACAAAAAGCATGTGCTCGGCTTCGGGACCGACGTAGGCAGTCAGACATCGCATACGGCGATTATGGCTCGCTCGATGCGGATTCCAGCCGTCGTCGGCCTGGAAAACGCGAGCGTGGCGATGAAGTCCGGCGATTACGCGCTGCTCGACGGGTTTAATGGGTTGATCATCATCAATCCGACGGACCAGACGCTTTTTGAATACGGTCAATTGGTTCGCAAGCACGTCACGCTGGAGGAAAAGCTGCGCGAAGTCCACGACAAGCCCGCGGTAACGCTGGACGGGGCGCGCATTGTACTGTCGGCAAATGTCGAACAGGCTGCCGACGCCGAAGCTGTGCTGGCGAGTGGCGCAGAAGGCGTCGGGCTTTTCCGAACCGAATACCTCTTCATCAATCGCGATACGTTGCCGGGAGAAGAGGAACAATACGAAGCCTATCGACAGGTCGCGGCCGCGTTGAAGCCGAACCCTGTAATCATCCGCACCCTGGACCTCGGTGGCGACAAGTTCCTGTCTCAGCTCCAGGTGCCAACCGAAATGAACCCGTTTTTGGGCTGGCGCGCGATTCGTTTCTGCCTGCAACAGAAGGACATCTTTCGCGTCCAGTTGCGCGCGATTTTGCGCGCCAGCACGGAAACGAACATCAAAATGATGTACCCGATGATCTCCTGTCTCGACGAACTTTTGCAGGCCAACAACCTGCTTGAAGAATACAAGCGGGAGCTCGACGGCGAAGGGATTCCATTCAACCGCAACATTGACGTGGGCGCGATGATTGAGATTCCGTCGGCGGCTCTGGCGGCGGATGTCCTAGCGCGACGCGTGCGATTCTTCAGCATCGGGACGAACGATTTGATTCAATACTCGCTTGCGGTGGACCGACTGAATGAAAGGATCGCCCATCTGTATGAACCGACCCATCCAGCGATTTTGCGTTTGATCAAAATGACCGCCGACGCGGCACATAAGGCCGGGATCTGGGTTGGCGTTTGTGGTGAGATGGCCGGGGATCCAATTATGACACCACTGTTGCTCGGTCTGGGCATGGACGAACTTAGCGCCGCTCCCCCACACATCCCGAGCATCAAGCACTTGATCCGCCGCATGAAAATCACCGAAGCTCAGGAACTTGCGGAGTTCGCGCTGCAATGCGAATCCGGGGCTGAAATCCTGGCACGATCGACGGCATTCGTGGAGAAGATTGCGCCAAGTCTGTTCGACACTCCGCGACCGCGGCAAGCCAGTTGAGGGAGTTCGACTGTGGAAGCACGAAACGATATCTCTGTGAACGGCGAAGGAATATGAATCTGGATGCACTCTATTCTGAACTGACGCTCGAAACCAAAGCGAAGCTTGTGCTTCTGGTTATGGATGGATTGGGCGACCTTGCGATCGGCGGGCTCAATTCATGGACTCCGCTGGAGGCGGCTTCCACGCCGGCCCTGGACGCACTGACCAAAGACAGTGCTCAAGGGCGGATGATTCCCGTGGCGCCCGGAATTACCCCGGGCAGCGGACCAGGGCATCTGGCATTGTTCGGTTATGATCCGCTCGAGTATCAGGTCGGACGCGGTGTCATCGAAGCGCTCGGCTTGGGCTTGGAATTGAAGGCTGGCGACGTAGCCGCCCGCGCCAACTTTTGCACCCTGGATGAAAAGGGAATCGTGACCGACCGCCGAGCCGGGCGCATCGAAACCGAACTCTGCGAGGAGCTTTGTTTTCTGCTCTCGAAGCGCGTGAAACGACTGGGCGACTGCGAAGTGATCATTAAGCCCGGCAAAGGACATCGGTTTGTTGTCGTTTTTCGCGGCAAAGGTTTGGAAGGACCATTGACCGATGCCGACCCGCATCGCGAAGGACTCCCGATTCCGAACGCAAAACCGGTGAACAGCAAATCTCTCAGGGCAAAGAAGACGGCGAAACTTGTCGCGGAGTTTTACAAAGCGGCGCTGCCGGTAATCGCGAAAAAGAAGCCGGCCAATGGCTTGCTGTTGCGCGGCATCGCGCATCAACCGGCCATTCCCCTCTTTGAAGAGCGTTACAAATTGCGCGCCGCGTGTATTGCTGTGTATCCAATGTACAAGGGTTTGGCACAGTTGGTCGGGATGACGAAGCTGGAGGGCGCACAAACGATTGCCGAACAGTTCGAGCGCTATCTTGCCGAGCACGCCAACTACGATTTCTTCTTCATTCATTACAAGTACACAGACATGCACGGCGAAGACGGTAACTTCGACGCCAAGAGAGGTGCCATTGAAGAACTGGATGGCGCGCTGCCGATTCTTTTGCAGAAAAAGCCGGACGTCCTTGCGATCACCGCCGACCATTCGACGCCATGCATCATCAAAGGTCACTCATGGCATCCGCAGCCAGTACTTCTGCACTCGGCTTATTCTGGTTCGGACAAACTCGAACGCTTCACCGAGACCGGAGCGAACCTCGGATCGCTGGGATTGTTTGAAGCGAAGTACTTGCTCCGGTTGATGCAGGCCAACGCGCGCATGTTTGATAAATTCGGCGCGTAGATTCTTCTTGCGTTTCTTGCCCAGTTTGCGAGAAAAGGATGCAATGCACGTGCGGTTCCGGTTTGGATGGGACAGCATTCCAAGCCGGAACAGGCAATTAAAAAATGCGATTCAAAATTTCATCAGCTTTTCCTGCAAAAGCCTATAACGGATTGGGGGTGATAAACTGTGGCAGCAAAGAAGAAATCCGCTAAGAAGAAATCCTCAAAGAAAAAGTAGGTTAAGCGCACCAGGGTGGAAAACCCGATTCGCATGAACGGGTTTTCCACCGGCTCTTTTTCTTCAGTCATCCCATGGCCAGGCTCGTCTTCGATATTGAAACCACTGCTCTCCCGCTCGATAACTTCGATGCCTCGCAACAGGAGTTCCTCTTTCGCGAAGCCGAAAAGCTTGCAGGCGAAGAGGAACGGTTGGCGCGCCGGGAACAAATTCAGCAATGGTTCAGTTTGTGGCCTCTGACCGGCAGGATATTCTGTATCGCCATGCTGAATGCCGATACTTGCCGCGGGCAGGTGCTTTTCACTGCGGATGAATTCGAGGAGAGCGCCACCGAGGATAGCGCGGTCCAATTCGTGCCCTGCATCGATGAAGCCGAATTACTGGCCGCGTTTTGGGATGTGGCGAAGCATTACGACAGCATCGTGACGTTCAATGGCCGCGGCTTTGACGTGCCATTCATATACCTGCGCTCGGCGGTGCTGAACGTGCCCATCTCGCGCAAGGACTGGCTCGGATATCGCTACCAGGTCGAGCCGCACTGCGATTTGGCCGATCAGTTGACGTTCTACGGCGGGGGTGGACGGGACGGGGCCACGCGCCGCTTTAACCTCGATTTTTATTGCAAGGTCTTCGGCATTGAGTCTCCCAAGGCACATGGTGTCACTGGCTACGACGTGCCGCGGCTCGTCAGCGAACGGCGTTACCGCGAAATCGCCGAGTATTGCTTGCGCGACGTCCGGGCTACCACCCAACTTTATCATATTTGGCGAGAACGGCTCTCTGGTATAAAATAGGGCATGCCACCTTACGACGGAGACGAGGATCTTGGGCTGGAGCGAGTGCTGTTCTGTTTCGCGGTGGAACAGGAAGCCAAGTTTTTCTCTCAGCCCGGGATGGAAGTCCTCATCACCGGAATTGGCCGCGAAAACGCCGAGCGCAGCCTCCACCGCGCCCTTAAGAATGATTCCTACCAACTCGTCTTGAGTTGCGGCTTCGCCGGCGGCTTAAACCCTTACCTGGCGACTGGCACCGTCGTATTCTCGGCCGACGAAGACGCTGGCGTGACTGCCCCGCTGCTTAACGCCGGCGCATGCCCCGTCCGATTCCATTGCCACAACCGGGTGGCGATCACGGTTGCGGAAAAGCGCGCCCTCTGGGAAGTCACGGGCGCCGACGCCGTTGAGATGGAATCCCAAATCATCCGGGCGATCTGCCGCGCCCATGAAATCCCCAGCGCAACCATTCGGGTCATCTCCGATGCCGCCAGTGAGAATCTGCCCTTGGATTTCAATGTGTTCATGACCGCCGAACAGGAACTCAATTACGGACGGCTTATCCTCGCCCTCCTTGGGTCTCCCGGCAAAATCCCAGCCATGCTGCGCCTGCAACGGCAGACGCAACTCGCCGCCCGCAAGCTCGCGCACGTCCTTAGCCGCGTTATTCCTTGTTAGGCGCCAAAGAAGCGCTCGGCTCCGGCGCGGCGCTTTTGAGCTTCTCACTGTACCCAACCATGGCGGCGCCAGCCATAATCAGAAACACGCCCGCCCAGCGCATCGCATTCACTTCCTCGTGACGAATATACTTCGCCGCCAGCGTCGTAAGCACAAAACCCAGTGAGGTCAGTGGCCAGACCAAACTCACATCCCACAGTTTCAACATCACGAGCAGGGACACGAAGAAAGCCGTCTCCATCAATACGCCGAGCAAAATATTCGGGTTTGTCACCCCCCGCCCCATCAAGCGGCCGATTTCCCCCAGATTTAGGCGCGACGGTTCGCCAATCTGCTTCAATCCATTGCTCAGAAACACGACCCCGACCGCTTCCAAAACCAGCGCCACTACCAGAATAAGAAGAAGTTTGACCATTCAGAGATCCTGATACCGAACCAACTTGATTTGCAAATCTGAGATCAGCGCTTTCACCCTCGGACTCATCAACGCATCCAACTCATGCTTAAACTGGGTCAGCGAGGGATGTGAGTAAAGCTCTGAATCGCCGGGTGGAAGCGCTCGCAGCAAGCGGCTGATGAAGACCTCGTCCACTTGGGAGTCCTGCAGCAGTCCAAAGACCTGTGGCGTATGCCGGATGCGCAGCGCCGTCAGAACCCTCCGCGCTCGCCGGGAAAGCAATCCGAAGACAATGCCATGAAACACCCGATAACCCCACCGCCCATCGGCAAGCCGCGCGTTAAGCCAGAATGGATCGCAGCTCAGCCGTACCGCCCTCGCCTTCCGGCGCAACACAATCTCCATCAACAGCCGAAAGACGGTGGGGTGAACATGGAAATGCAGATGGCCATTGACATGATCAAGGTGCAGGCCGGTATCGAGGAATTTCTCGAATTGCGCGTCAATCTCGGCCGTGAGTTGGGCCCGCAGACGGGTGTCAAAAAAGTATCGCATCCCGGCGGCGACCGGCTCGTTGCGAAACGCGCCCCGTAAATTCACCAGGCCGGGAATTTCCCCCTGTGCCAATGCGGAATGGCCGCACACCAATGTCAGGTGCAATCCCACGCCAAGTGTCGGATGTTTGCGTGCCAGTTCGACGGCTTCCTCGAATCCTTCTTCGTTCACCATCAGGCTGGCACAGGTGAGCACTCCCTCCGTGTGCGCACGGATGATCGCGGCATTGACCTCGGCCGAGCGCCCGAAATCATCGGCGTTAATCACCAGCCGCCGCTGGGTCGTGATGCGGACCGAACCTTCTGGCGCCGCAACACTGGTCGGAAGTTCAACGAGCGCCATAATTGGGGACCACCGTCCCCGAAAGCATGCGATACCACGTACGCAATATCAGGCCAATCTTTTGCACTCGCGTCAGCCGTGTCGGGTTAGGACCGAAAACGTCGAATCGCTGTAATTCCAGCTTACGCAACAGGCGCCAATACACGGAACCCATCAATTCCGCGGCTGCCATCGCGCGCCGATCTTCAGCCGGCAATGTCTTCCGCGCCAGATCGTAGTAGTGCCGCGCGCGCATCGCTACGGACTCAGCCAACGCCCGAAACCGCTCGGAGTAGTGCAAGGCAAGTATTTCGGACTCGGTCACGTGAAACCGTTCCAGGTCGGTCAACGGCAGGTAAATGCGCCCGCGTTCGGCGTCATTGCGCACGTCGCGAACGATGTTGGTAAGCTGCAAGGCCTTGCCAAGATAGTTGGCATACTCACGGCAAGCTGCATTCTGATATCCAAAAATTTCAATTGACAGAAGACCGACGACCGACGCCACGCGGTAGCAATATTGCTCCAGGTCGTCCATCGTCGTATAGCGCTTGATCTCGAGATCCATCACGACCCCTTTGATCAGTTCGTCAAAGAGCTCGAACCGCAGCTTATGCTTCGTGATAAACGGCTGCAACTCGCGCACAACGGCGAATTCGGGCGTCTCTCCCGCGCACGCGCGTTGCACATCCGCGCGCCATCGATTCAACTGCCGCCGTCGCTCATCGACTGTTGAGGACTCGTCATCCGCGATGTCATCCACTTCCCGGCAGAACGCGTAGAGCGCGGACATCCCCTGGCGCTTCGCTCGGGGCAAGAGCACGAACGCCAGTGCCAGATTCGAGGCGCTCCGCCGCGTAATGCTTTGACTGGCCTCCATGGCTCAGGTCGTCGGCTTCGCTGGTTCGTCGGGCCTGATCGGCGGCAATCCCCCTGTTTCACCTCGCGTTGGATTCCGCGGTAATCCTTCGGGCTCTCGCCGCCGCTTCCGGCGGACCCGCACTCGCTCATTTGATGAGGCATCCGGACTCGTCATGCCCTCATCGTTTTCGTAAACGCGAGGCGTGCGTGACAAACGACCGTTCTTCTCGCGGCGCGTCAGATAGACCCACAAAAAAAGCGTCAAACCAATCACAGCCAGGACTCCCAGGAGCAACAGAATATCCTTGACTCCAAACCCGAGAAGCTTGCTCGGCCCGGTGTTGGGCAAATCGTGAGGCAGTTGGTCAGTCGATGAGGCTGCCATCAGAAAAGCCTTGTTCAGCATGACGTCACTTCCTTTCCCGACGAGGGCGTCAACTCGTCCTCGTTCTCTGTCTCGGCATGGATATTTAACCGTTGCATGCGATAACGCAAGGCATGGCGGCTGATTCGCAGGTGCTCCGCAGTCCGCGTCAGGTTGTATTGATACTGTTCGAGTGTATGAATGATCAATTCCTTCTCAAACGCCGCCATGATCTCGTCGATGTTCTGTCCGGCCGTCACCAGCGGCAGCTCGCCCTTGCGCAAGCGCGTCTCAAGATGAAAATCCGGCAGGCTGCGCGATTGGATTTCGTCGCTGGTTTCCAGGATCACCGCGCGCTCTATTACATTGCGCAACTCCCGGACGTTGCCCGGCCAGTGGTGTGACAGCAGCTTCTGCTGCGCGGCCGGAGAAATGCGGCGCAACGGCTTGTTCATCGAGGCGTTGAACATTTTCAGGAAGTGGTCCGCCAGGAGCAGAATGTCTTGCCCCCGTTCCCGCAGCGGTGGCGGATGGAACTGCACCACGTTCAAACGGTGAAACAGGTCCTCGCGAAATTGATTCTGCCGAATCGCCTCAACGATGTCCCGGTTCGTCGCCGCAATGAGCCGCACGTCAACGCGAAGCTGTTCCGTGGCTCCCACCCGACTGAAGCTGCCATCCTCGAGGAACCGCAGGAGCTTGGCTTGCAGAGGCCGGCTCATGTCGCCGATTTCATCGAGAAAAATTGTCCCGCCATCGGCTTCTTCGACGCGACCGGGCTTTTGCCGGATCGCGCCGGTAAACGCGCCTTTTTCATGTCCGAACAACTCGCTCTCCAATAACGTTTCCGGGATCGCCGCGCAATTGATCCGAACGTAACTAGCCTGTCGGCGCGGGCTAAGGCTGTGCAGCGCTCCTGCTATCAACTCCTTGCCAGTGCCGCTCTCGCCCAGCACCAGCACGGTGGCGTTTGACCCGGCAACGGTTTCGATCAGCCGGCGCAACTCCTGCATCTTCGGGCAGTCGCCAATGATCTGCGAAATACTGACCGCATCCGAAGTTCTCGCGCGCAGCGCGGCATTCTCCCACAGTAATCGGTACCGCTCTGCGCACCGTTCCACTGCATGCAAGAGTTCTTCCGGCTCGAACGGCTTGGACAAATAGTCGATCGCCCCAGCCTTGATCGCCTCCACCGCCAGCTTCGGCGTCGCGTAAGCCGTGATCATGAGCACTGGCAGATCCGGCCATTTCCGCCGCACCTCCGCCAGCAGCTCGTACCCGCTCATTCCGCCAAGATGCGCATCCGAAATGAGCAACAAAAACTTCTCGCGATCCAGCAGCGCCAGCGCTTGTTCGGCGCTTTCTACCACCTTGGCCGCGTAGCCTTCGTCGCTCAATACAGTTTGCAGCGACAGCCGCATGTTCTTCTCATCGTCCACGATGAGGACCGGGGGCGTCGCGGCGCTCATGACTGTAATTTCATAAAGGTTCTGGTAGGTAAATGTAGGATAAACCGAGTGCCTTTTCCAAGCTCAGATTCGACCTTGATCGCGCCACCATACATCTCCGCATTGTGCTTGGCGATGGCCAGCCCCAGCCCACTGCCCTTTTCCTTGGTCGAAAAATAGGGCTGAAACACCTTCTCAAACCGCTCTGCCGGAATGCCCGGACCGTCGTCGGCGATTGTCACCATCACCGACCCGTCCGGCCCGTGCCGCGCCTCGATCGTGATTCGGCCCTCTCCGCCAGTCGCCTCGCGCGCGTTCTGCAGAATATTGACCAGGATCTCGGACAAATGCCCCCGCTGCATCAACAACGGTGGCAAATGGAGGGAATAATCCCGTTCCAGCGCCACTTCATACGGCGCTCCCGGCGGAAAAACCTGCCCTATCGCCCGCTCGACTTCGTCCGTCACCTGGAGCTTCTCCACCTTCCCTTCCGCCAGTTGCGCATAACCCATCAGCTTCGTAATGATCCGGTCCGACCGCTCCACTTCCTCTCGGATGATTTCGACTTGCTGGAGGTTTGAATTCTTTCCCTCCCGCAGGCTCTTTTCCAATGAATAAGCGGCGTTGTTGATGATCGCCAGCGGATTTTTGATTTGATGCGCGATCTGCGCGGCCAGCCGGCCCGCGGCGCGCAACTGCTCCTGGCGCGCCCCGAATTCCCGCGCCTCTTCCGCCGCCTGCCGATGCCGTTCGAACAATACTTGCACCCCGTAACAACACGCCGTCATTAGCCACAGTACGATGAGCCGCAACAAAAACGGCTCCGTCAGATTGTCGCTGCTCCGGGGCGCCTGTTCATACTCCACCATCTCAGCCGTCAGGATCACATCGAGCATCCCTGCCAGGATGTAGCAAAAACTCAGCGAGAAATTCAGGATGATCTGCGGCGCCGCCAGCGGGCAACTCACCGCATTGCGAATAATCAGCCCCAGGAATACCCAGTAAAGAATGCTGTCAAACCCTCCGGTGACAAACGTCAACGCGGCCACAAACAGCCCGTCAATAAAATTTGTCGTAAAAATCGCCCATTGCACCAGCGTCGCCGGAAACCGTCCTGAAAAGACAAGTATCCCCGCGACAACCGCATTGACCGTCAAATAGATCAGGAAAAAGCGTTCGACGATATATTGCGCCACCGACCACGGCACATACAGCTCCTCAAACCAGCGCGTGAAATAAAAATTATAAAGAAGAACCCCAATGAAAGCCGCCTTTACCGGCAAAATGATGTCTCGCTCCACCGATTGCAGCCGAAACGCCATCTCGCCCGGAGACGGCGCTGTCTCTTCAAACAATTCCCGCAGTTTGCCAAGCCATTGAAAACCTTTCATGAATGCCCGAACTACCGCACAATATACTCGATTCCACTCAGTCGCGACAAGGATTCCACGGGGCTCTGCGGCTGGCTCATGACAGAGGCTCCCCTTGGAGAGGGCTGGAGTATTGCAACAAAGCGCGAGCGGCTCCAGCGAACCGCTCGCGCTCGACATGATTGATTGCTTCGATTGATTGCTTTGTCAGCAGTGGTGGGCCGCCATGTGAGCTATAAGAATTTCGGCGGCGCGGAGCCACTTGCCGTTGGCGAGTTTTTCCAGGGAGCGGGTAACGGCTCTTTGCTCTTCTTCCGGCATCGGCTTGCCGGTGGCGTACCCTCCGAGCGCATTCATCACGGCGTCCGAAATGGGGATCCACACACCCCCATTGATCTGCAGGGTAATGCTCTTGATCCCTTTCTGCCGAAGGATGCGATAGGAGATGACCTCTTCGGCTTCCGTATCCGGATTGAACCGCGCCAATTGACCGGTCACCGTGTGGTTGGTTTTCGTCTTTTCGGTAATTTGCGGTTGGGTCGCGGCGAAGCGGTGCTTGAACACTTCGACCGATGTGCCGTCTGGTCCTTCGAGGGCGCGATGGGTAGCGTCTTCGAGTTCGGACGCGCGGGTGCCAGGAGCAGATGCAATTAGCATGGCTGTCGCAATCAGGAGGCTGAGTTTCTTCATATTGATTATGGATTCATGAGTTCGGACGTTATTGCCCGTATCTCAACCGTAACAAATGTTCCCGATAGGTGTGTAAAGCCCGTGTAAATGCCGGGTTCGCGGGATGTGCAACAACAGCGGCGCGCGATTTGCGAACGTTCAGTCGGCGGCGGGGTTGACGCGCAGGAAATCGAAACGAGCCAGCGCGTTCGTCGAGCCCCCGGTCGTAAGAGCAACGCGCACGCCGCGATCCCACGGCGGAAGGTGCCTTCCTTCGACACTAATATCGTTACCAATAGGAGTCCATTCGCGGCCATCGGCGCTCGTCGCAAAACCGAATTTATGGCCGGCGGTTGCGCCCAGGCGAAACTGGAGCCTTGAGCCTTTCGGCGCGGCCGCGCTGGCCAGCGTTTCGGTCTTATTTTTCTGCCGTCGCCACACCGCGACTGTTGTGCCATCGCTGTAAACGCCAAGGGCATTTTCGCGGTCCCCATATGCAGACAAACCGGCCTTCGATTCAGGTGTCAATGTCTTTGTATCTATCGAGGTGGTCGCGGTGTAATCGCCAGTCGTCGTTTTGATGGCGACGATCGCTGCGACAATGTCGTGCGCATTCGTGCCTTCGGCGCGTAACGTGAGGAAGCCATCGTCGATTTTCGCCTTCGGAGAATTATATTGCGGCCACTGCCATTCCGGTCTGAGAGTGCGGCCGACGAATTCGTCGGCGAATGCAAGCACACGCTTCGGCAGCCCTGATTCGACGGGCATTGGCGCGGTGACGCTTGGCCCTCGGCCCTGGTTAATGGTCGGCCAGCCATTGGCGCCCCAGCGCACCTCGTCCAACAACCCCTGGCGGCCCACGTAAACGAACGTCTTCGCGTCGTAAGCGTGATAAAGCAGGTAATCGTGGCCACTTTTGTCCTGGACGATGCTGCCATGGCCGGGACACACCCACTGTTGATTGCCCGCCAGGATCGGGTTCGCGGGGTTCTTCTCCCATGGCCCCATCAGGTTTTTCGCGCGCGCGACGCCCAGGGCATAGTCGCAATTGCGTCCACAACAGCCACTCCCGGAATAGAACAGGTAATACATGCCATCGCGCTGCACGACAAATGGCCCTTCGACCAGGTTTTTCTCCCACGCGGCGTCATTGCGGAGAATCTCCTTCATTTCGCCCACCAGCTTGGTGCCATCGGAGGAGAGCTTTTGAATCCAGAGCGGGGTTGGAAGGCGCCGGCTGTTACCGTCCTCCTTCCAAATCAGGTAACGCTCACCTTTCTCATCACTGATCGGCACGGCGTCAATCGAGCCCGCGTCCTGCGCAACCAACGGTCCGTGGTCGCGCCACGGGCCCAAAGGATGCGGCGCTGTCGCCACAGCCAGCGCGAGCGGCCCTCCCCTTTTGCGCCCCACGTAATAGATGAAATAGGTTCCGTTGTGCTCGGCAATCTCTGGCGCCCAGTAGTTGCCCACCGACCATTCGGGGCGTTTCTCGAACACATTGCCGACGTGTTCCCAATTCACAAGGTCGCGCGACTTGAGAATCGGAAAGAGCGGGGCCCACTCGGACGTTGTCGCTGTTGCCCAGTACTCGTCCCCAACGCGAATCACCGACGGGTCCGGATAATCTCCCGGCAGCACGGGATTGGAGTAGGTGTTTTGAGCTGGCACTGAGATCGGATGGAAACACCAAATCGCAAAAGCCAAACACCAGAGAAACTTCAAGCGCCGCCACTGGTCAAGCGGGTCGCGTCGTGATTTGAAGTTTCTCTGGGCTTTGCTGTTTGGGCTTTGGGATTTCATGCTCCGTTACGCTTTCTTTGCCTGGATGAGTTTCTGCAGGAGAATAAAGACAAGCAGCAGGAGGCCGACAATGATTTTCGTCCACCACGAGTTGATGTTTTCGAAAATGACGATCGTCTGGATCATCGCGAAAATCAGCACGCCCAGGAGCGTTCCGGCGAGGTAACCGACCCCGCCGCTCAAGAGGGTGCCGCCAATAACGGCGGCGGCGATGGCTTCGAGTTCGAGGCCCACGCCCGCCGTGGGATTGCCGGACGTCGTGTAAAACGTATAAACCACCCCGGCCAGCGCCGAGCAAAAGCCGCTGGCGGCATAAACGCCGATTTTCGTCGCGGCAATCGGCAACCCCATCAGCAGTGAGGATGGCTCATTGCCCCCGATGGCGTACACGTTTCGGCCGAACGGGGTGAAATGCACCACCAACATCGCCACGACAAGCAGGCTAATAAAAATCAGGGATGTGGCCGCCAATTCATACTCCGGCCCGAGCGGAATGGTAAGGGCAGACACGATGTCGCTCACCTGCCGCGTGATCGGCATCGATTCGAGCTGTAGCACGAAGCCGAGACCACGAGCGAAGAACATGCCCGCGAGCGTCACCAAAAACGGCGGCAAGGAATAAAAGTGAATCAACGCGCCCATCCCCGCCCCGAAGAGTCCCCCTGAAATGAGCATTAATGGTATCGCAGCCGATGCGGGCACGCCGTGTTTTTCAATGAGCAGCGCCATGGAGATGCTCACGACACCAACCACACTGCCGACGGACAAATCGATCCCGCCCGAGAGGATCACCATTGTCATGCCGACGGCGGCAACGCCGAGAACGGCGTTTTCGGAGATGAAATTGAGGAAAACGCGAATGGAAAAGAAATTCTCGTAACGAAATCCCGCGGCGAGATAGAGCAGAATGCACACCGTCGCCGTCGCCAGGAAGGGAATGTTGCGCTTGAGCAGACGCAGGTTCATGGCGTCCCGGGACCGGAACTGGCGACAGCGGCAGACGGCAGTCGCAGTCCACAACCTCGCGGCTCTTCAGGGGCGCACCGAACAGCGCGGCAGCGTCGTGGAGTGCGGCTGTCCTCTGCCGCTTTAGATGTTTGTTCGAACGTCACTCCAGGGTCTCGCGCAAATCTCACGCGACTGCTCTCCTGACAAAAACGCGACGAAACGATTCAGATTGGAGCAGGCAAACCGCAATAATGACCAGTGCCTTCACCACCAGCGTGAACTGCACGTTGACGTTTTGGGCCAGAATAGTCGTCGTAAGTGATTGGATGAGGACCGCGCCCACGAGCGACCCCGCCGGGTAAAACCGCCCACCCTGCAAGGCCGTTCCGCCGATCACCGTCGCGAGAATCGCGTCAAGTTCCAGCCAGAGCCCCGCATTGTTCGCGTCCGCCGCTTTGATATCGCCGGCGGCAATCAGTCCCGCGATGCCGGCGGACATCGCACAAAATGCATACACAAGTAATTTGACAAACCGGGTATTTATTCCCGCGTAACGGCTGGCCGTTTCATTGTCGCCTGTTGCTTCAATGAACAAGCCCGCAGCCGTGCGAGTTTGAATGAGAATAACCACAAGGAAAACCAGCAGCACAAGCGTGATCGTAAAGGGCAACCCGAGGAATGCCCCGCGAGCGATGAATTCAAGCGACCGACTCTCGAAAGTGATGATTTGACCACCTGTCAGCAACTGCGCGATGCCACGGCCCGACACCATCAGAATCAGCGTTGCCACTATGGGTGGCACGCCAAGGAAGCCGACAAGGAGTCCGTTCCACAGCCCCGCCAGCAACGCGATCCCGAGCGATACTGCGATCACCACGGGCACAGGCAACCCTGCTTTTGTGACCAGCAATGCCGCGGACGCCCCCGAAATTGCCATCACCGCACCGACTGACAAATCGACCCCTCCAGTGGCAATGACAAGCGTCATACCGAGAGAGAGAAGCATTACGGGCGCGGCGCGGTTAAGGATATCAATAAGACTGCCATAAACGCGCCCATCGCGAATCGTAAGTTCGAAAAAGTCCTTGCTGAAGAGGAAATTGAAAACCATCACGACCACGAGGGCGAGAAGCGGCCATTGCAGCTTGCGCCACGTCGTCGTCTGGAAAACGCGCTTCATTCCCGATGCTTGCGCTGGATTAAAACAACGCCGGTTTCACCAGGGCAAGATCTTATGGAGGCCGTGTTGTCAATCATGCGTTGGCGGAGGAGGGGAATCAATTCCTCCGCCTTCAAGCAACCGTGGGGGGAGCATCATTCTATTGACGCGGGACCCTGACCCCGGCCAAAGAGTCCAGCAAGGATTGCGGGACGCAACCGTATCCCTGGAACCATGACCGCGCTGCAAGGCGGGGGACGCGCGCGCGGGTGTGCTCCCAAAAACTACAGCAGATAATCTATACTATAGTTATAGGCATATACACTTAGCGTATTTTAGTTATAGGGCGTTTTGCGGCAATTCTGAATGCCCTGATTCCTTAATGTTTAACGATAAAGTTTGAACATCGGCTATCTGGATACCCCCCTTTTCAGGATCGTTTATAGGCCATCCTGGAGCAAATCGCCGCTGCCATAAAACAATACTGGTCAGGAGTCCGTATTGAAATACGGGTTGGCTTTCGGCGGTCGTTGGATTTCCGGCGCCCGACTCATCGAGAACCAATAAGCATACATCGCCTGAATGGTGGTGCGAAATTCAGTAAAGTTCAACGGCTTGATCAGGAACGAGTTAGCCCCGATCCGGTAAGCGCGATTCACATCACGCAGCTCTTCGGAGGTGCTAAGCACGACCACCCGAATCGCCGCCAGCGACGGCTGGTGACGAATCCAATCCAGCACTTCAAAGCCGTCCTTACGGGGCATCTTCAAATCCAACAACATCAAGTCTGGCAACGGATACTCGGCTCGATTTGAGTAGATGCCCTCCCCTTTGAGATACGCGATGGTTTGCTCGCCGTCTCCGACGACGTGCAACGGCACCGTGATGCCCGCCTGGATGAACGCCCGCCTCAGCATGAGAACATCATTTTCATTATCCTCCGCGACAAGAATAACTGGACTTTGTTCTGGCATAATACGAGCTAGCTCTTTGCTGTTAAGCTCAACAAACTAGGCCACCACTAGCAAGCTTACAGCCGCCTTTCAACCCGCAAAATGGGGTAAGCACCTACTTGCGTCGTATGCCGGGTCACTGCGCATTGGGAAGGGGTCTGTGAGCGGCGCCCCAGAACTCCGCAATCGTGCGCACCAGCCGTTCCAGCGCCAGGTTACTGGCTGGTTTGATCATGTAGGCATTGACGCCCATCTCGTAAGCCCGATTGACGTCTTCGACTATGGCTGAGCCGGAAAGAACAATAATCGGTATGAGCTTGAAGGCCGAATGGTGCCGCATCCAGGAAATCACCTCGAAACCACTTTTGCGTGGCATCTTAAGATCCAACAGCACCAGTCCGGGGAGCGGGTGCAACCGGCGATCGGCAAAGCTCCCCGTGCCCTCGAGATAGGCAATAGCTTCCTCGCCATCGGAAACGAACTGGACGGGGTTCGAAATGCCCGAGTCGCGGAAACTGATTTTTAGGAAAAAGACGTCGTTCGGATCATCCTCCGCGATCAGAATGGTATGACCTTTGTTCACGGCGAGCGCTCTTCTTCAACTCTCGCAGTCGTGATGACGACCGGCAATGGGGTTTTAAACGTAGTCCGAAAACGCCAATGCAATCCGCGCAGGGCGACTATGTCATTGCTTGCGCAAGCGATAGAAGCGGCGTTCGCCTGAATTTCCATCGGCAATGGATGTTCGATCGCCAGTGGATTGCGGAAGGTTCGTCATTCCGGACCACACGCTCCCGCCAACATTGGTCGCGCTCTGGAGTTGATACCCAACCGCCCAGGATGGCCAGGAAACAACGAACCCATCGGCGCTCTGGTCAATCCTTAGCCTCGGCGGGCCATCCACGCGCACGATAAAAGCGTCGCGCCCAAAACTGCTGTTCGTCAGGCCAAGCCCCCCAAACGTTGTGCTGCTGCGGAAAAAGCCCGTTCCATAGACGCTCCCGGCGTCGTCCACTGCGGTCCCGTTGCCGCTCATATACGCCGTCCCCCGCGACTGAAATGCCCACTGCAGACTGCCCGTCGAAGTATATTTGACAAAGAAGACATCGGCCTGGCCGCTGGTGCTCGCCAGGGCGAACGGTCCGAAAAAGGCCGAGCCCACAAACAAGCCGCTCACGTAGCTGTTGCCTTCCCTGTCCACTGCAATGGCATTTCCCGCATCCTGGCTCGAGCCGCCGGCCCTCTGAACCCAAAGCAACTCACCCGCCGCACTAAGCCGTGCGACAAACATGTCCTGCGCCCCCGCGATACTGCCCCCGATGATATTCGACCTTCCAAACGTTGCCATGCCAGCAAATCCGCCTGTCAAGTACATATTGCCAAAACGGTCCAGCGTCACCGCATTGCCTGAGTCCCCATTCGTCCCCCCCGCCTGCCATACCCAGGTCGCTCGGCCATCCGCATTAAACTTGGCCAGAAAAATATCTGCGCCGCCGCGGCTCGTGAGGTTCGTTTCGCCAAAATCCGCCACGCCCGCAAAAGCACCAGTCACATAGCAATTGCCAAGGGCATCCACCGCCATGCCCCGCGTTTCGTCCAGTCCGGCGCCTCCAATCGACCGGCCCCAGGCCCATTCCCCGGTCGCGCTGAGCTTCGCCAGGAAAATGTCCCACTGACCGTGGTTCGTCAGATTGTGGCCGCCGAACACACTGTTCCCCGTAAAAGTGCCCGCCACATAAACGTTACCCGCGTTATCCCGGCCAATCCCGCGCCCTTCGTCGGTGTTTGTGCCACCCGCCCTCGCAACCCACTGCCAATGGCCAGCGTTGTCGAGCTTGGCTACGAAGACGTCGTCCAGGCCGCTGCTCTGCACGTTCGTGGTCCCAAAAAAGCCGGTTCCGCGGAAATGCCCTGTCAGGTAAATATCACCCGCTCCATCCAAGACCATGGCTCTGCCTTGATCATTGGTCGTCCCTCCTGCGCGGGTGGCCCAAAGCACCTGCCCTTTGTTATCATACTTAACTACCGCAATGTCGTTGCCGCCAATACCGCTGAGATTCGTCGGTCCCGCTCGGGCCATCCCCGT
>JAKEEH010000536.1 GCA_022616725.1 Limisphaerales bacterium | reverse complement strand
TCGGCGGGGCTTTGTATTGGCTTGAGCCGGATGAGGGGAAACTCTCACGTCCGGTTCTGAGGGGAGCGGGCGGTGGCAACATCGCTCGCTTACCCGACCCGGAAAAACCTTTCCAGAAGTGCGCCGGGGCAGGCTTAGATTTCGTTGTAATCCCCAAACCGGGATCGGGCGAATGAGGGTGCATCGCTGAGCAACGGTTTTGAGTTGTTTTTGTCTGCGACGTAATTACGCTAGAAACGCGATGAAAAAAGACATAGGTGGTAGTGAGTTTTCCGGTAAATCCGACATCGAAGAAGCCCTCAAGCGACTGAATGCCAAGATGGTTTATGCGGACCTCGATCTCGTCGAGTTGGTGAGTTGCGGCGGGGCGTCTCTGAATCTTATGGGATTGGTATCGCGATCCACCAGCGACGTCGACATCATTTGCGCGGTCAAGGTGGGCGCCCGAGGCAAGATACGTCTCGTTCCTGGAGCGATTCTCTCTCCCCGCTTTGACGAATTGGTAGCGGAGGTTGGACGTGAATTGGGAATCAAAGAGGAGTGGTTGAACTTCGGCCCGGCGCCGCTGGTGGACTTTGGCCTGCCGCGTGGACTCGTAAAGAGATTGAAGCGAAGAAGCTATGGTCGCTGCCTTGCGCTCCACATCATAGCCGCGTGGACCAAATCCATCTCAAACTTTATGCCGCAATGGACCCGAAAACGCGCATCGAAACACACTTGGGCGACTTGATGGATTTGGAACCGACGGGGGCCGAAGCCCGGGCAGCGGCCGTCTGGTTGCTCCGGCGGAAAACGAGCGCCGACTTCCGGCGCAAACTCAAACAGGTGCTGGAGCGCATTGGCCATGAAGACCTTGCTCAAAAAATTTAGGGCGGATCTTTCGCGGGCCGTTTTGGACATTATCTGGGGTGCCTGGTCGCAGGTTGGTGTCATGGGCCACGGTCAGCCGAAGGATGCATTGGTCGTGGATCCGGAACCGCTGCTATTGCTGACTTGGGAATGCGCACGCCAAGATTCGCGTGTCTTCGATGAAGTTCTCGATTGGCTGCTGAGCAACGGGCGTTGGATTAATGTCGTCCGTCTGACCACCCTGCTGAAGGACGATCAAATCTGTTCGCCATCCCTCGCAGGAGCTGTCGCGGCGTTCATGATGCAGCACGACACATCGCCCAAATGGCGGAATCTAGCCGAGCATTGCAGACCGAAGTCTAGCAAACCGGTCGTGCCTTTATTCCAGAGGCTGGGCAAGCCGCTTGACCCGGTCGGAAAGGAGCACGACGAGATTTTTGCGCGCTATGGTTGGGCACGCTCACCCATCATCCTTCGTGGACAGTCTCAGCCGATGCCCTCTTGGACAGCAGCGACGCTGGTCTTGAAGTGCCGAGCTTTTTTTGGGGTGAATATCCGGGCCGATGTTTTCGCCTGGCTCGTAACCCATGGACGGGGGACCGCGAGCGGGTTGGCGCGCGAACTCGGCTATTCGCAACGCCGCGTGCAGGATACGTTGAGTGAGATGCAACTGGCTGAACTTTTCCAGACCCGATTCGACGGCAACCGGAAGGATTACTCATTAGATGCGAATAAGGGGTGGCAACTGTTATTCCACGCCAATTCGGAACGCGCGAGCTGGTTTAATTGGAGGGCATTTGGAAGGGCGATCTCGGTCGTATGGAAGAATGCGTTTAGCATGAAAGAACAGAACTTGACTCCTTACCTTTTCGAATCGGAACTGAGCAAATCGCTGGCCGAGGCACACCCGGAGTTCGCGGCTGCTGATGTTCACCTCTCTACGCGACCAACGCCGTCCGAGTTGCTGGAGAAATTAAGAAAATTCTCTCGACGAGCGGGCACCTAATCTATAAATAGATATTCACGATGTGGACCCAACGTTTTGCGAGAAGCGCCATAATTACAATGCCGCTTTCGCGAGCCGATCAATGAACGTGCGTTTGGGTGAATGCCCGCCGCGAAACCTCTCAAACCGTTTCGTAAAGTCAGCCGACCGACTCTCGCGTATCGCCAGATCACGAAGGTCAATCAAATGTTGCACCGCCAGATCATAGCTCCTGGATTGACGCGTCGCCACGAGCGTTTCGACATCGGCCCAGATTTTTTCGGCTCGCCCTTTGAGGGAATCCAAAAGCTTTTCGCGATCAATTGCCGCCTGGCGTGCTCTCTGCTCCTTCTCCAGCGCGGCTTTTCGTTGTTCCTCCTGTCTGCGTTTTGCTCTATGCGTTTCAGCAGCAGCCAGCAGTTCACTTACCGTTCGCGCTTTCAGTGTGATGGTGGATCCGGTTGTGCTCCGCCGCCGTTGGAATCGGGCTTTAAGCTCCATCCCGATGTTCGTCCCCTCACCTGCCATCAGTCGTACCAGCATTGCGTCCTTTTCCCCAACCGGAAATGACTCGATCCATGAGGACCATTGTTTTCGATCCACAGATTCAGTCGCGGTGCGTGGACTATTCTGTGCCGCCACCGCCGGCAAATCAGGATCCAGATGAAAGAAATCTGCGAAGGTCTCCTGCGGGGCGGACAGATCGCCCAAGTTGGGCGGCACAAGTGGTTCGGACTCCTCTCCGTCCAATTCCCCGGCCTGTACGACTGTCAGCCAGCCAAGATATAGACTTCGAAGGTCTCCCTGAACCAGTTCGCTGCGGATTTGCAGAAGGGACGAAAGATTTCCCTCTCCTTCAACCCATTCTCCGTCGGCTCCTCGTTAAGCAGAAACGTGAAAATCAGCTTGCCTGATTTCTCACGGACCGAGACAGGTTGGCTGGAGCAATAGCAACGAGCGGTCTGGGCCGGGATCAACTTTGCAGGCAAAGCAAGCTGAAGCTCGCGAGAACCCCAATTTGCCAAGTAGAGGAATTCATCAAAATACTTCTCCATCCATTCGTTCGGCTTGCCCCTAAAACTGCCAAAATGGTACTCGTTGATGAAGCTGGTCGGTGTGATGCGCGCCCGTGTTGAGTGAGCTCGCAATTCCTGCATTTCGTTCTCCGTCAGGCGACGCTCCACGGTTTGAAACTCGTAATATTGATATTCACTCATGCCGTCACAAAGACTGGCGTGTGGGCCGCAAAGGGCAACTGGAAATCGCTGTTAAAGGCGTAGGGATTATGTTCCGGGCTTCTCCGCTATGCGTCCTGCCACGTTTCCGCAGTAAATTCTGATTTCTCTCCTTGGTGAAATTTGATCTGGCCGACTAATTTATTCTCCAGAACCTTCACCCAGCCTCTCCCGGACACCTCGTCCATTTCATCAAAACCGTCGAACGAAAAGGCAATTCTGCCCTTGTCTTCTTTGTCCCAGTCCAATTGGAGCGACACAGCTCCGAATTTCATTTCGCCGCGGCCGTTTTTCGCAAACACAATAAAGCCCGGCTCTTCCAGGTCAATGAACTCCTGGTCCCATTGCTCCATCTCCACCAAGCGCCATTTGCCGATGAAAGCTTTTCGCATAGCCCGTGAAGGTAAGCGGTCCCGAAAAATTTTGCGAACTCAGGAAACAAGATCGCCAGCGCCCTTGCCACAGGTTACAGTTCCGCCGCGTGGAAAAAATCGAGTCCTTGGGGCAAGGAGGTTCGAAGCTGGTGCAGAACGGGCCAAGCCAACAGCCGCAGAAGCTCGAAGTAACAAATCATTCTTTACCTCTCGCCAAAATAGCCCTGTTTCGCTCTCTTTTCCGAGGGCGAGAAGATGTTTATCCGCGCCGCTTCGAGAGCCGGAAGACTGGAAAGTCCGGATATGCGCTGGCCTGCGCGAACGAATGGGTTCGTGGCGTCTGTGAAAAGCCGCGAATCAAATGCAGCGATTGTCCAAATCGCCGCTTCTTTCAAGTCACAGATGAAGTCATTGGATGCAAGACGCTCTTTGGAAAGCGGTGAAACCTGCTGGTCCATTTGTCATCAGCGCTCGCTGAGTTGCGGCAGGTCGCGTCATTTCGTTGCTTGTTTCATATTCGCGTCCTTTCCTGTCGGTATTTTTTCTCTGCCCTCTGAGACAAAGCCTTCCAACTTGCGCCGGTCACTCGACCTTGCGCACGCGAAGCTTTTCGATCTGAGCGGCGCATTGGCGCAGCATTCGTGACTGTGGCGCGGAAAGCAGCGACACGAGGTCGCCCGACTCGGCCAGACGTGCGTCTTCCAGCACGATTATTCGCCGGGCCAGCGCCAGCGCTTCGAACACATCGTGGGTCACCAGCACCAGTGCCGCGTTGATTTCACCGGCCAAACGCCGCACTTCGGCCATGAGCTCCTCGCGCAGCAGCGGGTCGAGACTGGAAAAAGGCTCGTCGAGCAACAACAATTGCGGGCGCGCGACGATGGCTCGCGCTAACGCCACGCGTTGTTGTTGTCCGATGGAAAGCGTGCCGGGTTTGCGCGAGGCCAGTTCCGCCACACGGCAACTGGCGAGTGCGTCACGGGCAGACTGTAACCGCTGCGTCTTCGGCGCATTCGGCAGGGCGAACGCTACGTTGTCCAGCACCGCCAGGTTCGGCCACAGCGCAAGGTCTTGAAACACCATCCCGATGCGCAGGTCGGTGGCGCGTTCGATGACGCCGGAGCTTGGTTCATCCAAACCCGCCAGCAAACGCAGCAGCGTGGTCTTGCCGCTGCCGCTTGGGCCGAGCACCGCAAGGCGGTCATCTGGCGCAAGCGCGAAACTGACGCCGGCGAAGACCGTGCCGCCATCGTAGGACTTTGCCAAATCTTGGACGGTCAACAGCGTCATAATCGCCGAATGATTTGCTGGACCGTCACGGCCAAGGTCAAGGCGAGCGCAAGGTAAAGCAGGCACAGCATCGCCACGAGGGCTTCAGGCGCGTTAGCCATGATGGTGAAAACGGCGAGCGGCAGGCTGGCGTGTCCGGGCGGATGCAGCAGTAACACAGTGCCGACTTCGGCCGTCGCCAAGAGCGCGGAGATCGCCGCCGCTGGAAATGCCCAGCGCGCGCACCACGGCAAGGCGATTCGTCCAAGAAAGGTTGCGCGTGGAACACGATGCACGCGCGCCGCATTGGCCCACGACGGCGGCATCGAACCAATTGCCCGCAACGCGAGCAGAATCGCCAACGGCAAGCCGCGCAAGGCGAGCGCGACGCCGAGCGTGAAGCGCCCGCTCCAAGGAATGAGCCACAACGCGGGCAATGCGGGCGGCAACGCCAGCAATGCCAACGCCGCTGTGACGAGCCAGCGTCGGCGAGCGGATGAACGACCGGCTGCCCATGCCAGCGCGAATGCGACGGCGACAGCGACGCTCGCGGCGAGCGCTGCGTAAAGCAACGTGTCCGTTGCGGTGCGCGTCACTTCACTCCATGCCCGCGACACGGGCCGCCGTTGCACCAGGAGTGGTTTCAACAGTCCGAACAGCGGCAACAGCGTGAACAAGCCTGCCACACCAAACACCCATCCAGTCGTTGCCGGTGCGCGAAGAGGCGATGGACGATTCACGTCGCGCGCGAAGAGTCCCGCAGCCACTTCTGGAGCGAGTTTCCATGCAAGCGGCCATGCGAGCAGCGCGGCAACCGCCGCGAGGGCAACGGCCTGTTGCGTTGCAAGTGCGCGGTCGTAGCGCGCGGCAAAGCTTGTGAGGAGTTCGCTGGCTGCTCCCGGCCAGCCGAAGATTTGACCCGGTCCTGGATCGGCGAGTGTGAGTGTGCCCGCAAGAGCCGCCGCGAGGCCGGCCAGTGGAAACGCCGCCCGCAACGCGAGCCGAAACAACTGTCGTTCTCGGCCCGCCAGCCGCGCAGCGTCCGCCTGCCCGCGCGTGAGCGTGAGCGTGGCGGCTAGCGCGGCGAAGGTGACCAATGGAACGCCAAGACACGCGAACACCCATACGACGGCCATCGCTCCGCCGAATCCACGCCAGAGCATTGAGAGACCGATGGCGATGAGAAATGACGGCAGTAGCAAAGGAAGCGCGAGCAGAGCCAGCAGGAAACGACGCAATGGAAAACTTGCGAGCCCAATACGCACGCCGAGCGGCCAACCGATAGCGAGCGAACCGCCTGCAACGGTGAAACCCACCAGCACGCTCCGACCCAGCGCGAACCAGAATGGCGAATCGAGTCCGGCAATCGTCATGGCGGCGTTCTCACGGCGATGCCGCCCATGTTCTCAGGAATCCCGCGCTCAATTCTTCGAGCCGCGCACCGAGCTTCTCATAGTCCACGGCCATCGTTTTGATTTCCTCGACCCGTTTCACGCCGGACGGGACAGTCACGCCGGGTCTCAATGGCATTTGAGCCGCTTCGCTTTCAGCGAGGGACTGCTCGACGGCGGCAGTAAGCAGATACTCGATGAACTTCTTTCCCCTCTCCGGGTTCGGTCCGTTCGCGATCAGCACGGCGGCGTTCGGCACGATGAGCGTGCCTGCGCCGTCTTGGTCGGGATAAATCATCGCGACCGCTTTGCCTTCCTTCATCGCAACGCTCGCGTCGTCGGTGTCGGTCAAGCCGAAAGCGAGTTCGCCCGCCGCCACCCGCCGCTTTACTTCGCCGTTGCTCGATAGCATTTTCACGCCGTTTGCGCGCAAACCCTCGAAGAACTCTTTCGCCTTTGCTTCGCCCATTGTTTCAAACAGAGCGGCGGCGTGCATTGAGGTCGTGCCGAACAGCGGATTGGCAAGACACGCTTTGCCTTTCCACTTCGGATCGAGAAACGCGTTGAGCGAGCGCGGAGCGTCGGAAACCGGCACAAGATTCGTGTTCACGATGAGGACACGTGCTCGCGCGGAAAGTGCCGACCAGTGTCCGGCGGAATCGCTGAACCGTCCGGTTGCATCAGCAGGGTTGGCGGCCTTGAACGGCGCGGAGATGCCTTTCGCTTTGAGCACGGCGGCACGCACCGGGTCGCCGCTCCAGAACACGTCGGCAACAGGCCGGGCTTTCTCGGCAATAAGCCGGTTGAGCAGGCCGGTGCTTTTGGTTTCCTCGGTGTCAGGGACGAGTTTGACTTCGATTCCCGTCTGCTTCTGAAACTGTTCGCACACGGGCCGGGCGAACACGTCGTCAACGCTGGTGTAAACGACAACGGTATTGGACAGTTTATTGCTGGGTTTGCAGCCGATCAGGCCCGCGACCGCGAGAATTAAGAAAACGAAACGCATGGTTCAAAACAGGAGTTGCAGTCCGAGATAGGAGAACACTGCGGCGCGTTCGCCGCGCGACTCGTAAACCGTGCGCCCGGCAGCGGCAAGCAGCGTCCAGTGTTCGTGCAGCTTTAACTTGAAGCCGGCGTTGAAGAATAGTTCATGATCGTCGAAATCCGCCTGGACGAGGTCGCGCAGTTCCATCATCGGGACGAATTTGTCCCTTAGCCGGTAGTCCGCTGCCAAGCCAAGAATCCATTCATCCTCGCGTCCTTCGCGCCAGTTGTAACCGCTGTCTGCGTAAAGGCGTGCGCGGCCGAACGTCCGAGCGATTTGAAGCGGCAGAAACAGATCGTGACCGTTGTCCACGAGTCCGCGTTCGATGGAGCGGCCGGGCGGATTGAAATCGGCTTGAGGATAAACAGATATCGCGATTCCGTGCTTGGCTTCGTCGAAGAATCGCCACTTCACGCCGAACTGAATGTTGCCAGCGCCGGCACGTGAGCCTTCGCCGGGCGGGTCGAGCACAACGAAGCGCGGCTTCAGTTTCAGTTGCACTCGCTCGCCCCAGCCGTAGTTCAAGTCGAGAAGTGGTTTGAACTCCCACAGGCTCGCGCGTTTCTCCATAGTCGAGGCGAAGTTGATTTCCCAATGCCCGGCTCCGGGCGTGTCGGGATCATCGAACTCCAGCGGCGGGCCGGCCATACCCTTACCCGCCGACGCAAGGAAGCTCAAACTCACAGCGAGAATCCACGTCGGACAGTCGAAGGAAACCAGAGCCTCGTTACGTCGGCTGCCACGGGAGCAAATCATTTCGCGCCGTAGCTGAAATCATCAAACAGCGTCACGCTGTCGGCCTTCGTCCAGAGACCCACCTTGCCGGCGTCGGTGAATGTTTTGTCTTCCACGTCGAAGAGGTGTTTACCGTTGAACAAAACTTTGAAACGGTTGCCGGCGAACTCGACTCGCAGCGTGTGCCACTGCTGCGGCGCGACCTTCGCCTCCACGCCGTAGCCGCCTTTGCGGCCAACGATGTCGAGGGACTTCCGCTTGCCGGCTTCAGTCTTGTAAAGCACGACGTTGTCCTCCAGTGCGTTGGCCCGGCAGATGTAGTAATTGTCGGCGTCTTTCGCTCGCCACACGACGCCCGCAGCCTGGTCTTCCTTGCCCGTGATTGCCTTGAACTTCACTTCGACGAAGCCGTCCTTGAGGCTCGTGTCATCTTTGAGCGCCACGGGGTAAGTTGCTTCACCGGATTGTTTGAACACGTTGGGTTTGCTCGGCGCGGTGTCGTCCTTCTCGATCGTCCACTTTGGTTCACCCTTTCCCGTCTTCGTGCTTGTCCAGTTCGCGGGCAGTTCGCCGACCTTGGCATTGTCGAAGTTCACGGTCTGCGAAAAGGCGGGCGTCGTTGTGAGTGCGGTCATAAGCAAGAGAGCCTTCAGTGTTTTCATATTCGCTGTGAGTTCACGTTGTTGGTTGAAGCCTACTTGGCAAAACTCAGTTCGATGACGCCGCTGGCCTTGTCCATGTCGCCGGTGTCATTGTGAACGCTCACCGCCAGCTTGTAAGAGCGCGAAGGGTCGAATGCAGTGTCATCTGCATGGCCAGTGTTCAGCTTGCGGGCGAATTCGAGCGTCCATTTGCCGTCCGCCCACGCGCCTTTGGCTTGCACGTCGGCGGCGCTGCCGGTCGGAATGCCGTGAAGATATTGCGGCATACGCGCGCCTTTGTTCTCGGTTGGAGCAGCTTGCTTCTTTTCTACGGTGTCGCCGCTGTCTTCGGGGCGGGCGATCCACACGTCGCCGCCGTCCTTGGCGGTGTGTTTGTTGGCTTTCACCGTCGGCTGGGACTTGAAGTAGTGGTGCAAGCGGTCCATCGCGAAACCTTGCGGATTCGTGCGAAACGCTTTCCAATGCCAGACATCCCACACGGCTTCATCGCCAGAGAGCATGTTGGCGGTGAACGCGCCGGTGTGCTCGAATGCGATGGAGAGCGCGTCTTCGCGGTCGGTGTCTTCGGCGTAAGCGTTCTTGGTGGTGTCCCAAACCCACGTCTTGTGGCCAGCGTCGTTCTTCGTCGCGTCGGTCCACTGCACGAGCAGGTAGATGTGCGTGTCCGTGTGCGCCGCGCGGAGCGTCACCGTGGATGACGTGCCGCGCGTCTTGGGCATGACGCCTTTGGCGACCACTTCGACCGGCTTGGCAGATCGCCACGTGGCCTCATCTCCCTTGCCGTCAACCGCGGGCGCTTGGGTGATTTTCGCCACGACCAGCTTTGGGACTTCTGCGGCGCGCGATTGAGCCAAAAGTCCGGCCATCGCCAGGATGGCAGTGCTTACAAGGATTCTGTGTGAATTCATACCAACTCTCTCGGTTTCAGGTTTGTCATCACTTCACGGCCTTCTGCGCATCGAGGGTTTTCTTGAGACCACGAGACAGCGTTTCAGCCGTTCCCTTGCCCCAATAATGTAGAAAGAGAATGCGCGGCTCTTCGTGCGTCATGTGGTGATGAATGGCCACGATGTTGATGCCCTCGGCGCGCAGGGTTTTGAGCACCGGCTGCAACTCGTCTTCGAGCACGGCGAAGTCGCCGTCCACAACCGCGTTGTCGTCCGTCCCGGCGAACGCCGCCCAAGTGTTCACGCCCATCTCTTTGGTCATCGCGCAGCCACAAGGCATTTTTGCTTCGCGGCCAATGACGACCTTGAACATGCCATTGTTCGCCTGGCCTTTGACGCTCAGAATCTCGTCGATGCGGCTGCCAGTGATGGAATTGGCCGCTGGTGCGAAGGCTTTGCCGAACAGGCGAGCCGGCTGTTGTTGCGCCGCGCGGATTTCCTTTTGTTTTGCCAGCGCCGCCTTCACGCCCTTCGCCAGTTTCTCCACCGTGCCCTCGCCGCCGATGTGCATGAAATACACTTTCGGCTCATCGAAGAAGAAATGGTTGTGCAACGCGGTCACGCCGACGCCGTGCTCGAACAGCGCGCTCATCACCGGGTTGACCTCATCCTCGAACAGCACCAGATCGCCCGCGACCATCGCTTCGGCTTGTTTGCCCTCGATGAACGCGGCCCAGGAAGTAAGGCCCATGAACGGCGGCATTTTCCAGCCGTCCACGCTAACCGGCAAATCCGCGCGAGGCGCTGTCACCTTGAACACGCTCTCGGCGGCGCTCCAAGTGCCCTTGAGTCCGGTAATCTGTTCGATGCGATTCGTGTCGAGCGCGGCGTGGGCGGCAAATGGCAGCGCGGCAACCGCACCCAAAAGAGCGAGCAATATTATCTGCTTCATTGAGAAGCAAGGATATGGCGGCGGCGGGTGGGCCGTTACTGAAGATTTGTTAAGGCAGGGAGCAGAGTGCGAGCGGCAGCATGATGCGGAAAATGCTGCCCTTGCCAACCTCGCTCTCCAATTCGATGCGTCCGCCGTGGCGTTCCGCCGCGAGCTTGGTAATCGCCAGCCCAAGCCCTGCGCCGCCTTCAGCACGTGAGCGGGTCTCGTCCACGCGATAAAACCGCTCGAAAACCTTCGCGCGGTGCTCCGCCGCAATGCCCTCGCCGGTGTCAGTGACTTCGATGACGGCCTCGCGGTCCCGTTGCGAACAGCAGACCGTGATTCGCCCGCCCGTTGGCGTGTAGCGGATGGCGTTGTGGACCAGGTTGAGCAGCGCGTGCCGAAGCAGTGCCGCATCACCGGCGATGGAAACTTCGCCATTCAATTCGGCGGCGAGTTGCTGGTGTTTCTCCTCAGCCAGAATGCGCAGGCTTTCGACGACTTCCCGGGTGAGTGCTCCAAGCTCAACCGGCACGCGACTTAGCGGCTGCTGGTCCGCCTCGGCGCGGGCCAGCGTCAGCAGCGAATCCACGAGGTCTTGCAGCCGCTGTGCTTCCTCCAGCATCGCACCAATGCTCTGCCTGAACTGTTCCGGGTCGCGCGCGTTGTTGAGCGCGACTTCGCCTTCGGCCCGCAGCGCGGTCAGGGGCGTGCGGAGTTCATGCGACGCGTCGGCGGCGAAGCGCCGGAGTTCGGCAAACGAGTTTTCCAGCCGCTGCAATGTAGCATTGAAGACGGTGGCGAGCCGGCCCAGTTCATCGTGGGGATTGGCCACGGGCAACCGTTGAGATAGCGAACTGGCAGAAATCTCTTTTGCGCGTGCCGCCATTGCTCCCACGGACGCGAGAGAGCGCCGCGCCACAAGCCAGCCTCCCGCCACCGCCAGCAACATCGCCAGGGGCAGCCCGAAGATAAACACGTCCGCCAGTTCGCGCTGGGTGCGGCGCAACCCGGACTCGTCGCGCAGGATGCGGAGAACCACGTCGCGATGCTCGACTCGCGCCGGTCGCTCCATGACGCGGGCGAACAATCCCGGCTCGACTTCGGCGGAATAGAAGCGCAGTTGCTGTCCGGCGGGCGGACCAAGCCGCGCGTGCGCTTCGGTTTCGGGAACGGGCCAGTGACGGAGCAACAGCTTTCCGTCCTCGCTCCACGCTTCAAACCAGGCGAACATACGCGCGTAGCCTTCTTCACCATGTGAACCGCGTAACGGCCAGACGAGTCCGCCTTGCGACTCTTCGACCTGGGCTTCGATGATATCGAAATCAATGCGAAGCTGGCGATCCAGTTCCTGCAATAGCCGCTGCGAGACGATTTGCCGGACGAACAAAGCAAGAGCAACCACCACGACGAGCGCGGTGGCCGCGTGCCACCAGGCGAGGCGGAGCGTTAGCGATTGTCGGCTCAACCAGTTCATGCCTGGACCTCCGCGCGCAACACGAAGCCTACGCCGCGCACGGTGTGCAGCAGTTTGCTGCGGTGTCCCTCATCAATCTTTCTCCGCAGGTGCGCGATGTGGACATCGATCACGTTGTCCAGCGGTGCGACCCGATGCGGCTCGCGCCACACGTCCGTCGCGAGCATCCGCCTGGTGACCGTCTGGCCGTGATGGCGCATGAAGTAGGCGAGCAAATCAAACTCGCGCGGCGTGAGCGTGATTTCTTTCGAGCTTCGATAAGCGCGGCGGTTTTCAACATCGAGGACAAGATCGCCAATCTGCCGCCGCAAATGATCCGTGTCTTCGGTCCTCCGCAGCAGCACTCGGATGCGCGCCAGCAGTTCGGCAAACGCGAACGGCTTCACGAGGTAGTCGTCCGCCCCGCTATCGAGGCCGAGCACCCGGTCTTCGACCGCATCCCGTGCCGTCAGCAGCAGGACGGGCATTTTCGCGCCACGCGCGCGGAGTTCCTTGACAATCGCGATGCCGTCGCGGCCCGGTAGCATCCAATCCAACACCACGAGGTCGAACGTCTCGGCTTTGAGTTGGAAAAAACCGTCGTCACCGGTTTTTGCGACAGCGGCATCATAGCCTTCACCGCGCAGGCCAGTGCGGATGGCGTTGGCCGTTTTGGCGTCGTCTTCGATGATGAGAATCTTCGCCACGCAAGCGAATCATCTTCAATTTCGCCCTTCGGGGCGAGCGCCCAATTCTGAAGGAAAGTTAAGGCAACGGGCTTGTGACTATCGGGTAGCATCACGCTAGCATGAAGTGGATCACACGAGAAAAAGTCAAAGTGGACCGCGTCGCGTGTCCCTGGCTCATCAAGAAGTTCGTTGATCCGCAGGCCGAGTTCATTTTCGTGCCTGTCGACCAAGTTTCTGCCAGAGCCCGCGAAGTCGGCGCAACGCCTTACGATATTGATGGTTGTGAACTCGGACACCACGGCGAGGAGGTGTCTTTCGATTCAATCCTGAAGAAATATAGGCTTGCCGACCCCGCGTTGTTGTTGCTTGCCCAGATCGTTCGCGCTGCTGACTCGCATCCGTCGGACCCGCATCCGGCGGGTGAAGGCTTGCGCTGGGTCGCGTTCGGATTCAGCGCCCTGGGCCTGGGCGACCACGAAATCCTGGAAAGCGAGTTCATCGTTTATGACGCGCTTTACGCTGAGTGCCAGCGCCGCGTAGCCTCAGCGGGCAAAGCGTGAACGGCTGGCAACGAATCACGGATTTTCTCGCCCTGCGACGCAACACTTCGTTGCTGCTCATCGCGCTGGTGCTGGCTCGGATTCGCCCCGAAGTATCTCGAAACGTTGGGTGCGGGCATTTTCATCATCGGCTTGTTCGACGCGCTGCAAACACTGCTTGGGGCGGTATTTGCTGCTGATCCCGACGCGTTAGCGAGCAGTCGCCAAGCGTTGACGGAACGTTGCCGGCGCAGTGGCCGAGCGACGTTTTTAGTGTCCGTTTTGGTGT
>JAKEEH010000105.1 GCA_022616725.1 Limisphaerales bacterium | reverse complement strand
GCCGCCTCCTTGCACAAGATCACCAGCGCGCGGCTCAGCGGGACCCCGGCCGCCAACAAACTCGAGAGCAGGCGCGTGAAATTCTCCAGCATGCGGCCGGAGACTTTGCCGGAACCGCCAAACGAAAGTTTAAGCCCCTCGCTTGGAGGCGATACGGTCGTTTCCGGCTTAAGCGGCGTTTTCATTTTAGCGCCATTGGTTTGCGCGCCGTTTGAGCCGCTACCCCCCCCACCGCGTTCGGCCAAGCGAATTGGCCGCAGACCGCGGCCTTCCATTTGGCGGAAAGCCTCCTGCCGACCACCGGCTTCGATTTCGCCCTCGGCGACCGTGCCGTCAGTCTGCAACGCTCTATATGCGAATACAGCCATACATTCAGTTTACGACATAAGTGACACAGGAGCGCTGCACTCGGCGAAGTCGAGAAGCGAATTCAAAAACTCCGCCAGGTTGGAGTGCAGCGCTCCTGTGCCGCTTTGATGAGCGCGCGCTTTGCGAAAAATAATCAGATTTCGGGCCATATTAACCCCCCATCGTGGCAGGCAAGATCGGATCCTGGCTGCCAATGCCCACCGATTGGTCCTTGGTGACACGCAACACCTCCTCCGGCGTCGTCACTCCGAGACGCACCAACCGCCAGCCATCTTCCGCGAGTGTGCGCATTCCGCTGCGTTTCGCCGCTTCCCGTAACTGATCGCTGGAACAATTGCGCAAAATCATCTGCCGAATCTCATTATTGCTGTCCATCCACTCAAAAATCGCGCGCCGCCCGTGATACCCGGTCTGACGGCATTCGCGGCACCCCACAGCCCGAAATACAGCGGTCCCAGCGGGAAAATTGACGTCGGCTTTGAACGCTTGCGTCGCGGGGCTGGTATCTTCCTGTTTACAGTGCGAACAGAGCACGCGCACCAGTCGTTGCGCCAGCACGGCCTCAAGCGACGAGGCGACGAGGTATGGCTCAACCCCCATATCCACGAGCCGCGTCAACGCCCCAGGGGCATCGTTGGTGTGCAGTGTCGAAAAGACGAGATGCCCGGTCAGCGAAGCCTGGACGGCGATTTGTGCCGTCTCGTGATCGCGAATTTCACCCACCAGGATCACATCCGGGTCATGGCGCAAGATCGAACGCAAGCCGCGCGCGAACGTCAGCCCGGCCTTTTCCGATACTTGAATCTGATTGACCCCCTTGAGTTGATACTCAATTGGGTCCTCGATGGTGATGATCTTCCGCACTGAATCGTTGATTTCGTTCAGCGCCGTATAAAGCGTGGAAGTCTTGCCGCTGCCGGTCGGGCCCGTCACCAGAATGATGCCGTGCGGCAAGCCCAGCACGTGGCGGAAGGATTTTACTTCGCGCGCGTCCATGCCCAGCTCACCCATGCCGCGCAACGTCGCGTTCTGGCGCAAAAGGCGCATAACCACCGCTTCACCGTGCAGCATCGGAATGATCGACACGCGAATATCGACTTCGCTGCTCTCGACGCGAATCTTGATGCGCCCGTCCTGCGGCAAGCGCTTTTCAGCGATATTCAAATGGCTCAGGATCTTCACTCGGGACACGATGGCCGGTTGAAATCGCTTGATCTGCGCCGGCACCGGCACCTCCTGCAACACCCCGTCGATGCGATACCGGATGCGCAGTTCGTCTTCGAACGGCTCCAGATGAACGTCCGACGCCCGCAAGTCGATCGCGTCGCGCAACACCTGGTTGACGAAGCGGATGATCGAGGCGTCCTCGGCGGCACTGTCGAGGTTGGCATCCTCCTTGTTTTCATCGACGACCTGCAACCCTGCTTCTTCGTCCAGCGTGTCAATCGTATCGGCGCCCACCCCGAGGCGCTTCTTCATCTCGCGCTGAATCGATTCGCTTGGAGCGAGGACTGGCTTCAGCTTCAAGCCAGTCAGCGTTTTGAGCGTGTCCAGTCCTTGCGTGGCGAACAACCGGCTGGTGGCGACCTCGACCGAACCGTTGACGCGCCGTAGGGGCAGCAGTTCCTCCTTCAGCAGCACGCGCGCCGGGAAAAGCGACAGAAGCTGCCGGTCCGGCTCGACGTCCTCGAGAGTTGTGTAGCCGACCTGATACTCTTTGGAGAGCCAGCGCAGCACATCTTCTTCGGATGCGATGCCGCTTCCCAGCTTTCGCAAGGCATCAGCGTCCAGAGCGGACAACTGCCGCGTGGCAATCATCCGCTCCAGCAACTCTTTAAGACTGTCTTGACTTTCCGCCATGGTAGGGACGCCGCGCCGCCAGCGTCCGGCTCCGAACTTCAGCTTACTGCAACAATCCCATCATCACCGCGCTGGCTTCCTGGCGCACGGAAAGAACCTTGCGCAATTCGTCCTGGGCTTTGGCGAGCTCGGCTTCCTTGGCCTTCCTGGACTCACGGAATTTGGCGAGCTTGGCCTTGATCTCCTCGTTCGAAGCTTTCGATTCAATCGCTTTCTGCAACGCCTCGGCTTCCGGGCTTGGTTCCGGGCCAAAACCACCACGCCGCCGTCCGCCATCACCGCCGCCCCCATCGCGGTCACCTCGGGGCGGGCCGCCAAAGCCGCCGCGACCAAAACCCATCGGCCCAACAGCGCGCCGGGCTTCATTCACCTTCGCGATGCGCGGTTCGATCACCTTCCATTCCTCATCGCTCTTGATTTCCAACTGCTCGCGGATGCGTTCGTTCATCCGGGCACGAAACTGTTCCGGATCAAAGTTCCCGCGCTCGGGCCGGTCGCCTCGCTCCCGCCGTGGTTGCTCTTCCTGTGCGCCGACATTGGACGCGCCCCAACAAAGCGCGATCGCGATGCAAGCGGCCCTGGCTGCTTGTGAGAATCTATTCATATGCGTTTGTTTTGTTTCAATTCGTTGTTTACAGAACCGCCCTTTCTGGCGACCCCGCGTGTAATTTGAAGAGAATGCAACTGCCATGCCATGACGAAAACAGCTTGATTTTACAAGGGTTTCGACAGCAGGTGCGCAGGTCTTGCGCAACGAGTTGGAGAAGCGCTGCGCAAACTTTGCGCAGGCTTACAGCGCGTGGTGTCGCGGTGGGGTTCGATCGGCTCCGGGTGTAACAAAAACTAGTGGACAAGGAGCCACCCTCGTGCAACACTCCAAATAAGTTACGCCCCAAGGAACTTGTTATGCTGGTCGTTTCAAAAAATCTGCTGGCCCCTTTGCGAACTGGAGAGAAAGGGGAACTCACCTGAAGTCTTGCTTAAAAAACGCAGCGCCGTATGCGATGCTTGCGTTCCTTCTGGCATGGAGCGCGACGGCGCCAGCAGCGGACTTGGATCCGCAACTCCGTGGCACGTGGACCAACAAGGCTTTTCGGCTTTCGCTATTCGGGGTGATTACGCCTATCTCGCGACCAGGTCGAACGGCTTGGTTGTCCTGGATTTGCAGAATCGAGCCGCACCCAAGGAAGTGGGCAGTGGCGGCATGCTCGGAGATCCTTATGGCGTAGCGATAACGAACAATCACGTCTTCGTGGCCGACGGGGCGAACGGCCTTAAGATCCTCGACATCACCAACCCACTCGTTCCCGCGGACGTTGGGGGTTGTGACGCGGTCGGCCGCGTGTATGGTGTGGCGGTTTCTGGCAACCACGCGTATTTGGCCGATTATGAATCGGGGGGACTGCAAGTGATCGACATCTCCACCCCGGCCTCTCCTCGGCAGGTTGCGTTCTACGACACGCTGGGTCAGACGTTTGACGTCTTTATCGTGGGTAACCTTGCGTATTTGGCCGATGGCACAAACGGTTTGGAGATTCTCGACATCTCCAACCCGACCAATCCACAGCGGGTTGGTCATTGGAGCTCCCCTGGCGCCGGTGATCAGAACGTCGTCGTTGTCGGGAACTGGACGTATGTAAGTAATGTCGATCGGATAGCGGTTCTCGATACCTCCAATCCCGCCGCGCCCCGGTGGGTTACGAACGCCCCCCGTGCCGGATTTGCCACGCAGTGGGGGATGGCGGTCTCGGGCCAGTACCTCTACGTCGCTCTGTCGGTTACGTTTGACCACGCTGGCTTGCAAATCATCAACATCTTCGATCCGGCCAACCCTCAGACGGTCGGAATTTATGTGGATCCCGTTGACGTACGCAGCGGAGCCCCCCCAAACGTCGCGCTCTCGGGCAATTACACCTACATTGGCGGCAGCGCATTTTCTGGCCGTCCTTTGGTGGTTATTGATGTCTCAAACCCCGCCAACCCGCAACGGGTCGGGCACTATCGTACGCCCAGCTATGCCGTGGGCATCGCCGCCTCGAGCAACTATGTGTATGTGGCTGAGAACACCAACGGTCTCGGCATTATTGACATTTCAGACCCCGCCGCTCCGCGCCGGGTTGGAGGTTGTGATACCAGCGGCAACTCGCAGAACGTGGCCGTCTCGGGCAACTACGCGTATGTGGCCGACTACGGCGCGGGGTTGCAGGTGATTGATGTCTCCAATCCCGCCGCTCCCGAGAAAGTTGGAGGTTATCTGGTCACTGGCAGCACCGCTCGGGACGTGGTTGTCTCCGGCAACTACGCGTATTTGCTGGAGGGGAATATTGGACTGCAGGTCATCGATGTCTCCAACCCGGCCATGCCGCGCAGAGTCGCCACCTACCCGACGATCGGGCCTGCCGCCGGTTTGGCTGTCATTAGCAATACTGCCTACCTTGGCGATTGGGATGTTGGCTTGCTCGTTCTCGACGTCTCTAATCCAGCAGCGCCCCGGCAGGTCGGAAGCTATGACGCAACAGGCAGAGTCCAAGCAGTGACGGTATCGGGGGATTACGCTTACATAGCCGAGTATCTCTACGACCTGACGAGCCGCTTGCAGATCGTTGATATCTCTGATCCGGCCAATCCCCGGCGGCTCGGCGACTATCGTAGCGTTGGGATCGCCGCAGGCGTGACCCTATCCGGCGACTACGTTTACATCAGTGATGTGTGGTTCGGTGTGCAGGTGATCGACGTCTCCGACCCTACCAATCCTCGGCTCGCGGGAGCGAATAAGCTC
>JAKEEH010000535.1 GCA_022616725.1 Limisphaerales bacterium | reverse complement strand
GTCCAGTTCTTCAACGCGCTCGACGGCCATGACATTGCCGAGCAGATGGTTGACGTAGATTGCGGCAACAGCGTCTCCGACCTGTACCTTTTCGGCAAGCGACCCACGGCGGATGTCTGCGCGTAGCTCCGCTGCCTCACGGGGATGAACAAGGGACTCCGGTTCACGACCAGCCGCCGTTTTCTTCAGAGCCTCAAGGGCTGCCTTGTAATCCGTTGGGGAAACGACGACGGCGAACCGGTTTCGCCCGAGGAACATTTCCAGAGCGGGCCTCCATTCCTCCTCGTCGGGCTTCACCTCAATGAGCCGGCAAAGTTGCTCTGGAGGTGTGGCGGAGTTGGCGAGCTTTGCTTTGATGCTTTGAAAAAGAGGAAACGTGCCGGGTGTTTCGTTTCTTTCGAGACGATCCAAATCCTCGGCAATCTGCCGTAGGCGCGCGTTGTCGCTTTCCAGTTGTCGGCCTGTTGGTCCAAGAGCCCTTTCAACGCCTCTGAAGATTTCGTTAAATCGTTCGGCGAGCGTCGGTAGCGCGTTTAATCCATGGCTCTCGTCATCACTTCTCAAAGCTGCCAACAACTCGTCGTCCACGACAAGCTGCTCCTTCAAACCTTCTAGTTGCAAAGATACGCCCCGCCGCAACCAATTCGTCCAACCCGTTGCCCGGTTACGAAGTCGCTCGCGCACGGTTTTCTGAGCCTCGCGAAGCACGGTCAGTTCACGAAGCGTTTCGCGCTTATCCTTCTGAGCCTGCTCGAATTGGTCGTCGCCAGCCTCGGGGACGAATTCCTTCAAGCGCTGTGCGAGCGTGTCCCGCTCTTTGAGCTTGGTTTCAAACGTCGTGTTGTCCTCGGCGTGCTTGGTTTCCAAGGCCTTGATTTCGCTCCGATGACGATCAACCAGCTCTGACAGCCGGGTATGCTCCAGTGCGTGGACGGTGTGTTGGTAGATCGCTGCCTGGCGTTGCGACTTCTCGAACACGGCATGGTGTTCTGCGATGCGCCGCAGAAAGGTCGCTTCGTCTTCCTGATTGTCGAGGCGTGCTTGAGTTTCACGATACGCTCCTACCGCCGCTTTCACGTCGCGCACGTCGAGCGGATTGTCTTCAAGAATGAAGTCGCGAATGAACTTCTCAACATTGTCTTCGGGTTCAAAGGCAATGGCCTTGGGAAATGTTTTGTAAAACTGATCCGCATCGAAGTAGAGATGGTGCGGGGTCGCCATTTCTGCGAGATAGTCCTTTTGCCTGCCAAACAGGAACTCGCGCCCATAGTCGCGACGAATCCACGTCCGAAACGATTCCTCATCCATCATCACCTCGCCGGGTGCAAGGTTCGCCCATTCTACTCTGTCTGGGATCAGAAAGTAGGTGTGCTTTGGTTCGGCAGTTGCAGAGCTATACTCGATGCGCACCCCCCAGGTTTCACGGCGGGGCTCGTCCTTGCCTTGTTCCAGCGGCCAAGTGAACTCCAAGCCGATGACAGTGACGCCACTGGACCGAGTGAAATGAGGTTCTCCGTCTCTCAACGTATTCGTGTCACAGAGGCAATAGCTGACGAGGGAACGACCACGCGCATTGCCCGCCGCCGCGCGATTGGCCCGCCAGTGTTCCCCCAAGAGCACGTATTGCATCAGGTCCAACAGGGCCGACTTGCCAGTGCCGAATTTGCCGGAGATCAGAATATCGTTGCTGACTTCCAGAATCTGACGAAATCCATACCAGTTGAGGGCGAGGATACGCGTTAGCGAGACGCGGCGATCGTTCATACGTCTTCCCCTTCTACGTCCGCTTCCGTCACACGATACAGCGACGCCTGTTGCTCCCAAGCTTCCTGATTCTCGAACGGAATGACTCGTTGGAGCGTGGGCAGAATTTCCACCACTGATTCACCGAATCGCTGCGGGTCTTCATGGCGTTGAAAACGAATAAGCCGTTTCGCGCGCAAGCGGAGAATCATTTTTTCAAAATGCGAATCTTTCGGCGGCTCGATGTGTTCGAAGTAGAGTTTCAATCGGGCGAACACGAGGTTTGCCGGGATGACTACCGTTTCAACCGGTCGCGCCATGCGTTCCTCGTCGTAGATACGCCAAAGCGTCAACAACAACAGCGTTTCGTCCTTCGTGAATCGGCTCGTCAGGTTGCATTCTCCTGGAATTGGCCGGGCTTGGAATAGCGGACGATCTGGATCGGGAACGAGATCGAGGTTTAGCGGCGCGAGGTATTCCCGCAATTGAGGCTCATACTCGCGTGCAACCAAATAAAGCTGCCGTGCGCGACCGTCGTCTCCAAACAGAACTCCTGTGCCGAGCAATTCCGCGAGCACTTCGCGAATTGCGGCACGGTCGTCATCAGGAATATGTGCCCAGAATGATGGCCAAGGTAGTGTCATGCGATGCGCTCCAACATAAATCGTTCAACTCTCCGCCCCGCCAGTGTGTCCACCGGGATTTTGTCAGGTTCGAGGCCGCTGTCTGCACGGGCTGGTCTTACTGCCCATCGCATCGGGCGATGCTGTGCGCTGCCATTCGCTCGCTCGAAAGCAAGCACTGCCAACAGATCGAACAAGTCGTCCTCCGTATGCAGGCTGAGGTCCGCGCTCGAAACAGATGCCCCCTTCTTCGGCAGATGTTTCTCAATAAACCGAAATGCCCGTTGCGGTGTGATTGCGTTGAGATTCAAATGACGAAT
Organism: Limisphaerales bacterium; assembly: GCA_022616725.1. Lineage (GTDB taxonomy): Bacteria > Verrucomicrobiota > Verrucomicrobiia > Limisphaerales > JAKEEH01 > JAKEEH01. The sequence goes on along the minus strand of JAKEEH010000535.1, from coordinate 3,154 downwards.
CAAGTCTTGAGCTTCGCCGACATCGCCTGCTGAAGGCGGTTGAATTAAGGAAAGGTCCACACGAGGGCGTGCGCGCCTACTCGGTGCGAGTGAGTCTTGCCCGAAGAAAATCGAAACGTCTGGGCATAACAAAGTCATGCCCGGTTCGCGACGAAGGTCGGCGAAAGACTGGCCGGCGTGATTGACATCCGCCGTATTGAGATATGCTTTGACCAGTTCCGGCCGCCGTCCGCGAATTTCGGTTTGGTAACGGTAGCGTTGCGAGGAGAGTCGGCTGAAATCAGCAATCCTCCCGTCAATCAAGCGCTGTTTCGTGGGGATAGCAGCCAACCCGTTTTCCAATTTGCGCAAAAACTTTTCGGCTTCGATGTATGCGTCGGCTGGGTCGAGACCCCGATGCTTTGCCAACCCGTCTGCGAGTCGCTGTTTGGCAAATGGATTTGCCAACGCGTCCTGAACAATGGCACGGGCTTGTCGCAAGCGCGGGATGAGACCGCCTTCCTGGAGAGCATCGTAGCAAACAATGTGCTCCCCGGCATGAAACTCGACCAGGAAACGGTTGAGTGTTTCACTGGCGGTGGTGCTGGCGCGCTGGCGGTCCTCGTGTTTCAGAATCTGGGTCTCAACCGCGTGCATCTGATCCCCGGCCCGCTCTACGCGGTCGAGCAGTTCTTTCACCGTTTGACGAAATTCCTCGAGAGTGAGTCGGGCAGGATCGAGAGCGCCATCCATCAGCAGGGTCTGACAGATTGACCTCAAAGTGGCGGCAAAATCCTTTAATTCGGCAACGTGGTCGTCAGCGATTTCGCGCAACAACCGGATTAGCGGACGCACACGCGGAGTCAGCAAAACCCATCGTTCATCCAAGCTGACCGTGCGCTCTTGAAGCCAGCCGGCTTCCAGAAGCTTGTTGAAGATTTGTGCCGCTCTTTGCCGGAGGTCGGCGAGGTGTGCTCCTTCATCTTCACCCAATTCGGCGCGCGGGTGCAGCGCCAGGACTTCCCGAATCAATACCAGAGCATCATTTTGCGTGAGTTGGCCACCCTCGTCCGCGCTGAGTGCCAGCCGGTCGGCGCAATCCACGTAGATTGGTGCGGACGGCCTCGCCAACGGACGGAAGAATCCGCCGCCAACCACTGCCGAAAGCCGGTCGCTCAATTTTTTAACTTGGTCCATGCTGCAAAAATCTATTCTGCCGGATGGGACAAATACGGTCCTGCCCGAACACAATTCCTAACTTTACGAGCGGTGAGAACAGTCCCGGCATACGGCACAATCGCCCGTCCCAGCCTCAGTTTCTTCAGTCCTTCTCGAAGCCTTGCGTCAGGAATTTCAGGGTTTTGCAATTCTCGGAGACGGTGCGAGCAATGTTGTCTGGAATGCCACCCTCAACTCGGGCCTGAATCTCCAACGTCACTTCCACATCTGCATTGAGGAGGCTTGTTAGGTGCTGGAGAACCTCAGTCGAAACTTGGGCCGCATCGCGGTTCAAGCGCGCCGGGTCGAGCTTTACACTGCCGTAAAAGCGGGTTGGTTTTGTAGCCTGCGCGGGCGTCTGAGTGCCAGAATCTCCGGCGCTGCTTGTCGTTGGCGCTTGGCCGCCCGGTGTTGCAACCGCCCCGGTCGTTGGCGAACTGGTTGGACGTTCGGCATCCAGTTGGCGGAGGGCAACCTCTGGCTTAACGAGAAGCGCAGTCGAATCGGCATCGAGCGCTACGTTGCAGTTCGCGCGTAAACCGACAAAACGCTGCCGCTTCTCATCCCACGAATCGGCGATGGCAAAGGTTTCGGTGGTCCACGTTATTCGTGACAATCCATCTTGGATGCTCGCTACGAGAACGGCGGGGCTCCGCAGTCGCTGCAAGTAGGGATACTTTGCATAGTCCTCGGTCAACTGCTTCACCGAAACGCCATCGCCACGCCACAGTGGAATCTTGTCTAAATCCTGACGCAACAACGTCGGAGCATATTGTGACGCCATTTGCGTGTCCGATTTCAGTTTCTTGGATGCGCGCGCCGCAAGCGGATCAGGCCCGGACAACTTTACTGCCTGCCATTCCAAGGGAGACTGTGAAGTCGGCTGCGACGGGAAGATCAGCCAGCAGAACGTCTCACCAATGCGCCCTTTGACGGCGGTGTTCCACGTCGTTTTCTGGTTGGTGACTTGACGCATTTGAAAGCCGTCCAGCCCCAACTGATCCTTGTCGTGTTCGATGGATTCCCATGCAAGGTAAAGTCTCACGGCTTCATCCAACTCGGCGAGTCGTGTTCGGTCTGCGGCCAGAAACACAACCGCGTTTTTGAAAAGCCTTGGACTGTTGCCGCGTGAATCGAGAATGGCTTGAGCTTGCGCCTGGGCTGAATTGCCGGCCTCTTTGGCGTAGGTGTAATCCACACCCAGCACTACAAGCTGTGTTTCCATTTCATCAGGGATTTCACCGCTGTTCTTGGTGAACGCTCGTATCGCAAGAAAATCCCCGCGCGCCTTCAAATCTTCCTGAACACGGCTCTTGATTTCTTCCGAGACCGAATCGGAATCGCGCTTCATCTGCTCCGCGCGATCCTCCGCGAGCTTGGTCACGGTCGGTTGCGTTGAATACCAGTAGCGGGCGTTGTCTTGATATAGATACGTTGCGCTCTGTGCGAGGTGGCGGAGGGCGTCACCGAAGATGCTGGGGCTCTCTCCCGGTTGCACACAGCCGAGCTTAATCCGCCGGTCCTCGACGCCACGATTTGCCGCCCCCGGAGTCGGGGCGGACGCGAGGAACAACGTACGCGCAACCTTTCGCGCGGCAGCGTAACGCCCGATTGTGCCTGATTTCTCGCGGTCGAGTTTAAGAGGGAGCGAGCTTTCGCCGTCCACGTCCTTTTCAAGAACAGATTCCCAACCATCGGGGAGGAAGTGGATGATTTCTGAAATCACTCGCTGATCGAGCAAGGGAATATGGGCCGGCAGGATGAGTGGACTGGAATCGCCCTGCTCCCAAAGCGCGTGGATGACCGAAGCCATCAATCGCAGAACACCGCGCGTGCGCTGGAACTTCACCAATCCCGACCAGTCCTGATAGAGTCGTTCAAAAATCTCCGGGTGAATCGGGTAGGCCGCTTTGATTTTGCGTTCGTAGTCGGCTTCACGGCATTCCGGCGGGAATTC
>JAKEEH010000104.1 GCA_022616725.1 Limisphaerales bacterium | reverse complement strand
GCTTGCAGCAGAAGGCGCTGCCCACATTTCATTACGCGCTCAAGCCGGAGGGATTCCTTTTTCTGGGGGCGTCGGAATCCATCGGCAGTTTCACCGACCTATTTGAGCCGGTGGACAAAAAGCACAAAATCTACACCAGGAAAGCCGCGCCCACGCCAGCGATTCATCTGCCGGCAAGAAAGGAGCACGACCAAAGACCCTCGCCCCCAGCCCCTCTCCCATCGGATGGGAGAGGGGGGCCGCGAGGCCGGGTGAGGGCGGGGCAGGGTGAAGGCGCGCCGGAAGGTTTTCCCTCCGAACTGAACGCGCAGCGCGAGGCCGACCGCGTTACAGTCAATCAATTCGCTCCGCCCGGCGTGCTCATCAACGACTATCTGCAAATCCTCCAGTTCCGCGGGCCAACCAGCGCGTATCTGGAGCCACCCACGGGCAAAGCGAGCTTCGAGGTGCTGAAGATGGCACGGGAAGGATTGATGCTGCCGCTGCGTGCCGCCATCAACAAGGCCAGGAAAGAAAACAAAGTCGTTCGCAAGGAGAACGTGCGGGTGAACCAGAACGGCAAGACGCGCACGGTGACAGTGGAAGTGATTCCGCTGAAGAACCTGAAGGAGCGTTGTTTTTTGATTTTGTTTGAAGATGCGGGACGAGGAATTTCAGAGAAGGAAACGAAGGAAACAAAGAAAGGGAGAAAGGAAACACCTCCCGCGCTACCCCCTGTAAAATCTTCCCGCCGTGTCGCTGAGCTGGAGAGCGAACTAGCGGAGACGCGCGATTACGTGCAATCCATCCAGGAGCAGCACGAAGCGGTCAACGAAGAACTTCAAGCGTCCAACGAGGAAGTCACCTCCGCCAACGAGGAGCTGCAGAGCGTCAACGAAGAGCTCGAAACGTCCAAGGAAGAGATGGAGTCAGCCAACGAGGAGTTGACCACTGTCAACGAGGAGATGGCCAATCGCAACGCGGAGCTCAACCGCCTCAACAGCGACCTGGTCAATCTGCAGACCTCGACCAAGCTGCCCATCGTGCTGCTCGGGCGCGACCTGACCATTCGCCGCTTTAGCGGCCAGGCGGAAAAGCAGTTCGGCCTCCTGGCCGCGGACGTAGGGCGGCCCATCAGCCACATCCGGCACAATCTCAACCTGCTCGATTTGGAGGCCCTGGCCGCAGAAGTGATCGCCAACGTGCGCGAGTGTGAGCGCGAGGTGCAGGATAAAGAGGGCCGCTGGCATTCCCTGCGCGTGCGCCCTTACATGACGCTCGACAACAAGGTCGATGGCGCGGTGCTGGTGCTGGTGGACATCGATGCCATTAAACAAAAGGAACGCCTCGAGGCGGCGCTGGATTTCGCGCAAAGCACGGTGGACACCGTGCGCGAGCCGTTGCTCGTGCTCGACGGCGAGTTGCGCGTGCGCAGCGCGGGCCGCTCTTTCTACAACACCTTTGGTGCGTCGCCCGCGGAAACGATTGGCCGGTACATTTATGACCTCGGCAACGGTCAGTGGAACATCCCGAAGCTGCGCGAACTTCTGGAACACATCCTGCCGGAGAACGCGCAGTTTAATGACTTCGAGGTGGAGCACAACTTCGAGAACCTTGGCCCGCGCACCATGTTGCTGAATGCCCGTCGTTTGGAGGACGCGGCCAGCGGTTCGCGGTGGATTCTACTGGCTATCGAAGACGTCACCGAGCGCAAGCGGGCTGACGAATTGCTGCAGCAACGCACCGACAAACTGCAGGAGGCCGTTGGCGAACTGGAAGCCTTCTCCTACAGCGTGGCGCATGACCTGCGCGCGCCGCTTCGAGCCATGCAAGGTTACGCCCAGGCGCTGCTTGAGCAAGCTGCCGGCCAACTGACACCTCAAAATCAGTCGTACGTTGAGCGCATCCAGCGCGCCGCCGCGCGCCTCGATCTGCTCACGCAGGAAGTCCTCACCTATAGCCGCCTGGCACGCACAGAGCTACAGCTCCATCCGGTGAACCTGGAGCAGTTGACCCGGGAGGTCATAGAGCAATACCCCGAGATCTGTCCGCCGCGAGCGCAGATTGAAATCCGCTCGCCGCTGCTGCCGGTGATGGGCCACGAAGCATTGTTGACCCAAGTGCTATGCAATCTGCTTGTCAACGCCTGCAAGTTTGTCGCGCCAGAGACTGTGCCGAAGGTGGTCGTGCGCACGGTAACTGTGGGGAGACAGGTCCGAATCTGGGTGGAGGACAATGGGATTGGCATCGCCCCGGAACACCGGGACCGACTGTTCAAGATTTTCGGGCGCATTCACCCTGAGCACAAATACGAAGGCACGGGCATCGGCCTGGCGATTGTCAAGAAGGCCGCCGAACGAATGGGCGGCACAGCGGGCTTCGAATCGGAGCCTGGCAACGGCAGCCGGTTTTGGGTGCAACTGAATAAGGCGGAATGAGCCGGCGCGGGGTTCTTCCAGATGGAGTGGGAGTGCGGGCCGGTATCGCGGGCGCAGGAGCAGCCCGTGTTTTCGAGGCGCCACAGCAGCTCGCGCGCAACTGGATTATCATTGCAATTGGATGCGAGATTCGCTGGCTAATGCGGCCCGGGCCGCTCATCTTCGTTGCCCACGCGATGAAAAGGCCGACGCGCTATCTTGTGTTGTATCTTTGTGCGATCACAGGGATGGCTGCGCCAAGGATCGATCAGCCGGTGGTTAATGACCCGGGATTGCGGCTGCAGTTGTTCGCGGCGGAGCCGGATATTGTCACGCCCGTGGGCATCGCGGTGGATGCGCGGCACCGCATTTTTGTCATTGAATCGCACACGCATTTCCCAAAGCCGGATTATCCGGGGCCGAAGTCCGACCTGGTAAAGGTGTTTGTGGACACGGACAGGAACGGCGCGTTCGACGAGGTTAAGGTTTTTGCGCAGGGGTTTCGGGCGGCGATGAGCCTGGCGTTTTCGCCGAAGGAGGAGCTGTACCTGGTGCATCGAAACGGGGTGGTAATCCTGCGGGACACGGATGGTGACGGTGTGTGCGATGAGCAAAAGCCAATCGTGACGATGGAAACGCGGGGGGATTATCCGCACAACGGGCTGGGAGGCATTGCGTTTTCGCCGGATGGGTGGCTGTATCTCGGGACCGGGGAGAATCTGGGCGAAAGGTACACTCTCAAAGGGAGCGATGGGATGTCGCATTCCGGCGGCGGCGAGGGAGGCAATGTGTTTCGCTGCAAGGCGGACGGGACGCAACTGCGACACATCGCCACCGGTTTCTGGAACGCGTTCGGGTTGGAGTTCAATGGCGCCGGGCACTTGTTTTGCGTCGATAACGATCCGGACTCGCGGCCGCCGTGCCGGTTGATCGATGTCGTCGAGGGAGGCGATTACGGCTACCGGTTCCGCTATGGGCGCAGCGGGTTGCATCCGTTCACGGCATGGAACGGCGAGTTGCCGGGGACACTGCCGATGGTCGCCGGGACCGGCGAAGCGCCGTCGGGGGTTTTGGACTGCGAGCGGACGATGTTAGCCCCCTCGAATCGGACTCTGTTTCGCACCGAGGCTTCGCCCGCAGGTCGGGGGTTGCAACTTTCACTTTTTGTTACATCGTGGGGAGATCATCGTCTCGAAAGGTATCACCTGAGGTCCACGGGGGCTTCGCTGCGGGCCGAGCGGGAAATCGTGGCGCAGGGGAACGAGAACTTCCGGCCGGTGGCCGTCGCGGCAGCGCCGGACGGCAGCGTTTATTTTACGGATTGGGTTGACCGCGACTATTCGGTTCACAGCAAGGGACGAATCTGGCGGCTTTCTTCGGCCGCGCCGAGGCCGCCAGAGACCGTCGCGAAACCGAGCGCGGAGCGCCGGCGGATGCTTGAACTCCTTGAAGCGGGCGCGAGCCGTGATCTGCCGAAACTCGTAAGCGCATTGAGCGATTCTGATCCGTTTATCCGCTCGGCAGCGGTTACGGCGCTCTCGCGGCCCGCATTTCGAGCGAAAGCAGTCGAGTTACTCGACCACTCCAACCCCGCCGTGCGCCTGGGAGGCTTGCTGGCGCTGCGCCGCGGGCGTTACGAGCCCGCGGAATGGGTGTTGAAGGCGGGCCTGAAGGACAGCAACACGGAAGTGCGGCTGGCGGCCGTTCTCTGGATTGGTGAAGATGACCGCCGCGAACTGCGCGCGGCGTTGCCGGGCGCCATCGAAGGCAGCGCCGTGACGCCCGAATTGCTGCGGGCGTATGCGGCGGCCGCGGAGCGGCTGGCCAAATCTTCGGCAGAGCCGGTGTCGCTGAATGCGTCGAACGTTGTCATCCTGGAAATCGCCGATGCAAGACGCGACATGTCGCCGTTTGAGAGTTTCGCTCCTCGCGAGACGGCGGAGCGCGGCCTGCGCCCGGCCAGCGATGAGGAATGGCGCAAAGCGTTGCGCGATAAAGGCGACGTCGAATCCGGGCGGCGCTTATTCTTCGACCCGACGGTGGGATGCGCGCAATGCCACCGGGTTGAGGACCACGGCGGCCATTCCGGCCCGGACTTGTCCGTGATTGGCCGCGCGGCGAACCGAGAGCGGATCATCGACTCGATCCTGAATCCGTCGAAGGAGATCGCACCGCAATTCGTCCAGCACACCGTTGAGACGAAGACGGGGGATTCCTATTCCGGAGTTCTCATAGGCAAACATAGTGACGGGACATTGACGCTGCTGATGACGGACGGGAAGGGGGTCGTCATTCCGAGCGGGCAAATTGCGACGCAGCACAACTCGAACGTGTCGCTGATGCCGGACGAACTGGAGAAGGGACTGACCGTCAAGGAATTTCGCGATCTGCTGGCATTCCTGCTCTCGCGGCAATAGCCATGCACGACCTCACGCTTGAGCCGGCAACAGACCCGCTCGAACTGTACCGTTACCGAGACGGGCTTTACGCCGCCGATATGCTAACGGCTGCAATCACCGGGCTCGATTTCTTCACGTTTCTGGCCGGGCGTGCCCGAACAAAAACGGAGATTTGCGCGGAATTGAAAATTGATGAGCGACCCACCGACGTGATGTTGACGCTATTCACGGCGATGGGTCTGGTCGAAAATCGCGCAGGGCAGTTTGAACTTACCGTGAAGGCGGGTGAACACCTGGTCCGAAACTCGCCGTGGTACTTGGGTCCGTATTACGCATCGCTGCAGGGCCGGCCGGTCTGCCAGGACATTCTGAACGTGCTCAAGACCGGCAAACCGGCCAACTGGGCGAGCCTGAAGGATGAGCAAGCGTGGGCGAAGGCGATGGAGCGAGCGGAGTTCGCGGCGCAATTCACGGCAGCGATGGATTGCCGAGGAGTTTATTTGGCGCAGGCGCTGGCGAAATATCTGGAGCTGCGGGAGCATTCGAGCCTGCTGGACATCGCCGGGGGCTCGGGGATTTACGCGTGCTCGCTGGTGGCGCGCCATTCGCACTTGCGCGCGACGGTGCTGGAGAAGAAGCCGGTTGATAGCGTCGCGCAAAAGAAGATCGCCGAGCGCGGATTTTCCGGGCGCGTGTCGGTCGCCGCGGGCGATATGTTCAAAGATGAGCTTCCCGCCGGGCATGACGTGCACCTGTTCTCGAATGTGTTGCACGATTGGGACGCTCCGGAGGTCGAGCATCTGATCGGAAAATGTTTCGCCGCGCTTCCGCGGGGCGGGATGGTTGTGATCCACGACATGCACGTCAACGCAGACAAATCCGGCCCGTTGGCGGTGGCGGCATATTCGGCGATGCTGGCGACGATTACGGAGGGGAAATGCTATGCCGTTTCAGAAATGAACGATTTCCTGATAAAGGCCGGCTTTCGCGAGCCGCGGTTCAGCGCGACAGCCGCTGATCGGAGCGTGATCGCGGCTGTGAAGTGATGGTTGAAGCGTTGGGAATGAGGGTTGAAGCAAGGACGCCCGGCGGGGCGCTGATGTCGGGAAGAAACTTCGGCTGAACCCAAAGAACGCACGAAATCAGTCGCCTCACCCCAACCGAGTTTTGGCTCATCATTTTCACCGAGAGACTGCGTCTCCGCGCCTCGGGAGAGATTTCCCCGAAACATTTCGCGCATTGAACCCCTGAACCTGAGAGGGTTCAGCGGGAGATTTAGCCGAAAGGAGTTTTCGCGGGTTGAACCCTCGAACCCCATCGTACGACGTAAAGCGCCAGGGACAGGCGCACTCCAGAACCTGGCGGGACTGTCAACGGCCCACGCTCCTGCGCTGCCGGTCGGAGATTGGAAAACTGCGCGAGCGCAGCTCGCTAATAGCGCCGCGAGCCTTCGCGGCCACCGCGCCCGCCGCCTCCGCCGCCGTACCCACCCCCACCGGAGCGTGGAGCGCGCTCTTCGCGTGGCCGGGCGACATTGACGGTGAGATTCCGGCCTTCAAGGGGCTTGCCATTGAGGCCCTCAATAGCAGCCTTGGCTTCTTCTTCGGTGGACATCGTGACAAAGGCGAAGCCCCGGGGTTTGCCTGTGGCACGGTCCGTGACAAGATTCACATTGCTGACGACGCCATAGGCGGCGAACATGTCTTGCAGATCATTTTCAGTGGTTTTGAACGAAACGTTCCCGACGAACAGAGTATTATTCATGCAATTACCGAAAAAGAGAGCCGTTCATTTCGAGTCCTGGTCCCGACCGGCGGGCCTGTGCAACGTTGGAGAAATCTAACGAAGACTTATAAGATTGAAATGAATCGGTTATCTAATTCGCACCTGAACATCGACCGGAGCCGGTCAAATTGCAAGCAGATTCTGCCAATATTATTGGCGTTCGTATTCCCCTTTGCCGATGCGTTTGAGGACGGTAAACCCGGCTTTTTTGGCCTCGGAAACCGAGAGGGGCTTTAGTTTGACTGGCGAGCTGAACGACGAAATCACCTTCCGGACCGGCTTTTTGCAAGCCGGACACTTGGTCAACTCCGGGGCGCTCAACGGGCGGCGCAAGGTGAACCTGCCTCCACAGACCGAGCACTCGCCCTCACACAACTGATATTCGTAAAACGGCATACGTACGTCTCAATTCTTCCTTATTGTTACAAAAGAACGGACGGACGCAAGCACGGCGCCCTTCAAGCCACGCACTGCTCGAAGCCGGCGCGCAGGGCCGCTTCGTCGAGATCGTGGCCAATGAAGACCAATAGGTTCACCCGTTTCTCGCCAGGATTCCAAAACCGGTCCGGCTTCGCGTCAAACGTCATTTGCACTCCCTGGAAGATAACGCGCTTAGCCTGCCCTTTGAGATGGAGAATGCCTTTGCTGCGATAGATGTCCGGTCCCATCGTCTTGATCACGCCGCTCAACCAGGCTTCGACCTTTCTTAAATCGAGCGGGCGTTCGTCAACCAGGAAAAAGGTTTTGACGTGCTCATCGTGAGGTTCATGATGCGCGTCGTGGTGTTCGCCGTGCTCATGGTCGTGCGCGTCATGCTGGTGATGATGCTCGTGGTGCTTGTGCGAGGGCTCGTCTGGTGCGCGCGGCAGGCTAAAATCTCCACTTAATTCCCGCGCGTTGATGTTCAGAATTTTCGCCAACTCGACTGCGCCATAGCGGGTCTGCTGCAGTTGCGCCAGGGCATTGATCCTGCGCAAGCGAGCCTCGACCTGCAACAAATCCGTCATGCCGGCTAAATCGGTTTTGTTCAGGAGGATAATGTCCGCGAAGGCAATCTGGGCGCCAGCCTCCGGGGCATCGCTCAGTTCCTTCTCGATATGTTTGGCGTCAACGACTGTAACGATGCCGTCCAGGCGAAAACGCTCCGCCAATTCCGACTTTCGAAACGTCTGGATGATCGGGCCGGGATCAGCCAAGCCGGTGGTTTCAATCAATACATAATCGAAGCGCTTTTGCCGCTGGACGAGACTGCCCAGGCTTTTGATCAAGTCACCGCGCAACCGGCAGCAGAGACAGCCGTTGTTCAGTTCCACGAATTCCTCGTCGGCTCCGACCACCAACTGGTTGTCGATGCTGATAGCGCCGAGCTCATTGATGATAACGGCGCACTTATAGCCGTGCCGCTGGGAAAGAATAAAATTGAGCAACGTCGTTTTGCCCGCTCCGAGAAAACCGGTCAACACCGTGACCGGGATCAACTCACGCGATGTCATCGCTGGTATTCTGCCACAATTCGCGGAAAAAGAGAACCCTTTGCGACATTTGCGAACCGTTGGGCCCTGCTGCTTGCATAAAACAGCGAACCGTACGGGCACATGTCGTTTCCAGCGGCGCTGCGGAGATGAGATTTTCAGCTCGCACGGTTTCTGCCGGCGCGCGACGCCTAG
>JAKEEH010000103.1 GCA_022616725.1 Limisphaerales bacterium | reverse complement strand
TGCTCATATTCCTTGTCATGTTGCGCCGAAACAAAGCACGTATAGTTGCCGAGATCACTCGTCGCAACCTTGTCGATCTTGAGCGTCGGCCCCGTTTTGCCCGGCATCGGAACGAGGTTATGCAGCCATTGATAGGTCACGGGCTTGTGGCTTACCTGAACGCTAAATTCAGCCGACTCTCCGTACTTGACGAGCACATCTTCCGGGTGCTTGTCAATTTTGACTTTTTTGAACGGGGCGTCTGGTGGTGCGGCCTGGCTATTGGCATTGAGCCCGATCATCAAGCCGACCACGACCCAGACGTGGAGTTTTTTGCAGAATGCTTTCATAAACGCGCTTTCTAGTTTTCTTGACCCGGCAAGCTCAGAAACGACAGGGCTGTCGTTGGTCCTCGGAGTTTTGGTTTTTAGTGCGAATGCATGATTGACAAATCTCTGAAAGTTTGTAAAGAACAAAATTAGTAAAAATTACCGGTGCCTTTCACCTTTTAACACCCGGCTTGGTCAACGGAGGGAAACAAGCGCGGGAGAATAGGCACGGGTTCACGGTCCATTTCGCACCCTGCTGAAGCATTGCTGAAGCAGGGTGTTAATTAGAATCTGAAAGATTGTAGGCACGGGAAGCGTATTTAATGTGTGAGCGCTAAATCCGCACAGACGGAGCACTCGGCGCGCGCCTGCACGGTCGCGTTTGTCGTGCTCCTGATCTCCCTGGTCGCATGGTGGTTCCGTATCGGCGAAGGGATCAGTTACGATTTGCCGTTCCGCTTTGCCCGGCCCATCACGCTGACAAACGTCGTGATCATCACGATGGACGAAGCGTCGCATCGGGAGTTGGATCAGCGATACGGAACTATGTGGGACCGCCCTCTGCATGCGGGGTTGTTGCGGTGGCTCAAGAAGGCCGGGGCCAGGCTGGTCATTTTTGACGTGGTTTTTGCGGATTCCGACACGAACAACCCCGCGAAGGACGCGGACCTGAGGCAAGCCATGGCCGAATTCGGGAACGTGCTGCTGGCCGGGGACGACGAGCCGATCGCAGAGCCGGGCATCAGTGGCACGCAGGTGAATCGGCCCTTGCCATTTATCAGGGCTGCCCGCGGCTGGGGTTTGTCGATCCTTGAGTTGGAAAGCGATAATGTTGTGCGACGGCATTATTCGGGAACGGAAATCGACCCGTCGCTTTCATGGGCCGCGGCGACGATGCTTGGCGCGCCGGTGACGACGAATTCGGCACAGCGATTTGCCGAGCGTTGGATCCGGTTTTATGCCGCGAACCCGATTGAAAAGATAAATTACTATTCGGTAACCAATCGCGATCCGGATTTCTTCAAAGGCAAGGTGGTCTTCATCGGCGGCAAGCCGCGCACGCGGTTCCTGGGCGAGCGGGTCGATGAATTTCGCACGCCGGTAACGGTGACTCAAGGGGTGGACATCCACGCCACGATGCTGCTGAACCTGCTGCGGGCGGATTGGCTGGAGCGGATGCGCGTGAAATGGCAGATCGTGCTGGTGATCACGACCGCAGTGGTGCTCGGCTTTGGTTTGCCGCTCGTGCGTCCTTTTGGGGGGGCGGTCATTGCTTTGATTTCCGGGTGTTTGGTGGCTGGATTCGGGGTGTTCTCGGCGATCAAGCTCGGCATCTGGTTTCCGTGGGCGGCAATTGCCGGGATCGTCGCGCCGGCCGCTTGGATTTGTTCGCTGGCGGCATACAAAGGCGAGTTGCGCACCGTAGCGCCGTACAGCACCTACGAGGAACCACTGCCCATGCCGGTGAACGGGGAGCAGCCGGAAGTGACGATTCCAAATTACGCGCTGTTGAAGTGCATTGGGCGGGGCGCGTATGGGGAGGTCTGGCTGGCGCGGAATCGAATAGGGATGCTCCAGGCGGTGAAAATCGTGTTCCGCAAACGCTTCAACGAAGTCAGCCCGTATGAACGGGAGTTTCGCGGCATCCGCAAGTACATGCCGATTTCGCTGCGGCATACAGGGCTGGTCAGAATACTATACGTAGGGCGGGATGATCATCATGGGTTTTTCTATTACGCGATGGAACTGGGCGATGACGAGACGAGGGGCCAGGAGATCGACCCGGAGAAATACTCGCCGCGTAACCTGGCCAAAGACCTCGACAAACGCGGGCACCTGTCGGTGGCCGAATGTGTCGCGATGGGCCTGGCGCTGGCCGATCCGCTGGAGTTTCTGCACAACAAGAATCTGATGCACCGGGACATCAAGCCAGCGAACATTATATTTGTCGATGGCATCCCGAAGCTGGCGGACATCGGCCTGGTCACTGAATTTTCCGGCACCGGCACGGAGGCCAGCTATATCGGGACGGAGGGTTATATGGCGCCGGAGGGCCCGAGCAAACCGACGGCGGACATTTACAGTTTTGGGAAGGTGCTTTACGAGGCGGCGATGGGCCTGGACCGGCGACAGTTCCCGACGCTGCCGGATTGGATCAATGAGGAACGCAATGTGGCCGAACTTATGGCGCTGAACTCGATTGTTGTGAAGTGCTGCGACAACATCCCGCGGCGGCGCTATCAGTCGGTAGGCGAATTGCACGAAGCATTGCTCCAGCTCGAACGGCGTCTGGCGAAACAGCCGGCGTGACGGCGGGTTTGCAAATCGGCCCTTTCCGTCTTTCATTTTTCGGCGGCGGCCAGAATCGTCTGGAAGTGCGGCGGCTGCTCTTCGCGCGCAACTACGGAGATTTCGATTTTTTTGAAGCCCGCCGCCTCGAGCCATTTGTGCAGATCACTTTCGGCAAATCCCAGCCAGCGGTCGCCATAAAGTTCGCGCGCCTGTTCGACATTATGCTTGAGCAGGTCGAGAATCATCACCTGCCCGCCCGGCCGGAGAATCCCGTGGGCGGCGGCGACCGCGCGGGGGGGATTTTCGGCGTGATGAAGCGCCTGGCTCAGGATCACAAGATCGACGCTCTGCGGGTCGATGGGGGGCTCTTCAAGGTCCCCCAGGCGAAATTCGAGGTTCTTAATTCCATTCTTTTTCGCCTTTTTTGCACCGAAATCGACGATGCGCTCGGAGTTATCGACGGCGATCACTTTTTTGGCGCGGCGGGCCAGTAACTCGCTCAGCAAGCCTTCGCCGGCCCCGAGGTCGGCGACCGTCAGCGACGGCAGAATGCGAAGCAGCATTTGACCGAACGCCTGCCAGGACCTGCCCGGGCCATAGCTGCGGTCGAAGCGCCCGGCAATCTGGTTAAAGAAGAGCTGCGCCTGCTGCTGGCGGCGAGCGAGAATGCGCTTGAGATTGACCTGGTCGGCCGCGTATTCGCTCATCTCTTTGGCGCCGCGCGTGGCGAGTTGGATGAACTCCCGCTCTGTGGCCCCGGCTTCGCGATTGAGTTTGTAAAAGGTCCGCTTGCCTTCGCGCCGGGACAGCAGCATGCCGGCATCCTGCAATTGCCGGAGGTGGGTGGAAATGCGCGATTGGCCGAGCTTGGTGATCTCCTGGAGTTCGTTCACCGACAGCTCATCCCGCTCCAGCAGAGCAATAATGCGCAGGCGAGTCGGATCGGCCAGGGCGCGCAGCGATTTGAGGGTGTCGGACATCAGGTACGGGATCGTTCCTTTATCCACCTGGGGTTGATAATGGCTATTGACGGCACGGCAAATTGATATATCTTCATATCCTGATACGTCAATATGTTAATGAACGCGGTCACCTGATCTCGCCAATGAGCAAAAACTACATCTTTTCTTCCGAGTCCGTGGGCGAAGGCCATCCGGACAAAGTTTGCGATTCCATCTCGGATGCGGTCCTGGATGCCTGCCTGGCGCAAGATCCGAAAAGTCGCGTCGCCTGTGAAACCTACGCCAAATGCAACCTGGTGGTAGTGGGGGGCGAAATCACGACCAAAGCCAAGCTCGATTTCAACGCCATCGCCCGGGACGCGATTCGCGAGATTGGTTACGTCAACGACGATGACGTGTTTCACGCCGACAGGGTGTTGATCATGAACGCGATCACCAGCCAAAGCCCAGACATCGCCCAGGGAGTCGATGCGCGCGCGGCGGAAGGCAAAAGCCACACGGAACAGGGCGCGGGAGATCAAGGCTTGATGTTCGGGTATGCATGCGATGAAACGCCCGAACTCATGCCGGCGCCGATTATGTTCGCGCATCTGCTCGGCCGCGAATTAACCCGCATGCGCAAGAGCAAGGTTGTTAAATGGCTGCGACCGGATGCCAAATCGCAGGTTTCTGTTCAATACGTGAACGATCAACCGGTGCGGATCACGAATGTGGTTGTTTCGACGCAGCACGCGGCGAATACGAAACATTCGACGATTCGCGATTTCGTCATCAAGGAAGTGATCAAGAAGGTTTTGCCGAGCCATCTGCTTGACCGGAAGACGCAGTATTTGATCAATCCGACGGGCCGGTTCGTGGTGGGCGGACCGCAGGGCGACACTGGCCTGACGGGGCGCAAGATTATCGTGGACACATACGGCGGCATGGGCCGTCACGGCGGAGGCGCCTTCAGCGGCAAGGACCCGTCGAAGGTGGATCGCAGCGCGGCTTACATGGGGCGGTATGTGGCGAAGAATATTGTCGCGGCCGGACTCGCGACCAGCGCGGAAATTCAATTCGCGTATGCGATTGGCCACCCGGAACCGGTATCGGTTTGCGTGAACACATTCGGCACCGGCAAGATTAGCGACGAAAAGATTGAGGAAGCCGTGCAGGAGGTCTTCAGCTTTAAGCCCGCCGACATCATCAAGCAATTGAACCTGCTCCGCCCGATTTATTCCAAGACCACGAATTACGGGCACTTCGGCAAGGTGGACGATCTCGACAGCATCACCTGGGAAAGAACAGACAAGGCCGCGGTGTTGAAGCGGGCGGCGAAGTAGGGACCAGATTAAGATTAAACGCAAGATTACGATTAAGATTTAGAGGAATTATGCCTAAAGTACAACTGACGCCGGCGCGATCCAAATCACGCCTTCCTAAAGCGAGCACTCCAAAGCCGATTAAAAACGGCAACGGCAAGGTCCAGGACTATAAGATTCGAGACATCAGTCTTGCCGAGTGGGGCCGCAAGACAATCCAGGTC
>JAKEEH010000102.1 GCA_022616725.1 Limisphaerales bacterium | reverse complement strand
GGCATTTCTATTCATTACCGGCGACGGCAGTGGGACGCGGCAGATTCCGATCCTAAAAGCCGTGGCCGAGCGCGCCGGTTGCATGGCCGCAGTCGTGACGAAAGTGCCCAACCAGCCTCTGTATGATGGGCGCAAAGAGGACGCGCTCATCGCCTACACGTTCGATCAGTACCTGAAAACAAAAGACGAAACCTGGCCGCTGAACTTTCCGATGGTCAAAAGCGCGGTCAAGGCGATGGATGCCGTGCAGGAATACGCCCGCAAGGAACACAACGAACAGGTCAAAGGCTTTGTGGTGGGTGGCGCCTCCAAACGCGGCTGGACCACCTGGCTCTCCGCCGCCGTGGACCCGCGCATCAAGGGCATGTCTCCCATGGTCATCGACATGTTGAACATGAAAGTGCAGACGGATTGGGCCGAGAAAGTTTATGGCAAACAGAGCGAGCAGATTCATGATTATGTGGACCTTGGCCTCGTGAAAAAACTCGATGATCCGGACATGAAACGGCTCCGTGAGTGGGTCGATCCTTACAGCTACCGCGCCCGCTACAACGTACCGAAGCTCTTGCTGCTCGGGACGAATGATCCGTATTGGACCGTGGATTCGCTCCGCCACTATTGGCACGACTTGCCGGGACCAAAGCTCGTTTATCAGACGCCTAACGCAGGACATGACCTCGGCGGGGGGAAGGAGGCGACTCAAACCCTGGCCGCATTCGTGCAAATGATCGCTGACAAGCAGCCGTTGCCTAAAGTCGAGTGGGAGGTCAGCGGGGATGGCGCGGTCACGCTGTCGATGAAAGTCGATCAAAAGGCCAGGGAAATGCGCGTTTGGACGGCCGACTCCCAGGACCGCGATTTTCGACCTGACAAATGGACCGCGCGGGAACTCGGTATCCAGGCCGGAAGCAGCAAGGCCGAGGCAAAGATTGACGCGCCAGCAAACGGTTACCGGGCATTCGTGGGCGAAGTGGTTCTCACGTCGCCGACCGGTCACGATTACAAGCTCTCGACCGAAGCGCGCGTAACGCCGGATACGAAACCGTGAGCGTCGTACGGAGTTCCGGCTTTGGCTGGCGCACCGTAACCTGCCTTTTAGCCGGGTGCGCCGCGTTTGGCGCAACCGCCGCTGCGGGCAACTCACGAAAACCTCCCGAGTCCGAACTCCGCTTCTGGCTCGAGAACATGATTTGGCACCATCGGTTCACGACGGAAGAGGTTTCGCTCGCAACCGGGATGTCGGAACAAGACGTTCTGCAAGCCCAATCAAAACTTGGGATCACTGCTGGGAACCGCCTGAAGTTTGTAAGGAAGGGCGTGGTTCGCATGCTGCCTTACCCGGGAGGGCGGCATCCGCGAATCGGATTTTTGGAAGGCGCTGTGAATCCGCAGCGCGAGACAAAGATCAGCGTCTTCACACCCTGGGACGAAGCCAGCTATGTCGTCGTCGATTTGCCGGAAGCGATCTGGTCGCAGCACGGCTTGCTCTACCTCGCGCATACGCACGTGCCGACGCTTTGGAGTAAACAGGGGATCACTCTCGAACCGCTCGAATGGACTCGTGGCAGGGATGGCACCCTCAGCATCGAGCGCAAGCTTCCGAATGGAGTGGTTTTCGGCGCCACCGGGGAGCCGCGCACCAACGCTGTGCGGATGGAACTCTGGCTCAAGAATGGCAGCAGCGAAACTCTGCGCGATCTGCGGGTGCAGAACTGCGTGATGTTGAAGGGCGCTGACGGCTTCAATCAGCAAACAAATGCCAACAAGATTTTCCAGCCGCCCTATGTGGCGTGCGGCTCGCCGGAGCGGACACGCTGGATTATTACGGCCTGGACGCCCAACCATCGCGCCTGGGGCAATGCTCCCGTTCCATGTTTGCATTCGGATCCAAAATTTCCCGACTGTGCGCCGGGCGAGGCGCAGCGCTTGCGAGGCTGGCTTTGGTTCTACGAAGGGAGCGCGATTACCAACGAGCTGGCGCGGCTCGCTGCCACGGGCTGGGAGAGCAACTGACGGTTGCCGTGCGCGAAGGATCCCGCTAGGTTCCGCCCATATGTTCACGCGAATTCTGGCATTGGTTGGGTGTGTCTCGTCGGCCCTGGGCGGGAATTGGGTGGGATGGCGGGGCGACAACGGATTGGGGATTACGCCCGAGACGGGCCTGCCTTTGAAATGGAGCGCCACGGAAAATGTTCTCTGGAAAGTGCCCTTGCCGGAGCGTGGCAATTCAACGCCGGTGGTGTGGAAGGACAAGATTTTCCTGACGCAGGCTGTCGGTGAACGCCGGACGGTCATGTGCCTGGAGCGGAAGACGGGGAAAACGCTTTGGCAAAACGGGACCAGTTATAAAGAAGAAGAGGAAACGCATGAGACGAACCCTTACTGCTCGGCATCGCCGGCCACCGATGGCGAACGGGTGATCGCATGGTTCGGCTCGGCGGGCGTTTTTTGCTATGACATGGCCGGCAAGGAATTGTGGCGCGTGGACCTGGGCAAGCAGGCGCATATCTGGGGGTACGCCTCGTCACCGCTGATTGATGGCGACCTTTGCATCATTTATTTCGGACCCGGGAAGGGCGCGTATTTGACCGCGCTCAACAAAAAGACAGGCAGCGAGGTTTGGCGAGTCAACGAGCCTGCGATTCAAAAGCGGCCGCGCACGGACGGTTTCCGCGGCCAGGAAGAGAAAGGCATCCTCTGCAGTTTTAGTTCGCCGATCATCCTTCAGTCGGGTGGGCGCACTGAGTTGGTGATGGCGTATCCGCAATTGATCTGCGCTTACGATCCGAAAACCGGAAAGGAATTGTGGCGTTGCGACGGCCTAAATGAGCTCATTTACACGTCACCTATTGCGGGTGATGGCGTCGTTGTGGCGATGGGCGGATTCTACGGAACGACAGTCGCAGTCAAGGCGGGTGGGAACGGCGATGTGACCGAAACCCACCGGCTATGGCGGCACGAGCGGACGAAGAATCGCCTTGGATCGGGCGTCATTCACGACGGCCATGTTTACATCCTCAACACCGAAGGCGTCGCTGAGTGCTTCGAATTGAACAGCGGAAAAATGGTCTGGCAGG
>JAKEEH010000534.1 GCA_022616725.1 Limisphaerales bacterium | reverse complement strand
ACAGGAAAGGCCCGACGGGCCGGACCAGTGTTGGGGGGATCAGTTCAATCTTCCACGATCCTGCACTCCAAGTCAGAGATTAAGAGGGACTCCGCTTTTCCGCATTAATAATTGGACGACCCTCGGCGGCGGACAAACGTATGATTACCTGGACCCACAATTCCAATACACCGCCAATGCCGCTTGGACGAAGCGATCCCACAATATCCGGTTTGGCATGGACTTGCTGAAGCTCCGCATGAACCACTACGAAGTTCCCACGGCGAACTTCCCCGGCTTTACGTTCACAGGGGGGCTGACGGCAGTGAATGGCGGCCCGGCGCCGAACCCGTACAACAGCTTTGCGGACTTTCTGCTCGGCCTCCCGCAGTCGGTATCGAATGGCATTATGAACCCGCCGCTGAACGACGGGGCCGATCCGGCGCGCCCTGCGACACTGCGGACAAGCGTCCTCGGCTTGTACTTTCGCGATCAGTGGCAGGTGAGCCGAAAGTTCACGGCCTCGCTCGGCCTTCGATGGGAGTACTACCCCGTACCCACGCGTGCGGATCGCGGTATCGAATTGTTCGACTTCGCGACCAGCCGGCAGTTGATCTGCGGAGTCGGCAGTAACCCCAAAGATTGTGGAATCCGCACAAGCCCGAAGCTCTTCTCGCCTCGTTTGGGACTCGCGTTTCGACCGACGGATAGCTTCGTCGTGCGGTCCGGATTTTCTCTGAACTGGCAGCAAAACAACATGTATCGGAATGGTCTCACGGCTTACCCGAGTCAGATCGCAATCACCAGGTCAGGTCTGAATACCTACAATGCCGCCCAAACGATCGAACAGGGCTTTCCTGAGATTACTCCAGCCGACGTAAGCAGTGGATCCATTTCTCTTCCTGCGGGCAGCGGCACGACGACCCTTCCGAAGGAATTCACGCGCGGATACGTTATGTCCTGGAATTTCAGCATCGAGAAGGCGCTGGCCTCGAACCTGACCGCGCAGATTGGGTACGTAGGCACGAGGGTCATTCATGGCGTGCGCTCACAGAACGTGAATTTCGGTCTTCCGGGCGGCGGATCGGCGAGCCAACCCTACTTCCGAAGCCTCGGAATCCAGGCGGCCATCAATGTGCTGCTCCCGATGATTCACACGTACTACGACTCGTTACAGGCGACGTTCAACCGCCGGTTCGCTAATGGATTCACGATTAACGCCGGTTACACCTGGTCGAAATACGTCACAAATTTCGCGGGCTCCATATCCGACCCGCAATATTTCCATCGCAACAAGGGGATCGCTCAGGAGGACGTAACCCACAAACTGACTGCAGCGGGCGTTGCGGAACTCCCCTTTGGCAGAGGAAAACGTTTCCTGAATCGGGGAGGCGTCGCCTCTGCGCTGGCGGGTGGATGGCAGTTGAACGGTGTGTTTTCGGCCTTCTCGGGCAGTCCTTTCACTATTACGGCGAACGCGGCGGCGCTGAATGCTCCGGGAAACCCACAACTGGCGGATCAGGTGAAACCGCAAGTGAACATTCTCGGCGGCGTTGGCTTTGAAAATCCTTATTTCGACCCGCTTGCATTCGCTTCCGTGAACCAGCCCCGCTACGGCTCCGCCGGTTTCAACTCGCTTCGTGGCCCTGGCGTCGTCAACCTCGACCTGAGCGTTTTCCGCGACTTTCGCCTGACCGAGAAGCTGCGCCTCCAGTTCCGAGCCGAGGCGTTCAACGCCACGAATACGCCCCATTTCTGGAGCCCTGGCGTGCGGCCGAATAATTTCCAGCTCTCGTTCACCAACGACGTCTCTAATATGGCCCTGAATCCAGACGGCAGCGTCAGAAGCCTCAACAATTACGCGACGATTACGAATGTGAATAGCACCGGGCGCGATTTCGACGAGCGGTATTTCCGACTGGGGCTGCGGATGAGTTTCTGAGCGATACACGTAGCGAGGGCGTCACCAAATTACCCTGACGCCCTTATACAATTTGAATTTCTCGTCGGCGGTCACCACGGGGATCTTCTCCGCCAGCGCTTGCGCAATGATCTGACGGTCGAAGGGATCCGCGTGGTGATGCGGCAGGTCGAAGAGATGGTAGGCGTGGTCTGCCGTGTAAGGAAGTACGCGCACCTGAAGGTCCGCGGCGCCTTGAAGAGCAGCTTCTTTTGAGAGATCGAGTTTGCGTTTGGCTTGCTTGATGGCGATCTCGGAAAGCGAGACGGCGCTCATCTCGCGGACCGTCTCTTCTTCCTCCAGAGCGGCCCTGGCTCTTTTGGAAAGAAGTTCCGGCGAACCCACTGCCCAAATGAAAGTGACAGTATCCAGCAGGAGCCGCACTTAATCACGCCCTTCCAGGAACGCCTCCACCTCTTGCTCAGACATTGGCTTCCACCAATCGGGATCGTTGATCGCAATTCGGCCTCTCAGGGTTCCGAATTTCGGCTGTCGCCCAGCGCCCGCTTGCGTCCGCACCAAATCTACAATGGGAACACCGCGGCGGCAGATGGTTACGCGCTCTCCATGCTCGACCGCTTTTATCAATTCAGGCAGTTTGTTCTTGGCGTCCGCCACGCTGACTTGCATGAGTCCAGGATAGCCATCTCAGATGGCCATATCAAGGCTTCGCGTCACGGCGCTCGCGCCTGCGACGCCCAGGATGTCAATGTCTTTGCGCATGCTCAGCGCGCCGGGTCCAGACTCTTACGGAACAGGTGCGCCGCATCGTGTGGTGAGAAGTCCCGTCTACTGGGACCGCAGCGATTCGAATAACGGCGCATCGGCGCGATAACTGAATTTGGGCCGTTACTCCGTAGTCGCAATTGGCAGCGGCAGGTAGTCGTAGTCGAGCATCATCTTTTCGGTCAGCGCGATCTTGAGCTCCATCTCGACGTCGCGGACCTCCGGCTTGCCCGCGAGATTGTTCAGCTCGCCCGGATCCTTCTCGAGATCGAACAACTCGAACACCGGGCGCGGCTGCGTGAAGTAAGCGCGGTCGTGCTCTGGTTTGAGACGCCCGGATTGATGCGCCGCTAACATTTCTTTCCAACCGGCATCGTTCGCGCTATCCACAGGCTGGTACTCCTGCCGCGGCGTGCAGTTGAAGATCAGCTT